>NZ_AUFA01000010.1:0-346976 GCF_000426265.1 Bradyrhizobium sp. Cp5.3 | reverse complement strand
CTCGCGTTCCAGGCGCCGGCTGGATTGCACCCGATTGAGATAACCGTAGATGTACAGCTTCAGGAGGACTGCCGGATGGTAGGAGGGCCGGCCCGTCTCCTTGGCGATCACACGTTCGAATCCCATTCCATGTAGGTCGAGCGCCTCGACAAAGGCATCGATGACATAAACGGCGTTGTCCTCGCTTACCCAATCCTCCAGGCATTCCGGCAAGAGCGTCAGCTGGGATCTATCCGCGCCTTCAACGAAACGTCCCATCCGCACCCCCCATCAGGAAACGGAGGAATCGTAGCCGACTCGCGACTTTTCACACAGCCAGGGTCATTCGCTGCCGACCTAAAGCGATGCGCTCTCGGATCGCCGAATAAATCTGGGCAGCCAACGGAGCCCTTTTGGCACAATCGAGTTGGATGGGGACGGCAACCATCGCGCTGAACACGCGCAACGCATCAATTTGCTAACACCAGCGACCGGAACGATCCCGACTCATCAGCTTAGTGGGAGCCCCGGTCAATGCAGACAGCGCAGATCGCAGACCCGGAGACAAGAGTTCCACACTGCCTGGCATTTTGTGGATAGCCGGCGCGTCCACGCTCCCTGCAACATGTCCACCAAGAGACAAATGATCGAGGAGATAGCTCCCATGAAGGCGATCGTTGTAACGGATCAGGCCGCGGGAACGGCCGGGATGAAGCTGGTGGACCGGCCCGAGCCGCAGGCAGCGATAAACGACGTCGTCGTTCAGGTTCATGCGTCAGGATTTGTCCCGACTGAGCTGGCGTGGCCATCGACCTGGACCGATCGCCTCGATCGTGATCGAACACCATCGATCCCTGGGCACGAGCTGGCCGGAGTGGTCACCGCTCTCGGATATGGCACGACCGGGCTGTCGGTGGGACAGCGGGTGTTCGGCCTCGCGGACTGGTATCGCGACGGCACGCTGGCCGAGTATGTGGCGATCGAGGCACGCAACCTCGCGCCGCTGCCGGGCGACGTCGACTTCACGGTGGGCGCGAGCCTGCCGATCTCGGGCCTGACCTCATGGCAAGGGCTGTTCCAGCACGGCCGCCTTCAGGCGGGGCAGAGCGTCCTCGCACACGGCGCGGCCGGCGCAGTCGGGTCGATGGTGACGCAACTCGCACGAGAGGCCGGCGCCTACGTCATCGGCACCGGACGCGCCGCCGACCGTCAGACGGTGCTCGACTTCGGCGCGAAGGAGTTCGTCGACCTCGACAACGACGCCCTGGAAGACGTCGGCGAAGTCGATCTGGTGTTCGATGTCATCGGCGGTGACATCCAGAAGCGGTCCGCAGGATTAATTCGAGCCGGAGGAACACTGGTGACCGTCGTCGGGCCGGCCGAGGCGTGGCCCTCCGACGGCCTGGCGGTCGACTTCGTCGTCGAGTCCGATCGTGCCCAACTGAGTGAGATCGTCCAGCGGGTGCGGGACGGACGACTCCGGACGCACATTGGCAACGTCTCGACCCTCGACGATGCCGTCGCCGCCTTAAATCCTGCCGAGCGACGCAAGGGGAATACGATCATCCGGGTTCGTCCCTGAGCGACGTACGCCCATCTGATCCTGCCCTAACTCTGAGATGAAGAAGGGCAGAGCGTTGTCGCTCTGCCCTTTTGTCGTGTGCGCGGCCGGCCGCGATCAGTGCATGAAGCTGCGGCGATTGTTGCCGCCGCTCATGCTCGGCGCCTGGTTCATCGATTGCCGGAAGTTGTTGTCCGCCGCGCCACTGTTATTGTGGTTTGGCATCGTATTGAGCTGCGGACGGTTGTTCTGCACCTGAATCTTGTTCGCCGGGTTGTTGTTGAGCTTCACGATGCCGGTGTTGCCGTTGTTGGTGCGGATCGGCTGATTCTGCGACTGACCATTGGTCGTCTTCACGTCGATGTTCTTGACGTCGATGTTTTTCACGTCGCCGCCCTTGCCGACATTCGTCACCGGCAAGCTGACGATCTTGCCCGAGCCACCGTTGTTGCCGGCATTCGGCGTGTTGTTGGTCGCCGGCAGCGTCACGATCTTGCCGATCGTGCCGTTGTTGGTCGTGCCGCCAGTCGGCGCGGGCAGGGTGACGATCTTGCCCGGATTTTGCGACGGCGGGTTGTTCGGCTGGTTGCCCGCCGGCAGGGTGACGACCTGGCCGCCATTGCCAAGCTTGGCGATGACGTTGATGTCGACCGGCCTCTGCACGACCGGCAGGTTACCGCCATTACCCTGCTGCACGAGCGGCAGGTACTTAGGCGTGCCGAGATTGCCGAACTTCAAGGTCGGCGCGATGGTTTGCGGAGCCAGAAACTTCGTCGGCTGCATCAAGGGGATCAGCTTCGGCTGCGCCGCCAGCTTCAGCGCGACTTGCGCATAGGGGCTGTTGCCGTAGCTGTCATAGAAGGTCTGGTAGCCGAGCGGCGAGTTGGCGAGCACTGCCTTGTGCCAGGCCTGCGAGATCAGGAGGTTTGAGAGCAGCCAGCGGATGTGATCGCACAGGGGGTCGTGCGGATACATGTGGATGAACTCCTGATAGTAGGCGGGATTGCCTTCGGACAGCACGTAGTCATAGGCCTGACGCGCCGAGCGGCTCGGCAGGTTGGACGCCATCTGCACCACAGGCGCATTCACCGGCGCGCGGTTGGCGGCAACGGCCGTGTCGCCGAAGAAATAGAAATCGGACGTCAGCGACGAGCTCTCCCACGGCGTCTGCGCGCCGTCGGTTGAGTGGCTCACCTCGAGCCGCACGCGCTTGAACAGCTGCTCGATCGGCACGTTGGGCTGGCGCGCGACGTTGAGGAAGGCCTGGGTGTAGGGACTGTGGCCGCCACTGCCGTCGAGCGCTTCGGCGCCCGGTGCGGTCGAATAGCCGACGATCGAGCCGTTCGGCGCATCGACGATCGCAAGGCCGCGGCCGGCATCGTTGACACTGGGGAACGGGTTGTTGCGGCAGGCATCGAGGATGACGATGCGCATGCGGCTCGGGATCGTCTCCAACGTCGACATCACGTCGACGAGGCGGACCGAGTTGCTGACGAGCTCGGTCGGGGTCGAGACCTTCGCATCAACGGGAACGAGGTAGTTCTCGCCGGCGAGCTGCACGCCATGGCCGGCGTAGTAGATCATCGCCACGGTGTTGGGGCCGCGGGCGGCGACCTTGGCCGAAAAATCCTGTACGACCTTGAGCATGTCGTTCTGGGTTAGGTCGGTCGCCGAGATCACCTCGAAGCCGGCCGAGTTCAGGAACTGCGCCATCGATTGCGCATCATTGTCGGGGTTCGAAAGCTGCGGCGCGTTCTGGTAGTTCGAATTGCCGATCACCAGCGCCACCCGCTGCTCCGGGCTTTGCAGCGCGGTGGGAGCGGCCGACTCGACCGGGGCAACCTGCGCGGAAACCGGGCCGCAGGCGAAGCCGAACAGGCTTCCCAGCAGGCCCGCATACATCAGGAAGGACTTCAGGCGGAACATGGCTTGCTCCCTCGGGGCTAATCTCGATGCGAGATTGGTTGCGGGGAGGCTAGACCGCGTTCGAGTCTTGCGTACGTGATGCCGATCACCATGATCCGGTGCGTGACCTGAATCACGCTGGAACCGGCTATGCTGAAATCGATCTAGCCGCGACCGACGAGATGAATCGCCGAGCGCCAGGCGTGCTGCGACAGGGCCTTGAGGTTTCGAACCGTCTCGACGCGAAGCAGGGCGGCATCGGCGGTGAGGGTCCCATTGGACACCGCGCTGAGCGTCGCGCTGCGGTGCCTGCGCAGCACTTCGTCGAGTTCCGTCGTACAACGCTCGAGCTCGGCGATGGCCTCGTCAGGCGGGTTCGCGCGGGGGCCGGCCATGACGTCGGCATGTGACGCTGGCGGCGATCCCGCGACGCGGGGCGGCGCCGCCACACCACGCGCAATCGCGGCTGCGCTTCGCATCACCTCTGCGCTTAGCTCTTTGGCGCGGATGTCCTCCGGTCCATCTGCCACTGTAGCGAAATTGATTCCTCCATTCGCGAGGTCCGTCAGTCGAGACGCGTGGTCGAGCGCGTGCAGTGTGCTCGTGAGCGAGCGTTGCTCGTCGTCGATGTCGGGCGGTCCGGCCGCGTCCGACAGGAATAGTTGCGCCTGACGCACGGCGTCGGCCGCCTCCTGCACGGACACGGTGTCCTTCCCCACGCGTATGGGTCCGGTGTGGCCGGCCAGTCGCGCCTCGACCGAACCGCACACCGTCACGAGCACGCGTGCGATCGTTCGCCGCACCGCTTCCACCGCCACGGCAGGCGTAGCGAGTGCCAACGGTTCGAGGCACCGCGTGAGCGGTGAGCCACGCTCGGGCAGGATGCGCTCCACCAGTCGCGTGAACCAGTTGATCAGCGGCAGCAGGACCGCCACGCCGACAACATTGAACGCCGTGTGATAACCGGCGAGCAGCGTGACGCCGTCGATCGTGCTCGAGGCACGCAGCAGCAGAGGCGTGACAAAGGGAAAGGCGACCAGCGCGACCAGTGCCGCGATCAGCTTGAAAAGCACATAGGCGATGGCCAGCCGCTTGGCGGTGGTGCTCGCGCCGATCGCCGCCAGGGCCGAACTCGTAGCCGTGCCGATGTTCTGGCCGATGATCAGCGCACAGGACTGGTCCAGTCCGATCGCACCGGCGAAATAAGCGGACAAGGTCACCGCGATGGCGGCCGTTGACGATTGCATCAGCGCGGTCATGACCAGTCCGATCACGACCAGCGCCAGCACGCCGAGCAGGCCCGACCACCATGGGGTCCCGGGGCTACCGAGAACGGCAGGCAGGTCCGCCGGGTGCAGTCGTTCCGCGAGGCCACCCATGCCCTGCTGCAGGGTCGTCAGCCCAAACAGCACAAGTCCGAATCCGGCAAGCGCCGCACCGACGCCGGAAATGCGTCCCTTGCCCAGAAGCTTGGTCAACGCACCGACGAAGATCATCGGCAGCGCCGCGGCCGTGAGCGAGACGCGGACGCCGATCAGCGCGACCAGCCAGCCCGTGCCCGTGGTGCCGATGTTCGCGCCGAAGACGAGGCCCAACCCCTGCTGGAACGTCAAGAGGCCGGCGCTGACCAGACCGATCGTCGTCATGGTCGTTGCGCTCGAGGACTGCACCAGCAGCGTGACAAGGGCGCCCCAAATGGAGCCAAGCAGCGGCGTCGACGCCGCCTTGTTGAGCACCGCGCGCAGCGCGGAGCCGGCCAGCGTCTTCAGGCCTTCCGTCATCACGGTCATGCCCAGGAGGAACAGACCTACGCCGCCGAGTGTCGAGATCGCCGTAGACATATGCGCTCCTGAGGAGGCCGATTGGGCGAGCCCTCACACTGTAGCGCAGTTGCCGGGCGAGCGCAGCCATCAGGCTGTGGCGCGTATGGTCGCGCGCGAATGGATCAGTTGCTGGAGGTGATGCGACTGAGTCGGGCTTCGGCGTCGTGCAGTTTCGTGGCGGCAGGGGTTACGGACGCTTCCTGATCTGCAAGGGCGTGATCACCGCCAGGCGCTTTCATTCTTTTGCTCATAGTCCTTGAAGGCCTTTTCCAGGCCGCCAAGCACCTCGGCGGAGGTCTCGAACATCGCCTTGAGCTGCGGCTCGTCGACCTTCTTGATGTCTTCGCGGAGGTGGTTCCGGATCTCGTGGAGGGCCTTTTGCATCTTCTGCGTATGGTGCCGGGGATCGCGATCTGCCGCACTTGCCATGGCCAGTCTCCTCGCTGCTAATATCGTCTCGAGGAAGCCCAAGCCGGCTCCGACGAGGCTGCGCGTTAACGGCCGGCGGCTTGCGTCGTTCCAATTACGGATTTCGATAAAGGGCGCATGAAGTTCAAGGATCTGCTCAACGGGTTCATCAGGCTGCACATTCTGCACCATGCGGCGGAACACGAGATCTACGGCCAGTGGATGATCGAAGAGCTGGCGCGGCACGGCTACAGGCTCAGTCCCGGTACGCTCTATCCGCTGCTCCACGGCATGGAACGGAAGGGCTATTTGCGCTCCCGCAAGGAGCATCCCGGCCGGACGGCACGGACGCTCTACCGCGCGACGCCGCTCGGCAGGAAGGGGCTTGCGCTTGCGAAGTTGCGCGTGCTCGAATTCACGGGCGAGGCCATGAAGGATTAGGACTGGCCGAAAGGGCCGATTTCCTTTATCGAAAGCCGATAAACGCGGCAGTCGGGATCAAGCGGCCGTGAGCGACATGAATTCTTCAGCCGACGCCTCGGTCGATCGCGGAGCCCGTACCGGCTCGCCGTTGGAAGTCCTGCGCATCTTCCTCAAGCTCGGATTGACCTGCTTCGGCGGCCCGATCGCCCATATCGGCTATTTCCGCGATGAGTTCGTCGTGCGGCGGAAGTGGATCGACGAGCACGCCTACGCCGATCTGGTCGGGCTGTGCCAATTCCTGCCGGGGCCCGCCAGCAGCCAGGTCGGCTTCTCGATCGGCTTGATGCGAGCCGGTTATCTCGGCGCGCTGGCTGCATGGACGGGTTTCACGCTGCCTTCGGCTGCCGTCCTCATCGTCTTCGCCTACGGAGCGGGAGCGTTGACCGGGCCGCTCGGAACCGGCTTGCTTCACGGCTTGAAGCTGACCGCGGTTGCCATCGTCGCGCAGGCGGTCTGGGGCATGGCGCGCAATCTCTGCCCCGACCGCGAGCGCGCTTCGATCGCAGCGGCGGCGGCGATCATCCTGCTTCTCAGCACCTCATCAGTGGCGCAGATCGGCGCGATCGTCCTCGGCGGGCTCGCCGGCCTGTGGTTGTGCCGTTGCGAAATGGCGGCACCGTCGGGACATGTCGCGATGCCGGTCTCGCGCACCGTGGGGCTGATCACGCTTGCGGCCTTCTTCATTCTGCTGGCGGGCCTGCCGGTGCTCCGCGGCCTGACGGGATCGGCGGGCGTGGCGCTATTCGATGCCTTCTACCGCTCCGGTGCACTCGTCTTCGGCGGCGGCCATGTCGTCCTTCCGCTGCTGCGCGAAGCTTTCGTCGGCCCCGGCTGGCTGAGCGACGACGCGTTTCTCGCCGGCTACGGCGCAGCCCAGGCCGTGCCGGGCCCGCTCTTCACCTTCGCGGCGTATCTCGGGACCGTGGTCGCTCCCGAACCGCACGGCCTCGCAGGAGCGGTCCTCGGCCTCATCGGCATCTTCCTGCCGGGGATGCTGGTGCTGCTCGGCGCGCTGCCGTTCTGGGACGCCTTCCGAAGGCGCAGCGGCGCGCAGGCGGCGATGCGGGGCGTCAACGCCGCCGTCGTCGGCGTGCTGGGCGCGGCGCTCTACAATCCGGTATGGACCACGACGGTGCACAGCTCTAAGGATTTCGCGGTGGCGCTGGTCGGCTTCGTCCTGCTGACCGCCTGGCGCGCGCCTCCGCTCCTGGTCGTCGCTTTCAGCGCTGCTGCGGGCGGGGTCATGGCGTTGGTCTGAGCTTGGAAGCAATAGAAGCTTGGCGAAGTTGAGAGGGCAAAGCTCGGGTGGAATGCGCCGCGGGGCAAGCCTCGAAGGGCGACGGCCCGGCTGCATCCCGGCCGTTCATCCTTCGAGGCTCCCCAAGGGGTGCGCTACGCCCCATGGCTCGCACCTCAGGATGACGGATTCGCAGCCTCGTCATTGCGAGCGCAGCGAAGCAATCCAGAGTCTTTCCGCGGCGACGGTCTGGATTGCTTCGCTGCGCTCGCAATGACGGTGTGGAAGCGCCTAAACCTATGCCCTCGTGCCCCGGACTCAGCGCAGCAACGCTTGCGCGTTGCGGCGCGTCCGGGACGCGAGAGGAGCGGCGTGGAGAGACTTTGAGCGCCCCTCAGGAGAAGAACGCGATCTTCTCGGCCTGGGTCATGCGGCGGATCGGGGCGAGGGGATCGTTGGCGGGGGCGCGGGGCTTTTGCAGGATGCCGCTGGCGAGGATGGTGGCGCCGAGCGAAGGCTCGGGCAGAGGTGAGGGCATCGGCAGTGTCGCGGTCGGCGCCATGGTGAGGGGCGCGCTCGGCGCCATGGCCGGGGCCGGATGCTCCATCACCTCGGCGGCAGCTTCGGCGATGGCATCGGTGAGACGCGCGAGCGATTCAGCCGCGATCGGTGCTTCGACAGCGGGAGCCTGTGCTGCTACCGGGACGACGGCCGGCTCGCCCGCGATCGACGCGATGGCTGGCGCTTCCGCGACCGGTGCAACGACCGGCTCCGCTGCGATCGGCTCAGCGACATCAGCGGCAACTGGCTCGCGAATGTCCGCAGCCATCTCCATCGGCTCGATGATCTCGTCGAAGTCCGGATCTGGCGCGGCCATCTCGAATGCGATCCGCTCGAGCACGGCCTCGTCCTCCGCCTGCGCAGCGGCATCGAACGGGAGCTCGTCGGGCGCTGAGACCGCCTCTTCAACCGCGTCGTGGCTTTCGGCGACGATCTCCGGCTCGCCGGCGATGTCCATCGCCGTATCGGCAACCGATGTCGTTTCAGCGGCGCCGATCTCTTCAACGGCGGTTTCAGCCTCGACTGGCAATGCGAGGTCCTGCGGCGCCTCCGTAAAAGCCACGGGGGCTTCGCTCGCCATCGCGGCAGGGGCAGCCTCGACAGCCGGCGCTTCCTGCACAGGCGCCGGGGAGGGACGCATCGCCGTTTGCGGCGCCACGCCGCCGTCAGCGTCGGTCTGCTCGATCCGGTCCTTGAGCAGATCGAAGGCGGCCTTGAGCTCGGTGCGCGGGTCGATGGTCGAAACCTGCGTGCAGGCGCCCTCGATGGCCGCGAGCTGCGAATCAATCAGGTCGCAGATTCGCCCGTCGGCGCCGATCTCGCGCCAGCGCCAGGAGATCTCCTTGATGATGCGTACGCCGCGCTGGATCGGCGCGAGGCCAGACTCGATCGTGGCCGGATCGAACGCCGCAACCGCCACGGCTTCGGTCTCCTCGACCGCGCGGCGGATCGCCACCAGCGCCTCGGGCAGGCGGTCCTCGATAACCGGTTGTCGCTGTGCCGCAATGGTTTCTTCAATTTTCGCGACCGCATCGAGCACCATGCGGGTATCGGCATTGCGGTTGCGCTTGGCATATTCGCCGAGGAACCAGCGGCCGCGCGCGGTCTCCATGAACGCTTCGCGGATCGCGTCGTAGTCCTGCTCGTTCGGCTCGGCCGCGCGGGCGGACATGGGCGAGAGGGCGAATGCTTCAGTGGCCATGGCAATCTCGTCGCGCAAATCAGTGCGCGTTACAGTAACGATCACCACGATATCGACCGAATCGCAATTGGTTTGATGCAACCCGAATCACAAATCCCCATCGCTGCAACCGTGAGACGCCGATTCGCGGTGCGGCTGGCGCTGTTCTATTCGGCGGTGTTCGCGGTCTCGGGCGCCCATCTGCCGTTCTTCTCGGTCTGGCTGAAGGCGATCGGCATCGACGCGGCCTGGATCGGCGTCATCATGGCGCTGCCGGCGATGACGCGCTTCACCACGCTGCCTTATGCAACCGCCTTTGCCGAAAAGCGCCACGCCATTCGCGCCGGAATGACGATCTCGGTGTTCGCGACCGCCGTGGGCTTTGCGGTGCTCGGCCTGCAGCAACAGCCGCTGACGCTATTCCTGGTCTACGCCGCGACCTGCGTGCTGTGGACCCCGACGATCCCGCTGACCGATGCTTATGCATTGCGCGGCGTCGCTCGCTACAAGCTCGACTATGGGCCGGTGCGGCTGTGGGGCTCGGCGGCCTTCGCCGCCGGTTCGCTCGCTTGCGGCTTTCTGGTCGACACCATTGCCGCGCGCGACCTGATCTGGGTCATCGTCGCGCTCGCCGCCGTCGCGGCGTTCACAAGCCTCTTGCTTCAGCCGCTCGACGACGTGCGGCGAAAGAGCGCGGAGGCGCGCGTCGGCACGGCGCTGCTGCGCGATCCCGCCTTCTGGGCCATCATCGTTTCAGCCGCGCTGATCCAGAACAGTCACGTCGCCTATTACACATTCTCGGCGATCAACTGGCGGGCCCACGGCCTCGGCGGGCTGACGATCGCAGGCCTCTGGACGCTGGGTGTGATTGCCGAAATCCTCGTGTTCGCGCTGTCGCCGCGCTTCTCGTTGCACGCCTCAACGCTCATGGCGATCGGCGGTGCGGGCGCCGTCGTGCGCTGGATCGTCACTGCGAACGAGCCGCCGCTCGCGCTGCTCGCGATCGTGCAGCTTGGCCATGGCCTTACCTTCGGCATGACCATCCTCGGCACCATGAGCCTGCTGGTGCAGCGCGTGCCGTCGCATCAGATCGCGCGCGGGCAGGGCTACTACGCCGCGTGCATCGGGCTGTTGGGAGCGGCGACGTCGATCGTCTCGGGCGCGATCTACGCGCGCGTCGGCGAGGGCCTGTATTACGTGATGGCCGGGATGGCCGGCCTTGGTGCGCTGCTGATCTGGTCGGCGCGGCACCGGCTCAAGGCTCATCCCCAGAGCGAAGCCTCCGGGGGATAGACCAGGCTGCCGTCATAACGAAGTCCGTGATCACGATCGCGGGCCAGCAGCAGCGGTCCGTCGAGGTCGACGAAGCGCGCCTGCGGCGTGATCAGCATCGCCGGCGCCATCGACAGCGAGGTCGCGACCATGCAGCCGACCATGATCTCGAAGCCGAGCGCCTGCGCCGCGTCGGCCATGGCGAGCGCCTCGGTGAGGCCGCCGGTCTTGTCGAGCTTGATGTTCACGGCGTCATAGCGCTCGCGCAAGGGCGCGAGCGAAGCGCGGTCGTGCACGCTTTCATCGGCGCAGACCGCGAGCGGCCGCTTGACCCGCGCCAGCGCGCCGTCCTGCCCGGCCGGCAGCGGCTGCTCCACCAGGGTGACGCCGGCCGCGGCGCAGGCGGCGAGGTTCTGCTCCAGATTGGCCTCGGTCCAGGCCTCGTTGGCGTCGACGATCAGCTCCGATTCGGGGGCGGCCTTGCGCACCGCCGCGATTCTGGCTCCGTCGCCGTCACCGCCGAGCTTGATCTTGAGCAGCGGCCGGTTTGCCGCCTTGGCAGCCGCCGCCGCCATGGCCTCGGGGCTGCCCAGCGAGATCGTGTAGGCCGTGGTGCGCTCGGCCGGCACCGGGCGGTCCAGCAGGTTCCAGGCCCGGACACCCGCTGCCTTGGCCTCCAAATCAATCAGGGCGCAATCCAGCGCGTTGCGGGCCGCTCCTGGCGGCATGGCGGCCTGCAGGGCCTGCCAGGTGAGTCCGCCCGCAACTGCCTGCTGCATGACCTGGATTGCGCCGAGCGTTGCCTCGGGGGTCTCGCCATAACGGGGATAGGGCACGCATTCGCCGCGGCCGGTCAGGCCGTCCCGACTCACTTCCGCCACAACAGTGACGGCCTCCGTCTTGGCGCCTCGGCTGATCGTGAAGGTTCCCGCGATCGGAAAGCGCTCGATTCGGACCGAGAGGACCGGAACTTTGCTGGAAGTCATTTTGAACTCTGGCAATTTCTGAACCGGCTGATTACCTCTTGCAACTAACAATGGCCAGTTGGGGGTACCTTCTCCAGGTAGGGGCGCGTGCGCAACCATCTCTATTCCTCCGCCTCCGATGCCTCGGCACAGGAGCGGACATCTTGAGCGGCGATCCGAAACTCGAACGGATTGCGAAAGGCAACGCGCTGGCACTCTGCGCCACCGGAACGTGGACCGCGAGCTTCGCGCCGGTCCTGGAGCGGATGGTCGCCGACGCCGAAAAGCTTGCCGGCAGCCCGCAGAGCATCTTCATCGATGTCTCCGACGTCGCCAAGCTCGACACGTTCGGCGCGTGGCTGATCGAGCGGCTGCGCCGCAGCCTGACGCAAGGCGCCGTCGAGGCGCAGATCGCGGGCCTCTCCACCAACTATTCCAGCCTCGTCGACGAGGTGCGCCGGGTCAGGGCGACGCCGGTCGTCGAGACCAGCGCGGTCACGATCACCGGCATGCTGGAGCAGATCGGCCGGGCCGTTTCTGGCGTTGCCGGCACCGTGGCGGGCCTCGTCGACATGCTCGGCGCCGTGCTCGCGGCAAGCGGCCGCGTGCTGATCCATCCACGCTCGCTGCGCCTGACCTCGACCGTGCATCATTTGGAGCAGGTCTGCTGGCGCGCGGTGCCGATCATTGTGCTGATCACCTTCCTGATCGGCTGCATCATCGCCCAGCAGGGCATCTTCCATTTCCGCAGGTTCGGCGCCGACATCTTCGTGGTCGACATGCTGGGCGTGCTGGTGCTCCGCGAGATCGGCGTCCTGCTGGTCGCGATCATGGTCGCGGGCCGCTCGGGGAGCGCCTACACCGCCGAGCTCGGCTCGATGAAGATGCGCGAGGAGATCGACGCGCTGCGCACCATGGGTTTCGATCCGATCGAGGTGCTGGTGCTGCCGCGCATGCTGGCGCTGGTGCTGGCGCTGCCGATCCTCGCCTTCCTCGGCGCCATGGCGGCGCTCTATGGCGGTGGCCTGGTCGCCTGGCTCTATGGCGGCGTCGATCCCGAAGCCTTTCTATTGCGCCTGCGCGATGCCATCTCGATCGACCATTTCATCGTCGGCATCGTGAAAGCACCGGTGATGGCAGCCGTGATCGGCATCGTCGCCTGCGTCGAGGGGCTGGCGGTGCAAGGCAGCGCGGAGTCGCTCGGACAGCACACGACCTCGTCGGTGGTGAAGGGCATCTTCTTCGTCATCGTCATGGACGGCGTCTTCGCCATCTTCTTCGCATCGATCGGAATGTGACGATGGCAGGCGAGATCCAGAACCCCATCGTCCGCGTCCGCGACATCACCGTGCAGTTCGGCGCGACGCGCGTGCTCGACGGCCTCAATCTCGACGTCAAGCGCGGCGAGATCCTCGGCTTCGTCGGCCCGTCGGGCGCGGGCAAATCGGTGCTGACGCGCACCATCATCGGCCTCGTGCCGAAGGTCGCCGGCAGCATCGAGGTGTTCGGCGTCGACCTCGATGCGTCCGGTGGCGCGCAGCGTCGTGGCGTGGAGCGGCGCTGGGGCGTGCTGTTTCAGCAGGGCGCGCTGTTCTCCTCGCTGACCGTCAGGCAGAACATCCAGTTTCCGATGCGCGAATACTTGCGGGTCTCGCAGCGGCTGATGGACGAGATCACCATGGCCAAGCTCACCATGGTCGGCCTCAAGCCTGAAGTGGCCGAACGCTTCCCGTCCGAACTCTCCGGCGGCATGATCAAGCGCGTGGCGCTGGCGCGCGCGCTGTCGCTCGATCCGGACCTCGTGTTCCTGGATGAGCCGACCTCGGGCCTCGATCCGATCGGCGCCGGCGATTTCGACGAGCTGGTCAGGACCCTGCAGCGCACTTTGGGTCTGACGGTTTTCATGGTAACGCACGACCTCGACAGCCTTTACACAGCTTGTGACCGCATCGCCGTTTTAGGGAACGGTAAGATCATTGCGGCAGGGTCGATGGCCGACATGCAGGCCTCGCAACATCCCTGGCTGAGGCAGTATTTTCATGGCAAGCGCGCCCGCGCGGTCATGGGTTGAGTACCTGGGTTGAGTAGCCGGAGCACCTGATGGAAACGCGGGCGAATTACGTACTGATTGGATCGTTCACGCTGGCGGTGATCGCCGCGGCGATCGGCTTCGTGCTGTGGTTCCAGTCGCTGCACACCACCAAGCAGCGCAGCCCCCTGCGCGTGGTCTTCGAGGGCCCCGCGGCCGGCCTGCGTAACGGCGGCAGTGTCAATTTCAACGGTATCAGGGTGGGTGAAGTCGTCTCGGTGAAGCTCGACAACCCGCGGCGGGTTGTTGCACTCGCCATGGTCGAGAACAACGCCCCGATCCGCAAGGACACCCTGGTCGGCCTTGAATTCCAGGGCCTGACCGGCGTTGCCGCGATCTCGCTGAAGGGCGGCGAGGAGGCTGCGCCCCCGCCGGCGCTCGACGAGGATGGCATCCCGACGCTGACCGCCGATCCGAACAAGCTCCAGGACGTCACCGAGGCGATCCGCGGCACGCTGCAGAACATCAACAAGCTGGTTGCCGACAATCAGGAGTCGGTGAAGAAGTCGCTGAAGAATCTCGAGACCTTCACAACCTCGCTCGCGCGCAACTCCGAGAGGGTCGACGCCGTCATGGCCAAGGTCGACGGCGTGATGCTCAAGGCCGACAATCTCATGCTCGGCCTCAACACGCTCGCCGGCGGCAAGGACGGTGGCGAGCTGTTCCAGGCAGTGAAGTCGATCCGCGAGCTTGCCGATGACTTCGACAAGCGCTCCGGCGCGCTGATGTCCGACGGCCGCCGCACGCTCGGCGACATCAGCCGTGCCGTGAATAATTTCGACCGCAACCCGACGCGCGTGCTGTTCGGCGCCAGCAACAGCACGCAGGCTGCTCCGCCACCGGCCGAGCCGCCGAGGCCCGCGCCGTCGAACGAGCGCAAGCGGCAGTAGCGGTCCCCATCCGCCCTTTAGTCGTCCCTCGCGCCAGGCATCAGCCTCGCGCGATGACCATGTCGTGCGCGCTGCTCCATTCGTGAGGCGGCGATACGAAAGTATGGGGGTCTGGCCGAGCCAAGGTAGGGGGAGGGGCTGGCGGATATTGTCAGCTATATCGCGCTCAAGGCGCGCTTCACGAAAAGCGCGTCGACTTCACTCACAGGGGAGGAGAGCGTGATACGTCTGCTGCTGCTGTTGCCGTTCATCGGTCTGATGATCGTGCCGTTCTACAATATCCGGGAGCCCCATCTGTTCGGCTTCCCATTCTTCTACTGGTATCAGCTCGCCTGGGTGCCGCTGACCTCGCTGCTCACCTACATCGTCTACAGGAGCGTGCGCCGTGCTGACTAATGTCGATAGCGCGGCGTTCGCCGTATTCCTCGTCCTGTTCATCCTCGTCACCGGCATGGGCTTCGTCGCCTCGCGCTGGCGCAAGCCGGAGACGCTCGCCCATCTCGACGAATGGGGCCTTGGTGGCCGCAAGTTCGGGACCTGGATCACCTGGTTCCTGGTCGGCGGCGACTTCTACACCGCCTACACCGTGATCGCCGTCCCTGCGCTCGTCTATGCGGTCGGCGCCTACGGATTCTTCGCGCTTCCCTACACCATCATCGTCTATCCCTTCGTGTTCGCGGTGATGCCGGTGTTGTGGAAGGTCGCCAAGGAGCGCGGCTACGTCACCGCGGGCGACGTGGTGCGCGGCGCTTACGGTTCGCGCGGGCTCGAGCTTGCCGTTGCTGCCACTGGCGTGCTTGCGACGATGCCCTACATCGCGCTTCAGCTCATCGGCATGGAGGTGGCGATCAAGGCGCTCGGCCTGAACGGTGAGGTGCCGCTCGTCCTCGCGTTCCTGGTGCTGGCGCTCTACACCTATTCGTCGGGCCTGCGCGCACCAGCGCTGATCGCCTTCGTCAAGGACATCATGATCTACATCGTGGTCATCGCCGCGATCGCGATCGTGCCATCCAAGCTCGGCGGCTATGGCGCGATCTTCACCGCGGCGGATACGGCGTTCGCAGCGAAAGGCTCGGGCGGCATCCTGCTGTCGCCGGCGCAGATCGTGCCCTACGCGTCGCTGGCGCTCGGCTCGGCGCTCGCCGCCTTCATGTATCCGCACACGCTGACCGGCATCTTCGCGTCCTCGGGCGGCAACACCATTCGCAAGAATGCGATGCTGCTTCCGGCCTATACGCTCCTGCTCGGCCTGCTTGCGCTGCTGGGCTACATGGGCCATGCCGCGGGCCTCAAGCTCGCGAGCAACAACGACGTCGTGCCGGAGCTGTTCAAGACGCTATTCCCGAGCTGGTTCGCAGGTTTTGCGTTCGCGGCGATTGCAATCGGAGCGCTGGTGCCGGCCGCCGTCATGAGCATCGGTGCGGCCAACCTGTTCACCCGCAACTTCTGGAAGGTGTGGGTCGATCCGAAGGTGACGCCGGCGGGTGAGGCGAAAGTCGCCAAGATCACCTCCATGCTGGTGAAGGTCGGCGCGCTGCTCGCGATCCTCTTGATGCCGACGCAGTTCGCGCTCGACCTGCAGCTGCTCGGGGGCCTCTGGATCCTGCAGACGCTGCCGGCGCTGGTGTTCGGCCTGTACCTGAACTGGTTCTCGAGCCCGGCGCTGCTGGCCGGCTGGGCCGTCGGTCTTGCCGGCGGATCATGGCTCGCCTGGTCGGACGGGCTGAAGCCGCTGCACGGCATCGACTTCGGCGCCGGCACGGTTGCGGTCTACACCGGGGTGCTGGCGCTCGCGCTGAACATCGTCGTCGCCGTCGTGGTCAACCTCGTGCTCAAGGGCCTGCCGCAGGCGCGGCTGTCGCGCGAGGCGGCCTGAGGTCAAACTCCAACCGGCGGCCGGACACCCGGCCGCCGGTCTGATTTATCCGATGGCTGAAAAGTGCCTTCCACGCGATTGAAAACGCTCTAGTATCCGCCCGCGTTCCGCACCCCGCGCGTGGGTGGGCGGATCGGTCTCGAGTGAGGATGTCTTGCAGGCGTGGTTCGTTCTCGCGGTCGCAGCCGGCTATGTGACCACGCTGTTCCTGATTGCCTGGTGGGGCGATCGGCGGAGCGTGGACGGACCGCTGGTTTCGCCAAAATCCTGGGCGGCCGCGATCAGCTATTGCCTGACGCTTGCGGTCTACAACACCTCGTGGAGCTTCTACGGATCGGTCGGCCGCGCCGCCACCAGCGGCCTGGACTTCGCCACGATCTATATCGGCCCGACGCTGGTGCTGTTGTTCGGCCAGACCTTGCTGTCCAAGGTGATCGCGATTGCGAAGGCGCAGAACGTCACCTCGATCGCGGACTTCATCGCCGCGCGCTACGGCAAAAGCCAGGTGCTTGCGGCCTTCGTGACGCTCGCTTCGCTGCTCGGCGTGCTTCCCTATATCGCGCTTCAGCTCAAGGCTGTCGGCAAGAGCTTTGACTATCTGATCCTGCAGCCGGAGCGGGCCGGCGGCGAGGCGCTGCAGTTCTGGCAGGACTCCGCCTTCGGTGTCGCCGCATCGATGGCGCTGTTCGCGATCGTGTTCGGTGTCCGGCACGTCCACGCCAGCGAGCATCATCGCGGCTTGATGCTGGCGATCGCCTTCGAGAGCGTGGTCAAGCTGGTCGCCTTCCTGATCGTCGCGCTGTTCGTGCTGTTCGGCCTGTCCGGCGGGCCGGTCGCTCTGCTGTCGCAGTTTCAATCGGATCCGCAACTGGGGAGCATCCTGACCTTCGATCCCACGCAGCCGGTCTGGCCTTCGACGATCATCATCTCGGCAATCGCCTTCCTGTGCCTGCCGCAGGCATTTCACGTCGCGGTCGTCGAGAACGAGGCGCCGAGCCACACGCGCACCGCGGCGTGGCTCTACCCAACATATCTTGCGCTGTTCAGCCTGCTGATCCTGCCGATCGCCGCGGCCGGGCTCAACCGCTTCGGCGCGATGATGGACCCCGACACCTACGTCATCTCGCTGCCGATCGCGGCGAATGCAAGCACCATCAGCCTGATCGCCTTCCTGGGCGGACTGTCTGCCGCCACCGGCATGGTGATCATGACCTCCGTCGCGCTGAGCACCATGCTCTGCAACGACGTCATCATGCCGCTGCTGCTGCGCTCGAGATTCTTCGGCCTGCGCGCGGAGAGCCGGCCGATGACTTCGGTGCTGGTCGCCGTGCGCCGGTTCTCGATCCTCGGCATCCTGCTGCTCGCTTATCTCATGCACCGCCTGGTCAACCAGGCGTACCCGCTCACCGTGATCGGACTCCTGTCGTTCGTCGCGGTCGCGCAATTCGGGCCGGCGTTCGTCGGAGGCCTGTTCTGGCAGCGTGCCAACAAGACCGGCGCGGCGATCGGGATCGCGGTCGGACTTTGCATCTGGGCCTATACGCTGCTGCTCCCCTCGGCTGCGCCGCTCTGGCCCGCGATCGAGGAGATCGTTCGCCAAGGCCCATGGCAGTTCGCTTCCCTCAGGCCCAACGCGCTATTCGGCCTCGAAGGGGTCGACCCGATCTCGCATGCCACGCTCTGGAGTCTCGGCGCCAACCTCGTCTGCTTCCTGATGTTCTCGGCGCTCGGGCGGCAATCGACCGTCGAGCGCAACCAGGCGGCGGCGTTCGCCGATGGCGTCGTCCGCGAGTCGATCCCAAAGCTGTCCTCACGCGTGGTGGTGCGCCTCGACGATCTCCGCGCGCTTGCGCTGCGCTTTGTCGGTGCTGAGCGCGGCGCGGCCGCCTTCGACAGCTATATCGCTGCTCGCTCGTCGGGCGCCGGGCCACGCCTTGATTCATCGGGTTTCGTCGATCTCGACTCGATCCGATTCACCGAGAACCTTCTTGCCGGGGCGATCGGCGCGGCATCGGCGCGCGTGGTGATCGCGGCCTCCCTGGAAGGGCACTCGCTGTCGCGGCGGGCGGCGATGGCGATGCTCGACGAGGCGTCGGAGGCGCTACGCTTCAACCGCAGCCTCCTGCAGAGCACGCTCGAGAGCGTGCCGCAGGGCATCTGCGCGTTCGACGCCGACTTCAACATCACGGCTTGGAACGGCCGTTTCATCGCGTTGCTCGACCTGCCGCCGGATTTCGTGCGCGTCGGCCTTTCGCTCGCGGACCTCATCGCCTTCAACGTCGAGCGCGGCGAATATGCCGCGTCCGAATTCGCCGCGCTCCTCGTCAATCGCGACGTCGCCACGCAGAGCTGGCCCTATTTGTACGAGCGCAAGCGGCCGGACGGCACGGTGCTCGAGATCGTCTACGATCGCGTCGCCGAGGGCGGCTATGTCTCGACCTACACCGACGTGACCGAGCGTCACCGCGCCGCGGAAGCGTTGCGGCGCGCCAACGAGGATCTCGAGCTGCGCGTCCGTGAGCGGACCGAGGCGCTCGAGCAGGCGAAGGCGGAGGCCGAGCAGGCCAATCTCGGCAAGACCCGTTTCCTGGCGGCCGCCAGCCACGATCTGCTGCAACCGCTCAACGCGGCGCGCCTGTTCCTGTCCGCGCTCGACGAGAGTCTGCATGCCTCGTCGCAAGCCGGTACAGCCGAGAAGGAGCGCACCCTCGCGGGCAGCGCCATCACCGCGCTGCGCTCGACCGAGCACGTGCTGGACAGGCTGCTCGACATCTCCTCCTACGATGCCGGCGCCGTTCGGGCCGAGCCGTTCGACTTTCCGATCGCGGATATGCTCGTGCAGTTGAACGTGGAATTCTCGGCGATGGCGCGTGAACGCGGGCTCGTCCTTCGCGTCGTCGATTGCCACCTTGCGGTGAACAGCGATCCGCATTTCCTGCGACGGATATTGCAGAACCTGCTGTCGAATGCGCTTCGCTACACGCCCAAGGGGCGCATCCTGCTCGGCTGCCGGCGGCGCGGCGGCGATCTGCGCATCGAGGTCTGGGATACTGGCGTCGGCATCGCCGCGGAGGACCAGAAGCGGATCTTTGAGGAGTTTCAGCGCCTCGTGCCCGGATCGGAGAAGGGGCTGGGCCTTGGGCTCGCGATCGTCGATCGCGTCTCGCGGCTTCTGGGCCATCCCGTCGATGTCCGTTCGCGCCCGGGACATGGCTCGTGCTTTGCCGTCACGGTGCCAATCGCGCGGGGGCCGGGCGTTCCGCTTCAGCGCAAGGCGGCGACTGTAGCGCCGGCGGTGGCGGAGCAGCCACTGACGATCCTGTGTCTCGACAATGATGCGGCGATCCTCGATGGCCTGACGGCGCTGCTTGGCGGCTGGGGGCATCGCGTGCTGGTCGCAACGGACGCCGCCAAGGCGATGGCTGCCGCCGCGGCGAGCCCGCCAGATGTCGTGCTGCTCGATTATCATCTCGACGGGGAGCGTAGCGGCTTGGACTTTCTCGACGATCTGCGGCAGAAGTCGGGGCGCGGCATCTGCGCGCTCGTCGTCACCGGAGATCGCGGCGAGGCGGTGCGCAAGGAGGCGAGGGCGCGCGGCTGCGAGGTCCTGTCGAAGCCGGTCAAGCCGGCAGCGCTGCGGCGCTTCCTCGGCGGCGAAGCCTTGAGCCGGCAGTTCGGGACGAAACAGGGAGCCTCTTCGGCGTAACCATGCGCATCCTCATCGGCGACGATCATCCGCTGGTACAGGCTGCGCTCCGCAGCGCGCTGTCGACCGTGCTGCCCGATCTCGACATCGTCGCCTGCCAATCGCTCGACGAGGCGATAGGCGTGCTGTCGGCCCAGTCCGACGAGATCGACCTGATCCTCTGGGACCTGACCATGCCGGGCATTCAGGGATTCGCCGCGCTGTTCATCCTGTCGGCGCAATTCCCGACGGTGCCGGTCGCGATCATCTCGGCGCGGCAGGATGCCGCCACGATCCGCCGGGCGATTGCCTATGGCGCATCCGGCTACATCCCGAAATCGCTCAGCCTGCCCGAGATGGCGGAGGCGATCACGAAGATCCTGGCCGGCGAGATCTGGATGCCGCTCAATGTCGGCGGCCGCGGCTCGATCCAGAGCGCCGATGTCGAGCTTGCGGCGCGAATGGCCTCGCTGTCGGCGCAGCAGCTGCGCATTCTCGCGATGATCGTCGAAGGCAAGCTCAACAAGCAGATCGCGGGCGAGCTCGATATCGCCGAGCAGACCGTGAAGGGCCATGTCTCGACCATCCTGCGCAAGCTAGGCGTTGGCTCGCGCACCCAGGCCGCCGTCCTGGCCGAGCGGTTGTCATTCGGCCAGCCTGGCGGGACTTAAGTCTTCACCTCAAAACAAAACGGAGGCCGCGAGGCCTCCGTTTTCATTGTGTTGTTCGCGAGCCTTGCCGCTTAGCCCAGCCGTCCCGCCGCGTGTGCGAGCAGGGTGTAGACCAGACCCGTTTCCGAGGTCAGGTGGCTGCGCAGCTCCTGCGGGCCACGGCCGTCGCGGGCGACTTCGTCGAGCAGGCGTTCGAACTCACTGATGTAGCGGTCGACCGTGCCCTTGAAGTTGCGGTCGGCGCGGTACTTGCGGGCGACCTCGTCGAAGGCCTTCTGGCCTGCGGGCGTGTAGAGGCGCTTGGTGAAGGCCTTGTTCTCGCCGCGCTGGTAGCGGTCCCACATCTCGGAGGCGAGATTGCGGTCCATCAGCCGGCCGATGTCCAGCGACAGCGACTCCAGCGGATTGCCACCATTCTGCGGGGCCTGCGGCTGCTGCGGAGTCGCAGCGCGGCCGCGCTGAGCCTCACGTCCGACGGGAGCCGGAGCAGCAGGACCGGTGTCGGCGCGGTTCAAGAGGTCCGACAGCCAGCCGTCACGGCCCTGGTCATTGCCGCCGGGCGCGACCGGGGGAGCCTCGGTGCGGCGCGAAGCGGGCACGCCGAGGTCCGGCGGCGGCAGGGTCGAGGCGCTGGCGCTCTCGCGCGCGCGCGTTTCGGTGCTGCGGCCGCCGACGGCTGCTGCCAGCAGCGGCTCTTCCTGGCGCTGGGCCGTGGCGCGACCCGCTGTCGAGACGTCGAGACCGCGGCCATGCTGAGCGACGATGCGGTTGAGCTCGGCGAGCGCCTCGATCTGGTCGACGATCACCTTGCGCATCTGCGCAGTGCTCTCGGCGGCCTCCTGCGGCATCTCGAGCACGCCGCGGCGCAGCTCGTTGCGGGTGGATTCGAGCTCGTTGTGCATCTCGAACGCCATCTGCTTCATGCTGGAGACGAGGTTGGAGAACTTCTCCGTCGATTGCTTGAACATCGCATCCGCCTCGTCCGTGGTCTGGCGGTAGATGTCGTGCATGGCCTCGATGGTCTGCCGGTGCTCCTCCTCGGACGCGGACCGCACCGCCTCGAACTGGCGGGTGATCGCGGCCGAACCGGCGCCGGCGGTCTCCGCCACGACGCGGGCGATGTCGCGGGCACGCTCTTCGGCGGCGGCGAGCGATTCATCGAGCAGGCCGGTGAAGCGCGAAAGCCGCTGGTCGAGATCGGCCGTGCGCAGGTCGATCGTGGTGACGAGCGATTCCAGCGCCTGCTTGCGCTCGGCAAGCGAAGCGGTGGTGTTCTTGTTGCTCTGCTCGACCACAGAAGCGGCATCGACCAGCGCCTTGCCGTGGGCGTCGAACTGGGTCGACAGCTCGCCGAGATCCTGGAGCGCCCTAGTGGTCTTGGTGTTGAACACGTTGAGCTGGTCTTCCAGGTTCTGCGTCGCAGCGCCGTTGCGCGAAGTGACGTCGTTCATCGCCGAGACGAAGTCTGCGACGCGCGTCACCAGCGCCCGTTCGAGCGAGTTGAGGTTGTCGTGCGCACCGGTCAGCACCTCCTGGAGGAGGATGTTGCCTTCGCGCAGCCGCTCGAACAGGGCGACCGTGTCGGTGCGCAGGATCTTGCTGGTTTCCTGCATCTCGGTGACGGCTGCGATCGAGACCTGGCGCGACTGGTCGATCGCCGAGCGGGAGGCCTGCTCGAGGTCCTTGAGCGACTTGCTGACCGCACCGGTGGCGATTTCGCTCGCCGCGTTGATGGTGCGGGCCACTTCCGAGCCGTTGCCCATCATGGTCTGCGAGAACGCCTGGCCGCGCGTCTCGATCGACTTCAGCGCGTCCGACGTGACGCGGTCGATGTCGAGCGTGAGCTGGCTGGTCTTCGAGCCGATCGCATCGACCAGCGCGCCGCGCTTGGCGTCGATCATGTTCGAGAGACGGTCGGCCTGCTGCTGCACGTAGGTGACGATCTCGTCGGTCTTGCCGGTCATGGCCTGGCCGAAGCTGCTGCTGGCGGCGAGCACCGAGCGCTCGACGTCGGCCGAGCTCGACTTGACCCGCGAGCTCGCCTCGTTGGAGGCCGAGATCAGCGCATTCTGGGCGTTGAGCGCGCTGGTCTGGATGTCGTTGGTCGCGTTGGTGGTGGCCGTGCTGAGCGCGCGCTCGATCTCGGTCGAGATCGTGCGGATCTGGCTCGCGGCGTCCGCCGACGTCGAGGTCAGCGACGTCTGCGCTTCACGTGCGCTGTTGAGGATCGTCGAGGCGGTGTCGGCGCCGACCGCGGTCAGCGTGCGCTCGATATCCGTGGTCAGCGACTTGATCTGGCTCGCCGCGTCGGTCGAAGCGGAGATCAGCGTGCCCTGGGCCTCGCGCACGCCGCTGGTGAGCGCCTCGATGGTGGCGCCGCCGGCGGTCGCCAGCGCGCGCTGCATCTCGGCCGCGAGCGAGCGGACCTGGCCGGTTTGCTCGGCGGAGACCGCGAGCAGGGTGCTCTGGGCGTCGCGGGCGCTGGCCGTGATCGTCTCGGCGGTCGACTGGCCGGCCTGCGAGAGCGAGCGGTGCACTTCCACCGCGAGCGACTTGACCTGGCTCGCCGCGTCCGAGGACGCGGTGACCAGGGTGGTCTGGGCCTCGCGGGCGCCGGCCGTGATGGTCTCGGCCGTCGAAGTGCCAGCCATCGAGAGCGAGCGCTGGACGTCCGAGGACAGCGCCTTGATCTGGTTGGCGGTCTCGGTCGAGGCCGCGATCAGCGTGCCCTGCGCATCGCGTGCGCCGGCGGTGATCGTCTCGGCCGTGGTGGCGCCGGCCATCGACAGCGAGCGCTGCACGTCGGCGGTGAGCGTCTTGACGTGGTTGGCGGCATCCGAGGAGGCGGTCACAAGCGTGGTCTGCACCTCGCGTGCGCCGGCGAGAATCGAGGCGGCAGTCGCCGCTCCCGCTGCCGACAGCGTGCGGTCGATGTCGGCCGACAGGGCCTTGATCTGATTCGATGCTTCGCTCGATGCCCCGACCAGGGTCGACTGCGCCTCGCGGGCGCTGGAGAGGATCGAGTTCGCGGCACCCGTGCCGACCGCGGTCAGCGCGCGCTCGACCTCGGCCGAGGTCATCTTGAGCTGGGCGTTGACGTCGGAGGAGACCGTCATCAGCGACTGCTGGGCAGTGCGCGCACCGGTCTGGATGGTCTCGCTGGTGTTGACCACGAGGTTCGTGAGCGAGCGCTCGGCGTCCTCAACGTGCGAGCGGATCGCGGTGGAGATCATCTCGGAGCGAGACATCAGGTCGTCGCTGGCCTGGCGTCCGCTGCTCTCGATGCGGCCGGCGACGGCCTCGACACGTGAGCCGAGCAGGTCCTCGAACTGGGCCACGCGAACGTCGATGTCGTTGGCGACCGAACCGACCTTGGTCTCGATGGCGTGGTGGATCTCCTGAAAGCGCGCCGTGACCGTGTCGGTCAGGTGCAGGCTGCGGCCGTCGATGGTCTCGGTGACGCCGGCGATACGGCGGTCGACCGCTTCGATCGCCTGCGCGGTGCCGTCCGTGAGCGTCGAGGTCAGGAGGGTGAGGCGCGTATCGATCGACTGCACGGCCTGCGATGCGCCGTTGGTCAGTGTGGCCGTCAGATGGGTGAGGCGGGCGTCGATGGAATCGAGCGCCTGCGATGCGCCCCCGGTGAGCGTCGTCGTGAGGTGGGTCAGCCGCGCATCGAGCGACTGGATCGTCTGTGAGGCGCCGTCGGTGAGCGACGTCGCAAGGTGGGTGAGGCGGGAGTCGATCGACTGGATCGCCTGCGTGGCGCCGTCAGTCAGCGACGTCGCCAGCGTGTCGAGGCGGCTGTCGATGGTGTCGGTGACTGCCCTCGCACGGGTATCGAACGACTGTTCGAGCAGTCCGACGCGGCCGCCGAGCTGGTCGTCGAAGGTCTTGATGTGGCCGTCGATGGTGGAGTCGAGGTTTGCGATCTTGCTGTTGAGCGAGGTGTCGAGGTTGCTGACGCGTTCGCCCAGCGTGGTCTCGAACTGCACCAGGCGCTGGTCGAGCGCCGCGGTGATCTGGCCGCTGTTGGAGGTGACGCGGGTGTCGAAATTCTCGACATAGGTCTTCAGGCTCTCGGCGATGTCCTGCGTGCGCTGACCCATGCGATCGACGATCTCGCCGCCGAAGGTCTTCACGGTGCGGTCGAACTCGGAGATGTGGCGCGTGATCAGCGCGCCCAGCGTGCCGGAGTCGCGGGCGAACTTCTCGACCAGCTCCGAGCCCTGGTTCTTCACCAGCTCGTCGAACGCGCTCATCTGGAGCGACAGCGAGTCGTGTGCGGTCTCGGTCTGGCTCACGACCTTGGCGACCAGCGTGTTCACGGTCGCGTCGAGCGCCTCGCTGGCCTTGTCGCCGGAGGTCATGATCTGGCCGGCGAGCCGGTTGCCGGCGTCGTCGATCTTGGCGGACAGGTCGTTGCTGCGCAGCTCGAGCTCGAGCAGCAGCGAGTCGGACGAATTCTTCAGGGAGTCGTGCACCTGCTCGGTCCGCTCCGAGATGCCATCGACGATCGCGGCGGAGCGCTGCTCGAACTCGCCGGTGATGCGGTCGATGCGCTCGTTGAGCATCTCGTGGACGCGGTCGGCGAGGTCGACGAACTCGTCGTGGACATGGCCGGTCTTGAAGTTGAGGCTGGTGGTCAGCCGCTCGCTGGCGTCGAGCACGGCGCGCGTGGTCTCGTTGCTGGCCTCCTCGAGGCGGTCGAGCAGGTCGCCGCCGCGCTCGCCGAGGGCGAGGATCATGTTGTCGCCGGCGTTGCTCAGTGCGCTCGTGATGTGGGCGCCGCGCTCTTCCAGCGCGCCGGTGATGCTCTTGGCGACCTCGTCGACACGCGAGGCGATCGCGTCCGAGATCAGCGCGATGTCGTGGCGCAGGTCGATCTGCACGCCCGAGATGGCGCTGCGGACCTGCTCGGCCTGGCCGACCAGGTTGTCGCGCTGATGCGCGATGTCCTGGAGCAGGGCGCGAATGCGCACTTCATTGTCGGAATAGGCGCGTTCCAGCGCCGCGACCTCGTTGGCGACCAGGGTCTCGAGCTCGCCGGCGCGCGCGATCGCGCGCTCGATGCCGTCGCCCATGGCCGCGACCTCGCGGCGGATCGCCTGGCCGACGGTGACCATGGAGTCGGAGGCGGAGCCTTCCGGCTCGGAGAAGCGCATCGCCACCTGCGCCATTGCCTGCGCGATCATGCGCATTTCCTGGCCGCGCCAGACGAGGCTCGCGAGGAAGTAGAACAGCATGATCGGCGCGAAGAACATCGCGATCAGGCCGGCGATGACCAGCACGCCGCCGCTCTGGCCCATGGCGGCCTGGATCGAGGGCAGGAAGCCGACGCTCAGCGCAGCGCAGGCCGCGAGCCAGATGCCGGCGAACACGGTCGCGAAGGTGTACACGCTGCGGGCAGGGCGGCCCTTCTGCAGCGCCTGGAGCAGCTGGCCGATGGTCTCGCGGTCGTCATTGGCCGCGCGGTGCGAGGTGCGCGGCTCCTCGATCGGCTCGAACACCGCGCGCTCATTGGCGGCCGGACGCGGCTCGAAGGCGGAATCGTCGAACACGGGAGGCGCTGGCGCTGTCACGGGAGGCACCGCGTCGCTCCGCGCTGCAGATGCAGCGCGGCTGGTATCGGCAGCCGTGTCGCTGATGTTCAGGGCTTCCTGGATCGCAGAGAGTGCCACTTCAGTGGGGTCTTTGACCTTCTTGGGAGTGTTCGCCATGTTCAGTCCGAGCCCTCGTTACTTGTACACGCCCATCGCGAGCCCCGCGCGCCACGCAAGCCCACAGACCGGATCATGCCGCTAAGGCGGATCGCCAGCCGTCCCCACCCGAACGGCTTGTCCGCCAATTTCCGCAACATCCTATTGGCAGAGCGTCGCGAATGAAATGCCCGCGATTAAGACATTCTTAATCATCGTTAACAGGATCGGGCCGTAACGCCTTAGCATTAAATGGAATTCTCCACGGAACTCGCCCGATTGCGGCAACTTTTCGTCAATAAACGGGCAGAATTACGCAAGCGGATCCAAACACTTCGTTAACCATTTCCATGCTTGGGTTGGGCAAAGCTCGCTGCTCGATCGGGGAGCGCCGCGCGATGCCGGGGGGCCTGTCGCCATGACGCCTGAACTGCAACGGATGGATTGGATGCCTTCGCCGCCGCTTGCACCCCTCGAAAGCCCCCTTGACCTCGACCATCTCGCACGCATGACGCTCGGCGATGCCGAGCTGGAACAGGAAGTGCTCGCGATGTTTGCCGAGCAGTCGGTCCGCCTGATCGCCGCGATGGCGGCGCTGCCGGCCGAGGCGGGCGCGCTCGCCCACAAGCTCAAGGGGTCCGCGCGCGGGATCGGCGCCTTTGCGGTGGCCGATGCTGCCGCCGGCCTCGAGGCCGCGATCCGGACCGGCGACAACCCGTCCAGCGCCTTCGCCGCGCTGAAAGAGGCGGTGGCCGAGGTCCGCGCCGCCATCGAGGCGAACCGCAAGGCCTGAGCCGAGATCCCGCGGGGACCCGTGGCTGTGCGCACTAGCGCAGGCCGGATCGACCCGTTATAGGACAGCCCGGACCCTCCCTTATTCCAAGAAATCCCGGCAGCACGAGCACACATGGCCAAGATTCACTTCATCGACCACAAGGGTGAAACCCGCACGGTGGACATCGAGAACGGCGCGACCGTGATGGAAGCCGCCATCCGCAACAGCATTCCCGGGATCGAGGCCGAATGCGGCGGCGCCTGTGCCTGCGCGACCTGCCATGTCTATGTCGATGAAGCCTGGCGCGAGAAGGTCGGCAGCCCGACGCCGATGGAAGAGGACATGCTCGACTTCGGCTTCGACGTGCGCCCGAACTCGCGTCTGTCCTGTCAGATCAAGGTGAGCGACGAACTCGACGGGCTCGTAGTCTCGACGCCGGAGCGCCAGGCCTAATTCTGCTCGACCATCAAGTGCTCGGCAGCGCGACCTCGATGCCGCGCTTGTGCCAGGGTCTGAGCCTCTCGATGATCTCGGCGGTGAGGGGCGCCGGCCGCCGCGTTGCCTCGTCGAGCATGACGCCGACTGACGTCGCCGACGCGATGCACTTTCCTTCCGAAAAAACGACCTGCTCGAAGGTCACAGAGGTCCGGCCCAGTTTCACGACGCCGAGGCCGAGCTCGATGGTGTTGGGCCAGTGCAGTTCGGCGCGGAAATGGATGTCGAGCCGCACCATGATCCAGGCGAGGCCCGGCGGCGTCAGCCCGTATTGCGGGCTCTTCATCAGCGTGACGCGGCCGGTCTCGAAATAGGTTGCATAGACCGCGTTGTTGACGTGCTGGTTGGGATCGAGATCGCCGAAGCGCACGTTGTCGCTGAGCCGGTAGGGGAAGTCCTCCAGTCGCGGCGTCGTGTCGAGGCGGGTTGGCGCGTTCACCGATTGATCTCCGTCATATCGTTAGCTCTTACAGCCCAGTTATCCTGCCCCGGCAAGTAGGCCTGCGTGCGGGGCGCTCCCGCTTTTATGCCTTCCCTGATCCATCCCCGTTGGCTAGACAGGAAAGGTTCCTCTGCCCGCCGGGCGCCGTCCAACCGATAACCACTGGCAAAGAGACGACATGAGCGACGCGATCAAAACCGATGTGCTGATTATTGGCGCCGGCCCCTGCGGTCTGTTCGCCGCCTTCGAGCTTGGGCTTCTCGACATGAAGGTGCATTTCGTCGATATCCTCGACAAGGTCGGCGGCCAGTGCGCCGAGCTCTATCCGGAAAAGCCGATCTACGACATTCCCGGCATTCCGCAGGTCTCCGGCCAGGGCCTCACCGACGCGCTGATGGAACAGATCAAGCCGTTCCACCCGACCTTCCATCTCGGCGAGATGGTGGAGACGGTGGAAAAAATCGGCGATCCCTTGTTTCGCTGCACCACCGACACCGGCAAGGTGTTCGAGTGCAAGGTGGTGGTGATCAGCGCGGGCGGTGGCTCGTTCCAGCCCAAGCGCCCGCCGGTGCCGGGCATCGAGGCTTATGAAGGCAGCTCGGTGCACTATGCCGTGCGCAAGATGGAGGCGTTCCGCGACAAGAACGTGCTGATCGTCGGTGGCGGCGATTCCGCGCTGGACTGGACGCTCAATCTGCATCCGGTCGCCAAGCGCGTGACGCTGCTGCACCGTCGCGACGAATTCCGCGCCGCGCCCCACAGCGTCGAGCAGATGCGTGCGCTGGTCGCATCCGGCAAGATGGATCTGAAACTCGGCCAGGTCACCGCGCTGTCCGGCGCGGACGGCAAGCTCACCGGCGCCACAATCAAGGGCAACGACAACAGCGTGACCGAAATTTCCTGCGACACCATGCTGCCGTTCTTCGGCCTCACCATGAAGCTCGGCCCGGTGGCCAACTGGGGTATTGCGCTGGAGAACAATCTGGTGCCGGTCGAGACGAGCGCGTTCGAGACCAATGTGCCCGGCATCTTCGCGATCGGCGACATCAACACCTATCCGGGGAAGATCAAGCTGATCCTCTGCGGTTTCCACGAGGGCGCGCTGATGGCGCAAAAAGCCCACCGTTACGTCTATCCGGACAAACGGCTCGTGTTCCAGTACACGACCTCGTCCTCCAGCCTGCAAAAGAAGCTCGGAGTCAACTGAGCTGCCGGGGCGGGGAGGCGATACCCCATGTTTCTGGTGCTGGAACCGTTCGCGAAATCGCCGTAGTCTGCGGCCACTCCAGTCGTGGCTTAGCAAGGTGATCATAATGCGGAATCTCTTTCCCGGCTTTCGGCTGCTCTCGCTCCTCACGCTCGCTCTCGCGCTCGGCGCGGTGCGCCCGGCTTCGGCGCAGACGCCTGAGCCCACCGCTGCGGGCCTCTGGCAGAAGATCGAGGACGGCAGGCCGGTGGGATGGTTTCTCTTCATCGACCACAACGGGGTCTTCGAAGGCGTGATCGCCAAGACCTTCCCGCGCCCCGGCGACGATCCGAACGAGACCTGCGCCAAGTGCGCGGACGACCGCAAGAACGCGCCGATCCTCGGCATCTCCTTCGTGCGCAACATGAAGCGCGAGGGCTTGAAGTACGAGGGCGGCAACGTGCTCAATCCGCGCGACGGCAACATCTGGAAGGCCAACATGAAGGTCAGCCCGGACGGGCAGACGCTGACCTTGCGCGGCTATCTCGGCATCTCGCTGCTCGGCAAGGACGAGACCTGGACCCGCCTGCCGGACACCAACATGGCGCAGATCGATCCGGCCATCATCGCCAAATATCTCCCCGCCCAAGCCGCCGCCGCGAAACCGCCGGCACCTGCGGCGAAGAAGGGCGGCGCGATGATGGCGCCGAAGCAGTAACGTACGCCCGCGCCTGTTCCGTTTTCACCGCCGTTAGCCCCACACGTCGCAGTCATTCCCCGCGAAAGCGGGGAAACGGTGCTTCCGTATT
This sequence comes from Bradyrhizobium sp. Cp5.3, assembly GCF_000426265.1. Lineage (NCBI taxonomy): Bacteria > Pseudomonadati > Pseudomonadota > Alphaproteobacteria > Hyphomicrobiales > Nitrobacteraceae > Bradyrhizobium > Bradyrhizobium sp. Cp5.3. Next base: position 316,985 of record NZ_AUFA01000010.1, on the reverse strand, counting down.
CCTTGTACAGTCTCTGGAATGCTGGAGCGCCCTCCCGTGTGCGCAATTGCGGCCACACCAGCCCGAAGACGAATGCCGGGCGTGCCTTGCGCCAGTAGTTCCCCGGAATGCACCTTGGCTCCGGATTTGCAAAGCTGTCCCAAAGCCGTTGGGGAAACGAGTCGCTGTCGCGGCGCCTGACGCTTTCGGCACAGACGGCGGGCGGTGTTGTCCCTTGCGGCGGTGATCTTGATCCGCGGAGACGACATGAGACTTGCAAGACCGTACGCGGCAATGCTGCTCGGCTTGACGACGCTGCCGGCGACATCGGCGCTCGCGCGTGACGACGGGCGCTATGCCAACTCGCCGCTCAAACCCTGGTTCGAGAGCCTGCACAGCGAATACGGGCAGTGCTGCTCGGACGCCGACGGTTACATCATTGCCGACGTCGACTGGGAGTCCGATCGCGGCCACTACCGGGTGCGCATCGACAGCGAATGGGTCACGGTGCCTGACGGCGCCGTCATCACCGAGCCGAACAAGATCGGCCGCACCATGGTGTGGAAGCACTATATCGACGGCCACCCGCGCGTGCGCTGCTTCATGCCGGGCAGCATGACCTGAGGGGGCGAGATCCCGACTGCCACGGCAGGCTAGCGCAGGCGCAGGGCCGCGTGACGGATGTCCGATGGCGTGGCGTTGTAGGCGCGCCGGAACGTGCGGTTGAAATAGGAGAGCTCGCTGAAGCCGCATTCGAATGCGATCACGCTGATCGTCAGTGCCGCAAAATCCGGGTCGCGCAACATGCGCAAAGCGCGCTCGAGCCGGCGGGCGAGGACGAACTCGGAGAAGGTCGTGCCGTCGCGTTCGAACAGCTTCTGGACGTAACGCGGCGTCACGCCGTGCCGCAAGGCAATGGTCGCAGCAGAGAGGTCGCCGTCGCCGACGCGTTCGCGGATCTCCGCCTTGATCGATTGCAGCCGTGCGGCGGCAACGCCGCGTTGCCGCGCCTCGTGCGCCGCATCGGCATTGGCGCCGATCGCAAGTGCCGCGAGATCCACGATGTGGTTCGCGGCGGCCTTCGCCAGTTCGACCTCGAGCGGGCCGCTCTCGTGCAAGGTCTGTACGTAGCGGATCAGCAGCTGCAGCGCGCCGTTCTCGGCCGGGATCTGCCGCGCATAGGCGGCGCCGAGATCCGGGACGAGCGCCGAGACTTCCGGCCGCGGCAGCACGATGGTGATGAAGCTGCCGAAGCTGTGCATCGTGTTCACCGAAGGATCGGTGCCTGATATCACCGAGGCCGTGCCGGGCCGGCAGATGATCTCGCGGCCAAGTTGCTGCGTGGTGGCAGCTCCACTCATCAGCATCGACAATCCGAAGCCGTCCCTCGCGCGGGCAAGGTGTTGCCGCGTGGCGTGATAGTGCGCAGGCGATCGCGATCCCGAGACCAGCCCGACGCCGGGCAGTCCCTGAAAGGTCACGCTGGCATGAAACGGCTCGTCGCCGATCGGCTCGATGTCGACGCTCGCGATGTTGCGCCCATAGAGCTCGCGCCACATTGCGAGGCGCTGGCGGGCCGGAAATGCGTCAGTCGATGCTCGAGCGGGCGAGAAGAACGGCGGAGGCGAGGTCATGCTGCGTAGTCGTGATCCATCGTCCGGCAGTTCGAGGGCCTATCCGCGTTGATAGCGGATTCCGGGGCGCCATTTCAATCGCGTTGGTCCACTGTGGCCGCAATACATCGACTGCCGGCAAAGCGAAAGGCGAGTTCGCTTCAGTCCCATCCAGTTCTTTCCAGTCCGAGCGCGTGACGGCCTCGCGCGGATAGGTGTTCGCTCTCGCGTCGAATTTGGCGCGATCGAAGCTGATTCTGGAGGAGTTGGAATGAGGTTGGGGCTCGGGATTCGCAAAGCGCTGCTCACGACGACGGCGGTCGCCGCGTTTGCTGCGTGTGGCGACACATCCGTCATGGCCGGCGATACCGAGGCTCTGCTTTCGCTGCTTGCCAGCAAGGGCGTGATCTCATCGAGCGAGGCCAGGGCGGTTACCTCCGCGCCACCTGCCGAGCAGAGCGATCGCCTGGTGGCGATCCTGCGCAAGAAGGGGGTGCTTGCCGACGGCGACATGCAGGCGCTGAAATCGAAGTCGCGGCCGGCGAGCGTGGCCACGACGGACGCCCGTCCAGCCCCGGCGTCCGTCGTGGTGCCGCCGGCGGCCGCGCCTGTCGGCTCCGCGCCGATGCCGCGCAAGGCCGCTTCCATCGAAGTCGGCGGCTTCGAGATCGCACCGGTCGGCTATTTCGCGCTGACGGGCGTGAGCCGCAACACCAACACCGGGACGGCGACCACGACCAATTTCGGCACGATCCCGTTCTCCAATACCATCCAGGGTCAGATGACCGAGACGCGTCTGTCGGCACAGAATTCGGTGCTCGGCCTGCGCGCGCACGGCAACATCAGAGGCGTCGATCTCACCGGCTATTTCGAGGGCGACTTCAACGGCAACGATCCCGCCAACGTCTACGTCAATTCAAACAGCCACACCTTCCGCATGCGCCTTGCCTATGCCGATGTAAAGGCCGGCCAGTTCGAGACGACCTTCGGTCAGACCTATAGCTGGCTGACGCCGAACCGGTACGGGATGGGTCCCGATCCCTCGGACATTTTCCTGACCAACAACATCGACCAGAACTATCAGGTCGGCCTGCCCTGGGCGCGCCAGGCGGCGGCGCACTTCGCCTGGCATGCGACGCCGAATTTCACCATCGGCGCCGGCGTCGAGAATCCGCAGCAATATGTCGGTGCCGGCGAGGTGATCTATCCGTTCGCTTTCAATGCGCAGCTCGGACCGCAGTTCGACACTGGATCTATCCCTGGCACGCCGAACCGGACGCCCGACGTGGTCGCCAAGGCTGCCTACGACAGCGACGTGTGGTCCGGGACGCGGCTGCATCTCGAGGCAGCCGGCATGTGGCGGCATTTCCGCAACACCAACCTCCAGCAGTTCATTGGAGGCAATTTCGTCTGGCATGATACGAACGGATGGGCGACGACGGTTGGGGCGAACCTAGAATTCTTCAACACCTTCACGCTCGTCGGCAATGCCTTCTGGAGCGATGGCGGCGGCCGCTATCTCGGAGGGCTCGGTCCTGACGTCGTGCCCACGGTGACGGGTAGCGCGGGCGCGTATGACATCGCGCTCTCGACGGTTCGCTCGCACGGTTATCTCGCCGGCTTCGAGTGGCGCGTGCTTCAGCCGACGGTCCTGGCGGCCTATTACGGTCAGGCGTTCTTCGACAACAATTACTTCCTCGATCCCACCAATCCGCAGCCCAACCGCTATGCCGGCTTCGGCGGCCCGAACTCGCCGGTTGCCGCCAACAAGCAGATCGAGCAGTGGACGCTCGACCTCAAGCATACTTTCTGGGCCGATCCGCAATACGGCGCCATCACGGGCCTCGCGCAATACTCCTATCTGCGGCGCGAGCCCTGGTTCGTGGCGGCCGGCGCGCCGCCCGACGCACATACGCACCTGTTCTTCACTGAACTGCGCTACCAGCTCCCCGGCAATTAAGCGAAACGCGAAGGATGAGACCAATGATCAAGCATGCAATTGCCCTCGCTTCGCTGCTCGGCCTTCTCGCCGGCCAGGCCGTGGCGGCGGATCTCGCGGCCGTGCCCTATGCCCAGGTCACGACCGCCGCACCGTGGACCGGATTCCATCTCGGCGTCGCAGGCGGTTGGGGACGCGGAACGTCGCGTCAGGACCAGACCGGCACTGTGTTCGGCGTCGGTGACTCCGGAGATTTCACCCAGACCGGATGGATCGCCGGTGCTACGGTCGGCTACGACTGGCAGTTCGGCATGTTCACCGTCGGCGTCGAGGGCGACCTCTCCGCGGCCGATATCGACGGTAACACGTCGAATGGCGGCTGTGCCGGCACAGTGCCCTGCCGAACGAAGATCACTTGGCTGCACACCGGCCGCGGCCGCGTGGGTGTGGCGTTTGGCCAGTTCATGCCCTACATCACCGGCGGCGTTGCTTTCGTCGGGCTCAAGGCTTCGAACTTCAACACGGAGAACTCCCAACCGGGCGGTGTGTGGGGCGGGGTCGTCGGTGGCGGCCTGGAATGGATGTTCCTGCCGCAATGGTCGGCAAAGGCAGAGTATCTCTTCATCCCCTCCTTCACGACGACGACACCGAGCGACATGTTCGGCAAGCTGACCGAACGCAATGTCAGCCTCGCGCGGTTCGGTGTGAACTATCATTTCGGGGACGCGCCAGTGACGGCGCGCTACTGATCGCCAGTACGGTACGTACCTGACGCAATCAAAAATGCCGGAAGCAGAGCTCTGCTTCCGGCATTTGTCTTGACTGAATTCACTTGGCGTTCCGAACTCGCGCCGGCAACGACCTTGCGATGTGACGACGGCACTGAAATCTGGGCCGGCGACGATCAGAGCCGGTGCCGTCGTGCCGCCTGCATCAAGCGGTTCCCGATTTTGTCTTCGATCAAGGCACCTGGCGCGTTCTCGTGCGTTACACGAGGTAGCCGAGCGCGAGGAGGTTGGGATGGCCGTCGAAGCCGAGCTGAAATTCCACGTGCCTGCACGCCACCTTGCGGCGTTCGCGAAGGGCCGTGTGCCTGGCGGCAAGGCGGCGGGGACGCGTGACGCGAGCGATCTGCTCTCGACCTATTTCGATACCGCCAAATGCAAGCTGAAACGGCACGGCCTGACGCTTCGCGTGCGGCGGGATGGCCACAAGCACGTCCAGACGGTGAAGTCGGCGAACGGGGCCGAGTTCGGTCGCGGCGAATGGGAGAGCGAAATTAGGGATGACGTGCCGCACCTCGGCAAGGCCGACGGCACGCCGCTCGAGCCGATCGCCTCCAAAAAGCTGCGCCGCAAGCTAAAGCCGGTCTTCGAGACCTCTGTCCATCGCATCACGTTGCCGATCCACACCAGGGGTAGCGAGATCGAGCTGGCCATCGATCGTGGCAGGATCATTGCCGGACAGCGCTCGAGCCCTATCGCGGAGCTTGAACTCGAGCTCAAGAGCGGCCGCCCAGTCGACCTGTTTCGGATGGCCAAGACGCTCGAACGCAAGTCGCAGGCCGAGCTCGACCTGCGATCGAAATCCGACCGGGGTTATGCGCTCGCGCGCGGCGAGGAGCATCCGGTCATGTCCGCCGATGGCATCATCCTGGATGTCGACATGAGCGCGGGCGATGCATTCAGGGTCGTTGCCCGTGCGACCGCGCGCCATTTCTGCGGCAATGCCAACGCCGTGCGCAACGGAGATGCGGAAGGCATTCACCAGATGCGGGTTGGCCTACGGCGCCTGCGCGCGGCGATCTCATTGTTTTCGAAAGTCCTGTCCGGAGCCGGTCGCGAAAGAATCAAGGCGGAGCTGAAGTGGCTGACGAACGAGCTCGCACCGGCGCGCGAGGTCGATGTGTTCGTGAAGGAGAATATCGAACCGGCAAGCCGCGATGCGCTGCTGCGCCGCGGCGGCAAGGCGATTAGACGCGAATTTGCCGAGCGGCGGGAGCGGGCCTTCGAGCGCGCGAGGAGAGCGGTCGATTCGGAGCGATTTCGCGCACTCCTGATCGATACGCTGCAATGGATCGAATCCAGCCGGACCGTCGCGCCGGACCAGGCGAAGGCGCGGATCGGAAAATTCTCGCGCGAGCTGCTCCATCGCCGCATCAAGAAGGCCCGCAAGGATGGCCGGCATCTCGACGAAATGTCGGCGCGCCAGCGGCACAAGTTCCGGATCAGGATCAAGAAGCTGAGATATGCGATCGAGTTTTTCGACAGCCTGTTCACGGACAAGGGCGAGCAGAAGCAGCTCGCACGGCTATCGAAACATTTCAAGAAGATCCAGGACGCGTTGGGTTCGCTCAACGATTTCGTTGCCCATCGCAGGATGGCCGTCGATGCCGCACTTCATGCGCCACGTCGCAACGGCAGAGCGGGCGCCTTTGCTTCGGGCGTCGTGGTCGGTCGCGAGGATCGGGCAGCGAAGCCGCTGATGGCGGCCGCGGCGCGGGAGGTGCGCGCGCTCGAGCGATTTTGAAGCAGTGCCGCCGGGGCGCGGCTTTGCGCGCCCCGGCATGACGGAAGTTGGTTTAGCGCGCCTCGCTCGTCGTGGTCACGCTGGCGAACCGCTTGGCGCGCGGCGACAGCACAGAGACCTGCGCAGGTGAGGCGGGCATGCCGGCGATGGTCAGAGCCGGGGCGGTCGATTGCTCCTGAACGCCGGCGCCGCCGAGTACCTGGACTTGCGTCGCCGAGATCGGAAACGACTTTACTTCATAAGAGGGAAGCTCGCCGGCGAATGCACTGGTCGCGCTCGCAATCATCGCGCCGGCAACGGCAATCATCGAAAGAACACGCATTTCAAATCTCCGTGGAAGGATACCAATCGGAGGTTGGTCGCGCCGGTGCCGGAACAGGTTCGCTTGTGTACGAACATTCGATCACTGTAAGCGGATATATTTGGTTGCGTACTGGGGCCGCAAGGAAGTGAGGACGAAGTTTTTTTCGCCAATGTTTCCGGACAGTTTCGCGCAACCGTCGTGAAATGACGCTGATCGTGCTCTACGCGCCGAGTTTGGATTCTCGCACCACTGCATCCGGTCGGCGGTGCAAACCCGGATTGAGGGCAAGTCCAAGGCCCGGCGCCGTCGGCGCCGACACGATGCCGTTGCTCACGGCCGGAAGCGCGGTGACGAGATCGCGATACCAGGTCGACAGCGTCGCACGTACGACCTCCTGGAAGATCGCGGTCGGCGCATGCAGCGCCAGGTGCAGGCCCGCCATCAGTGCCACCGGGCCGGTGCAGTCGTGCGTGGCGAGCGGCTTGTTGTAGGCTTCAGCCAGTGCCGCGATCTTGCGTGCTTCGCTGAGGCCTCCGCACCAGGCGATGTCGAGCATCACGACATCGACGGCGTCGGCGGCGAGCAGATTGCGGAAGCTCGCCGCGCCCGCCAGCGTCTCGCTGCCGCAGATCGGCGTCTTCACGCGCCGCCTGAGGTCGACAAGGCCCTGCACGTCGTCCATCTTGCCCAGGGGGTCCTCGACCCAGAACACGCCGTAGTCTTCGAGCGCGCGACAGATGCGCTCGGCGGTATGTGCGCCCCACAGGCTGTGCAGCTCGCACATAACCTCGATGCGATCGCCGACCGCAGCGCGGACCTTGCGAAAGGGCTCGAGGCCGGTCTTGAGGTCGGCGAGCGAGATCGAATGGCCGCCATTGGCGGCAAAGGGATCGAACGGCCAGATCTTCATCGCGCCATAGCCTTCGCTCAAGAGGCTTTCGGCGAGCGCGCCGGCGTCGCGCATGAAGGCGATCTGGTCGTCATAGGGGCCGAGCGCCGTATCCTCAGTGCCGATCTCGCGGCGCTTGGCACTCTTGGTGTTGTAGGCGTAGCCGGCGCAGGTGTTGTAGGCGCGAATCTCGAGCCGGCTGGCGCCGCCGAGCGCCTCGTGCACGGGAATGCCGTGGCGCTGGCCCTTGATGTCCCACAGCGCGATATCGATGGCGCTGGCGGCGCGCACTTCGGCGCTGACGCTGTGGAAGCCGAGATAGGGCGTCAAAAGTTGGCGCGAGATCGCTTCAATCCGGCGGGAATCCTGGCCGAGCACCAGGGGCGCGGCGAGCTCGTGCACGGCCGCCTCGACGGCCTGCGCGCCGCGAAAGCTCTCTCCAAGGCCAGTCAGTCCTTCGTCGGTCTCGATCTCGACCCAGATCAGGTTCGGCCGCTCGTCGATGCGGATGGTGCGCAGGGTCGTGATGCGGGACATTGAGAGGTCCTCTTGGTCGTCAGCTTTGGCGTAAACCGTCATTCCGGGGCGACGCATAAGCGTCGAGCCGGGAATCCATCGGGCCGCAGAGACTGCGGATAAATGGATTCCGGGTCTGCGCCTTCGGCGCATCCCGGAATGACGATCGGAAGATGCAACTAGGTCACCGGCGCGGGATTGAACAGCGTGAGATCGTTGTGGATGCCCCAGCGGTCCGACCACGGCTTGGTGCGGCCGCTGGCGACGTCGAGGATCAGGCGGAACAGGTCCCAGCCGGTTTCCTCGATGGTCTTCTCGCCGGTGGCGATGCGGCCCGCATCGAAGTCGATCAGGTCCTTCCAGCGGCGGGCAAGCTCGCTGCGGGTCGCGACCTTGATCACGGGCGCGGCGGCAAGACCATAGGGCGTGCCGCGGCCGGTGGTGAAGACCTGCAGCGTCATGCCGGAGGCGAGCTGCAGCGTGCCGCAAATGAAGTCGCTCGCAGGTGTTGCCGCGAACAGCATGCCCTTCTGCGTCGCCTTCTCGCCAGGCGAGAGCACGCCGGTGATGGCGGAGGACCCGGACTTGACGATCGAGCCCAGCGACTTCTCGACGATATTGGCGAGGCCGCCCTTCTTGTTGCCCGGCGTGGTGTTGGCGCTGCGGTCGGCGCCGCCGCGGGCCAGATAAGAGTCGTACCAAGCCATCTCCCGCACCAGTGCGCGGCCGACATCCTCGTTGATGGCGCGGCGGGTGAGGAGCTGGATGGCGTCGCGCACTTCCGTCACTTCGGAGAACATCACGGTGGCACCGGCACGCACCAACAGGTCGGCGGCGAAGCCGACGGCCGGGTTCGCGGTGACGCCGGAGAAAGCGTCGCTGCCGCCGCATTGCAGGCCGATGACGAGGTCGGAAGCAGGGCAGGTCTCGCGCTTGCGCGTGTTGAGCACTTTCAGCCGCGCCTCGGCCTGGGTCATGATCGCGTCGACGATCGCACCGAAGCCGTCGAAAGCTTCGTCCTGCATGCGCACGATGGCGTCATTGACGCCTTCCGGCACCAGCCGTTCGGGCGCGAGCTTCTCGCAGCCGAGGCCGACGACGAGAACTTCGCCGCCGAAATTCGGATTGAGCGCGATGTTTTGCAGCGTGCGGATCGGCACGACGGCGTCGGGCGCGGTGATCGCGACGCCGCAGCCATAGGCATGGGTGAGAGGAACGACGTCGTCGACGTTCGGATATTTCGGCAAGAGCTCGGCGCGGATGCGCTTCACCGCATATTCCATCGTGCCCTTGACGCATTGCACGGAGGAGGAAATGCCGAGGATGTTCTTGGTGCCGACCGAGCCGTCGGGATTGCGATAGCCCTCGAAGGTGTAGCCTTCGAGCGGCGGCAGCGGAGCGGGAACGGCGGTGGAGATTTCCAGCTTGTCGAGGGCAGGGGCCTCCGGCATGCGGATGCGCGCTTCATCCACCCATTCGCCGGCTGATATCGGCGAGAGCGCGTAGCCGATCACCTCGCCATAGCGGATGATCGGCACATCTTGCGCGATGTCGACCAGTGCCGTCTTGTGCCCCTGCGGCACGAAGGCACGCAGCGTCAGCCCGCAGGCGAAGCGGGAGCCGGCGGGAAGCCCGAAATCATTGACCACGATCGCGACATTGTCGCGCTCGTTGAGCTTGATGTAGCGGGGCTGCTCTTTCGCTGCGATGTCCTGGTCCATGGGAGGACTCCGAAAGTGTAGGGTGGTTAGCCTTGCGACTGGGCGAAGCGCAGTTCGCTGGGCGTAACCCACCAATGTCTCGATCCGCGGAGGCAGAAGAGGTGGGTTACGCTTGCGCTAACCCACCCTGCAGTGATCGGCCTATCAGCCGGGATAGGTGTAGGCCGTCTTCACCGTGGTGTAGAACTCGCGGGCATAGGAGCCCTGCTCGCGGGCGCCGTAGCTCGAACCCTTCCGGCCGCCGAACGGCACATGATAGTCGACGCCGGCGGTCGGCAGGTTGACCATCACCATGCCGGCCTCGCTGTTGCGCTTGTAATGTGAGGCATATTTCAGGCTGCTGGTGCAGATGCCGGAGGCGAGGCCGAACTCGGTGTCGTTGGAGATCGCGAGCGCCTCTTCATAGTTCTTGGCGCGGATGACGGCGGCCACGGGCCCGAAGATCTCTTCACGGGCGATGCGCATGTTGTTGTTGGCTTCCGTGAACAGCGCAGGCTGGAGGTAATAGCCGGGCGTCTCGCGGTTGAGCAGCTCGCCGCCCCAGGCGAGCTTGGCGCCTTCGTCCTGGCCGATCTTGAGATAGCGCAGGTCCTGGTCGAGCTGGCTCTGGTCGACAACCGGGCCGATATGCACGCCGGCCTTCAGCGCGTCGTCGACCGACAGGCCCTTCATGCGCTCGGTCAGCGCAGCGACGAAGCGGTCGTGGATACCTTCCGTGACGATCAGGCGCGAGGAGGCGGTGCAGCGCTGGCCGGTGGAGAAATAGGAGCCGTTGACGGCGACCTCGACCGCGGTCTTCAGATCGGCGTCATCGAGCACGACCAGCGGATTCTTGCCGCCCATCTCGAGCTGGAATTTCTTCATCGGGTTGGAGAGCACGCAGGCCTGCGCGATCTTTCGCCCGGTCTGCACCGAGCCGGTGAACGAAATCGCAGCGACGTCCGGGTGCTCGAGCAGGGTCTGGCCGACCACCGAGCCGGAGCCGACGACCAGGTTGAACACGCCGGCCGGAATGCCGGAGCGGGTGATGATCTCGGAAAGAGCGTGCCCGGAGCCCGGCACGAGCTCGGCGGGCTTGAACACGACGGTGTTGCCGTAGCAGAGCGCGGGGGCGATCTTCCAGGCGGGGATCGCGATCGGGAAATTCCAGGGCGTGATCATGCCGACGACGCCAACCGGCTCGCGGGTGATCTCGACCTCGAGGCCGGGACGGACCGAGGCACCCTTCTCGCCGATCAGCCGCAGGGCTTCACCAGCGAAGAACGCAAAGATCTGCCCGGCGCGGGCGACCTCGCCGATACCTTCCGGCAGCGTCTTGCCTTCTTCGCGGGCCAGCAGGCGGCCGAGCTCTTCCTTGCGGGCGAGGATTTCGGCAGAAATCTTGTTCAGCGCGTCATAGCGCTCCTGCGGCGTCGAGCGCGCCCAGGCGGGGAAGGCGGCCTTCGCGGCAGCGATCGCCTTCTCGGTCTGCGCCTTGTCGGCCTTGGCGTATTCGCCGACGAGGTCGTTGGTATTGGAGGGGTTGATGTTCTTGGTGACGCCGGAGCCGTCGACCCACTCGCCACCGATGAAGTTCTTCAGGATCGCAGTCATCTTGTCCTCCAGTTACTCTTTAGGGGCACAATCCTTATCGGAAAACCGGTGCCCACTTTTCCGGGATCACGCCTAACGCACGAGGCAGGGACGCTTGTCGTCGAAGGTCCAGCCGGGGATCAGGTCCTGCATGGCAATAGCGTCATCGCGGGCGCCAAGTCCATGCTGCTTGTAGAGGTCATGCGCTGCGTCGATGGCTGCCCGGTCAATTTCGATACCCAGGCCCGGCCTGTCGGGGACGGCAATCTTGCCGCCCTTGATCTGGAGCGGCTCCTTGGTCAGCGCCTGGCCGTCCTGCCAGATCCAGTGGGTGTCGATCGCGGTGACCTTGCCGGGGGCGGCGGCGCCGACATGGGTGAACATGGCGAGCGAAATGTCGAAATGGTTGTTGGAGTGCGAGCCCCAGGTCAGGCCGTTGTCGCGGCAGGTCTGGGCAACACGGACCGAGCCTTGCATGGTCCAGAAATGGGGGTCGGCGAGCGGAATGTCCACCGCACCCAGGCGTAGCGCGTGCGAGAGCTGGCGCCAGTCGGTTGCGATCATGTTGGTCGCGGTCGGCAGGCCCGTGGCGCGGCGGAACTCGGCCATGATCTCGCGGCCGGAGAAGCCGGCCTCGGCGCCGCAGGGGTCCTCGGCATAGGCGAGGATACCGTGCATGTCCTTGCAAAGCCGGATCGCCTCATCGCGCGACCAGGCGCCGTTCGGGTCCAGCGTGACGCGCGCATTGGGGAAACGCTTGGCGATCGCCGCGACCGCCTCGATTTCCTGCTCGCCGCGCAGCACGCCGCCCTTGAGCTTGAAATCGGCGAAGCCGTAATGGTCGTGGGTGGCCTCCGCGAGCCGCACCACCGTGTCCGGCGTCATCGCTTCCTGATGGCGGAGGTTGAACCATTCGGGCTTGCCGGTCTCGCCGCCGACATAGTCGAGCTTGCTCTTGCGGCGGTCGCCGATGAAGAAGAGATAGCTGAGCGTCTCGACGCTTCCGCGCTGCTGGCCTTCGCCGAGCAGGGCCGCCACGGGCAGGTCGAGATGCTGGCCGAGCAGGTCGAGCAGGGCGGATTCCACCGCCGTCACCGCGTGAATCATGACGCGAAGATCGAACGTCTGCTTGCCGCGGCCGCCGGCGTCGCGGTCGGCGAAGGCGGTGCGGATGTCGGCGAGGATGTTGTTGCACGCACCGATGGTCTTGCCGATCACGAGATCGCGCGCGTCCTGGAGCGTCTGCCAGATCTTTTGCCCGCCCGGCACCTCGCCGACACCGGTGTGGCCGGCATTGTCGGTAAGGATGACGATGTTGCGGGTGAAGAACGGCGCATGCGCGCCGCTTAAGTTGAGGAGCATGCTGTCGCGGCCCGCGACCGGGATCACCTGCATCGACGTGACGACTGGCGCGCCGGAGATTCCGCTCTCGACCATCCGCTGCTCCTCCCTGTTGTCTGTTATTCTGCCGCCTGTTGTGTCGATCGGATGGCGGGCAGCTTCTCGACCAGCGCGGTCAGTTCCGCAATCTCCTGCTCGGTGAGGTCGGTGAGCGGCGGGCGAACCGGGCCGGAGTCGCGGCCGATCACTTTCATGCCGGCCTTGATGATCGAGACCGCATAGCCCTTCTTGCGGTTGCGGATCGCGATCAGCGGCAGGATGAAGTTCTTCAGGCCGGCGTGGATCGTCTCGTGGTCGCGCTTGCGCACGGCGGCGTAGAAATTGGTCGCGAATTCCGGCACGAAATTGAACACGGCCGACGAATAGGTCGTCACGCCCATGTCGAGATAGGGCAGCGCGAAGGTCTCGGCGGTCGGCAGGCCGCCGACATAGGTCAGGCGATCGCCGAGCTTGGTGTAGACGCGGGTCATCAGCTCGATGTCGCCGATGCCGTCCTTGTAGCCGACGAGGTTGGGGCAGCGCTCGGCGAGGCGCGCGAGCGTGTCGGGCTGGAGGATTGCGTTGTCGCGGTTGTAGACGATGACGCCGATCTTCACCGAGGCGCAGACCGCCTCGACGTGGGCGGCAAGGCCTTCCTGCTCGGAATGGGTGAGATAGGGCGGCAGCAGGAGCAGGCCGTCAGCGCCGGCCTTTTCTGCGCCGATTGCGATCTCGCGCGCGATCGCGGTGCCGTAGCCTGTGCCGGCGAGCACGGGCACGCGGCCCTTGGTCTCCTCGACGGCGACCTTGACCACTTGCGGAACTTCGGTCGGCGTCAGCGAGAAGAACTCGCCGGTGCCGCCAGCGGCGAAGAGACCTGCGACATCGTAACCGCAGAGCCAATCCATGTTGGCGCGGTACGTGGTCTCGTCGAATGAGTAGTCAGCCCTGAACGACGTGACGGGGAAGGACAGGAGGCCCGAGCCGATCTTCTGGGCCATCTCCTGCGGGGTCATCTTGCTCACGGGCGCCACTCCCTTTGTGTTGTGGAGGACGCAACTGCCGCGTCCATGCGCCGTTGTTTAAGAGACCGTTCGATGCGGGTCCAAGCCAAAGCCTATATCGACCGATGCGGAATCAGTATCAATCTTCCGCCGTCTCCGCCGAGGTCAATTCGCCCGCGATTTTCACCAGGGCCGAGAGCAGCGGGTTCTCGTCGTCGCGGCGCCAGACCATGAAGAGTTCGACCGGAACGCGTGTACGCAGCTTGAGCGGGCGCAGACGCACGTCGGAGATCTTCAGGCTCGCGGCCGCAGCCGGCACGATGGCAAGGCCGAGGCCGGCGCGCACCATGGCGAGGATCGAGTGGATCTGGCTCAGGTGCTGGACGTAGCGCGGCAGGATGTCTGCGCGGGTGAACAGTGCCACCAGCAAATCGTGGAAGTAGCGGCTTTCATAGGGCGAATACATCACCAAGGGCTGGTCGTCGAAATCCTTGATGGTGATGCTTTCGGCGTTCGCCAGCGGATGCTTTTTCGGGATCGCGGCGAGCAGGGGCTCGGCGACGACGCGGCGGCTGGTGAGTTCCGGGCGCGCGATCGGCGGCCGCAACAGGCCGGCGTCGATCTGGCCCGAGGTCAGTGCCTCGAACTGGTCGCCCGAGACCATCTCCTTCAGCGAGAAGTCCACCTCCGGCAGTTTGGCGCGGCAGGCCGCGACGAGCTCGGGCAGAAAACCGTAAGCGGCGGCGGCGGTGAAGCCGATCTTGAGCGAGCCGGTCTTGCCGAGCGCGATGCGGCGGGCGACCTGGGATGCGCTCTCCGCAAGCTTGAGGATGCGCCGTGCTTCGGGCAGGAAGCTGCGCCCGGCCGGCGTCAGCCGCACCGAGCGGCTGGTGCGCTCCAGCAGCGGCGCATCGATGATGTGCTCGAGCACCTGGATCTGCCGGGATAGCGGCGGCTGGGTCATGTTCAGCCGCGCGGCGGCGCGGCCGAAATGCAGTTCCTCCGCCACCGTGACGAAACAGCGGAGCTGGTTGAGGTCGAACATCGATACATGCCTTAGATGGATAAGGCGTTTCCCCGGCACTTCTAGCATCGATCACCCCCGAAACAAAGACGGCGGCTGTTGAGGCCGCCGTTGAGTTGCCTGGTCAAGCTCCCATGGGAGCCCTCAGGAGGAACGTTTGAGCACCACCCGCTCGATCTTGCCGACCACGACGAGGTAGGCGATCGCCGCCACCAGCGCGTTGATGCCGACGAACACCAGGGCACCGTTGAACGAGCCGGTCGCAGCCACGATGTAGCCGATCACGATCGGGGTGGTGATCGAGGAGAGGTTGCCGAAGGTGTTGAACAGGCCGCCGGAGACGCCGCCGGCTTCCTTCGGCGAGGTGTCGGAGACGACGGCCCAGCCGAGCGCGCCGATACCCTTGCCGAAGAAGGCGAGCGCCATGAAGCCGACCACCAGCGCGTGGCCATCGACATAGTTGCAGGCGATGATCGACATCGACAGCAGCATGCCGCCGACGATCGGGATCTTGCGCGCCATGGTCAGCGAGCCCGTCTTGCGCAGGATGGCGTCGGAGATGATGCCGCCGAGCACGCCGCCGATGAAGCCGCACAACGCCGGCAGCGTCGCGACGAAGCCAGCCTGCAGGATCGAGAGCCCGCGCTCCTTGACAAGGTAGACCGGGAACCAGGTCAGGAAGAAGTAGGTCAGCGTGTTGATGCAGTACTGGCCGAGATAGACGCCGAGCATCATGCGGTTCGAGAGCAGCTGGCGGATGTGGTCCCATTTCGGGCCGGAGTCCGGCGCGCGCTCGTCCTTGGGGGCGTCGAGATCGACCAGTGCGCCGCCCTCCTTGATGTAGTCGAACTCGGCCTCGTTGATTCCGGGATGCTCCTTGGGCCCGTAGATGGTCTTGATCCAGGCGAGGCCCATGACGACGCCGAGCCCACCCATCACGAAGAAGACGTAGCGCCAGCCGTAGTCATGGGCGATCCAGCCCATCAGTGGCGCGAAGATCACGGTCGCGAAATACTGTCCCGAATTGAAGAAGGCGGACGCGGTGCCGCGCTCGTTGCCGGGAAACCAGGCCGCGACGATGCGGGCATTGGCCGGGAAGGAGGGTGCCTCTGCGATACCGACCAGGAAGCGAAGTGCGAACAGCACGACGATCGCGGTGCCGGCGCTGAAGAAGCCGACCCAGCCCTGCATCAGCGTGAACAGCGACCAGACGACGATGCTGAAGGCGTAGACGAGGCGCGAGCCGTAGCGATCTAGCAGCCAGCCGCCCGGCACCTGCGCGATCACATAGGACCAGCCGAAGGCCGAGAAGATGTAGCCCATGGCGACGGGATCGAGATGGAGCTCCTTGGAGAGCGCGGGGCCCGCGATCGACAGCGTGGCGCGGTCGGCGTAATTGACGGTGGTGACCAGGAACAACATGGTCACGATGAACAGTCTGACGCGAGACCTCCTCACGTCGGCTGCCGACACCACTGCGCTCATCATGCGCCTCCTCAACTCGAATGTTTCCTCGCGAGGACTCCTAGAGGCGCGCGCGGGAAAGTGTCCAAGTTGAAGGGGGTATCGATTGATACCGTTTTTGGATTGATGGAACGGCAGGTGCGCTCACTGCACGACGGACGTAGGGCGGGAGCGGGGAGGCCCGCCTCAGACCAACGCCAGATTCGTCGGATGAACGCCGGCGAAAATGCGTTGTACGCTCTCGTTGCCGAGGCCGAAGACGTGGCCGAACAGATCGGCGAACAGCGCGCGATAGTCGGTCAGCACGGGATAATCGCGGTTCTGGAACAGATGCGGCTGCTCGACCTTGACCTGCTCGCCGAGAATGCGGCCGCCATTGATGCCGCCGCCAAGCACCCAATACACGCTGCCGTGGCCGTGATCGGTGCCGCGGTCGCCGTTCTCGCGGAAGGTGCGGCCGAATTCGGAGATCACGACCACCACCGTATCCCGCCAGGCCGCCGGGCCGATCTCCTCGGAGAAGCCGACGAGGGCGCGCCCGAGCTCGCCGAGCCGATCGGCAAGATAGCCGTTGGCTGCGCCCTGGTTGACATGCGTGTCCCAGCCGCCGACGTCGACAAAGCCGAGGTTGAACTGCTCGCGCATCAGCCGGCCGATCCGCCGTGCCGATAATTCGAAGCCGCGCGGCGAGACCGCGCCGCGGTTGGCGGCATTCATTTCCTCGGAGATCGAGCGGTAGACGTCGTCGCGCACCCTGAAGCCCTCCGACACCGAGGAAGCAAGGTTGGACTGGGCGTACATCTGCTTGATCAACTGGGCCTGACGGTCGTCAACGCCGGGCTTGGCGACATTGTTGATGCTGGTGTTCGGGACCTGGGATTTTCCGCGGAAAATCAGCGGGAGCTGGTCGGTGAATGAGATCGGCCTTGCGCGCGTGAGCTCGGTGGCGAGCCGGCTCATGAAGCCGGAGCGATAGTCGCGCGAGCCGCCGGCGGACTGGCCGAGCTCGATCGTGTCCTGGGTCTCGAAATGGCTCCGGGTCAGGTCGTCGCTGGTGCCGGCGAACGGGATGAAGGCGATCTCGCGCTTGGCCCAGAGCGGATAGATGCTGTCGCGCAAGGCGGGATGCAGTCCCCAGTCGGCGTCGAGCGCGAGGGCCGCGTTCGGATTGCCGACATCGGGCTTGGCGATGGCCAGCGTCGGCCGCGATGCACGGTAGAATTCGCTCGAGACCGGCACGACGACATTTGCGGCGTCATAGGCGCCGCGCAGGAACACGACGAGCAGTCGGGCATCGGTCGCAGGAGCCGCCCAAACGCGGCCCGCAACGGTGAGCGGGGCGAGGGCCGCAAATGTCTTGATCAGCTCGCGACGGTCCATGGCGATCTCCGTAGCTGTCAGTGCATGAATTCCGGGGACGACAGAAACAGCGTGTTCCAGTCTTGCGGTGAAACGGCCTTGTCCATCGATGCCAGCGTTGCCGGGCCAAGAGTTCGGCGGAGGCCGTTGAAGTAGAGGGCATTCTGCAGGAGCGGGAATGCGGGCTGCTCGACCGGGTTCGGCCCGTCGGATTTGAACAGGCCGGACGATCCGGAGCCGATTTGCCGCGCGATCTCGAAGCGAACCATCATCTGTCCGGGCCCGTTCCACGATGCTGATGTCAGTGCATAGCCGTCCGGCGTATCGTGATTGAAGAGGCCTTCGCCGAGGCGATTGATCCAGCCCTGGATCGGTGCCGTATTCAGGATCACCCTGTCATCATAGGCGAGACGGACCGCCGACAGCACGTATTGCACGGGATCCTTGAAGCGTGTGCCGGGCTTCAACGCGGCTTCGAATTCGGCCGAATGGACCATCGTGGCCAGGACCGCAGCGATGTCCCCATCCGTGGATCTGAACGTCTGCGCCATCCGTTGCAGGAGCGCCTCCGGCGGATTGTCCGACACGAAGTAGGTCGCGATCTTGCGCGAGAGATGGCTCGCGGTCGCCGGATGGTGGACCAGGATGTCGATGGCCTCGTCGACTTCGGCGAGCCCGCGTCCCTTGATGGTATGACCGAGGAAGGTCTTGTCGCTGTAATCGTGACGGGACGGGTTGAACTCGAAGGCGCCCTCGCGCACGAGCTGGGATTGCAATTCCGGCTTGAGCTTCGGGTCTTCTGGTTTGGTGTCGATGCCGACGCCCGTGAGTATCTTTGCCAGCGCCTCGACATCAGCCTGCGTGTAGCCCGAGCCGACACCCATGGTGTGCAGCTCCATGATCTCGCGGGCATAGTTTTCGTTGACATGACCTGCGGCGTTGTCGGCGTTGTCGAGATAACGCAGCATCGCGGGATGATGCACGGTAGCCGCCAGCAGGTCGCGAAACTTGCCGAGCGAATAGGGGCGAAGGGCGTGATCGACATAGTCCCCGACCAGCACGCGCAGATTCGATTTGTACTGGTGGACGTTGAAATGATTGAACCAGAACCAGACCATCCGCTCGCGCAGTTGATCAGGCGCGTAGAGCGCGCGCAGGATGGTGCGCGCCGCGGCCTGCCTGGCGCGATCGTTCATCGCCTGCTGGAAGACCTGCTGCGCCGCCTTCTTCTGCTCGGGATCGGCGACCTGGTTGGCGCTCTTGGATTGCTGCTCGAAGGCGACCGCGATGTCGAACGGAAAGCTATGGACGTCGGGCATCGCTTCGATCTGCGCTTTTGCCGCGTCAGGCAGCGCCGGATTGCCAGCCGGGTGCAACTGCTCCTGGAGCCAGCGTTCGGCGCCGATCGTGTGCAGATGCATGGCACTCGACGTGCTCACGCCCCAGGTGAGCCGATCGAGCAAGGCAAGATCGTGCGAGCTGAGATCGTCGGCATGGGAGGCGCTTGCGGTCATTCCTCCTGCGGCGACCACGAGCGCCGCAAGGCTGAAGCGCCGCAACCGGCGATATTCGCCTCTGCAATCCACGATCATCCCCGGCTGGTTGGGTCGCCCCGGGAGCCCATAGCCCCAAAACACGCGCATCATCGTGTGTCGAATCGGCTGAACATGCCCTGAATGGAATGGAATCAAATGACGGCAGCACGATCAATTTCAAGCGAGCGGCGAACCGCAGCGTATCCGGCTCCGGCGGTTTGCGCCGTCGCTCGTTCAAACAAATCGCTGAAGACAGGCGGCTATTGCCGCGTGCCCGGCAAAAGCTGCGGCAGAAATCCCCGCGTCACACCCGGCGGCACGGCATCCAGCCCGAGCACGGCGCTCGCGGCCGGCAGCGCTGCATCCGCCATCGCGGCGTGGCCTTCGGCCGTGGGATGCACGGCACCGCCATAGACGGCCGACAGCACGCCCCAGGTGGCGTCGTGGATGTCGGTTGGCTGGCTCGCCGCAGGCAAGCCCTGCGGATAGGTCATCGCGGCGAAATAGCTGTCATTGGCATCGCGGATCCAGCGGGCGCGCGGCAGATAGGCGCGGTATTCCGAGGCGCCGCGGCCGCACAGCATCGGCTGGCTTGCAGCGGTCACGATGTCCGGATTGAAGCTCTGGCCGTTCTCGGCAAAGCAGGTGCGGTCGAATTCGGGATCGTTGCCGGAATGGGCGCAGAAGCCGTGGTCGGCGAACGCGGCCTGATGCGCATCGACGAAGGTCATGCGATCGGATTCAGGATCGCGGCACAGCGCGCCGCGGGTGCAGGTGGCGAGCCCCTTCAGCTGCGGCAGGAACTCGGTGTCGACGAAGGTCGAGACGTGAGCAAGTCGCTGCGGATCGGCGTTGAAGGCCGGATGGATGTCGAAGCCGGCGCGTCCGCCGCGGCAGGGCACGCCGCCGTCGGCGAGCGCTGGATTGGCGTAGGAGACGTAGACGACGTGCGAGAGGTCGCCGCCGACGAGCGGCTTGAGCGCGTCACGCAGCTTGACGAAATTCCCCGGCAGCTCGCGCGCCAGCGCATCGCGTGAATCGTCGACGCTCGCCATCACGCCGGAGCGGCGGAACAGCGTGCGCTCGGTCGCGGTATCGACGATGACGTCGGCAACGAGGCCGGAGAAGTAGACGTCATTGGCGCCGATCGAGAGCAGCACGAGGTCGAGCGTGCGGTCGGGCTGGCGCTTCTTCGCGGCGGTGAGCGCCTCGCGCAGCTCGGAGACCTGCGCGCTCACGCTGGTCTGGCAGGCGCCGCTCTTGCCGGGCGGACATTCGCGGGCGCGCTGCGAGCCCAGAAGCCCGTCGCCGATGCTGGCCCCGGTGCAGGCGAGTGGCAGATAGGTCACGGCGACGTGGGTGTAGCGCACCGCGAGCGCGAGCGCCGTGCGGGTCTGGTAGCTGTAGAGCGAGCGATGGCAGGGCGAGTTGAGCCAGAGTGCGCCATAGCGCTGCCAGTTGGCGAGCGTATCCGGTGCCTCGCAGGCGCGCCCGCCCTTGAAGCCTGCGCGGCTCGGCCGGTAGTACTGGGCGCCCGCCGTGCCGAGATAGGAGCGGAAGCAGAAGCCTTCGTCGGACAGCGCCAGCGGCCGGTCCGGATTGCCTTCGCCGGACGCAATGCTGTCGCCGAGACCGGCGATGAAGATGTCGCGGACCTGGATCTCGGTCTGGACGCGCTGGGTCGGATCCGAGCCGGAGGAGACGTCGACGGTCGCGACCGTCTGCTTGCCGTAGCGGACGCGCAGGTTCACCGGCTCGGCGCAGTCGAAGGTCGATTGTTGCGGTCCATCGCCGTCGTCGAACGACCAGGCGCAGGTGGCCCCCACCGGCACCGCGCCGGTCAGGCGCACGGTGACGGGATGGTCGAACGGGGTGATGTAGTTCTCTTTGACGTTGTCACGGTTGCAGGGCTGGTTGACCCGGCCCTGGAGGTCGATGCAGAGCCGGTTGACCATATTGCGGGCCCAGCCGCGGCCCTCGCTCTGTATCTCCAGCGACTGCTCGGCGGCAAGGATGCTGCGGTTGCGGGCGTTCTCGACATGGAGCAGGAAATCACGCTCCTCGCGGAACAGGCGGAAGCGGTTGCGAACCTCCCAGCTGATCTGCATCGCGCCCGCGTCCTGGGCGGCGGCGCGCTTGAGCGGCAAGGCGGTCAGCATCCCGGCGAGCAGCAGGGCGCCTGCGGAGAGACTACGAGGGAATAGAGGGACCATGGCCCGCGTCTTCAACGGCAAAGTTGAGGCGGAAATAAGAGAGGAACTGTTCCCCCACCTGCAACATTTGTCTGACGGTTTTGCGGGCGGTCGTCCAGCAGTTAGCGCTTGCTGGCCTGTCGCAGCGACCGTTCGCGCTCCATCGGAGTGACCTGCTTGGGCAGGTTGGCCTGGGCGCAGGCCTCGGCAAGCCGCCGCCGTTCCTGCCACGGCTCGACCACGTTCATCCAGAGCTCGCGCGCGCCCATGATGGAAATAGCAAGCCCGAACGGGATCATGAAATAGAGGATGCGGAAGACCAGGAGGGTGGCCAGCAGCTGCTCGCGGCCGAACTCCGGCAACGCCACCAGCATGGCGGCGTCGAACACGCCGATTGAGCCGGGGGCGTGGCTGGCAAAGCCCAGCAGCGTCGCCAGGATGAACACCACCGCAAGCGACAGGAAGTCGATCGGCGGATTGGCCGGCATCAGCAGGTACATCGCCGTGGCGCAGAAACCGAGGTCGACCACGCCGATCAGGATCTGGACCAGCGTCAGCGGCGCCGACGGCAGCACCACCTTCCAGCCCTTCTGGCCGAGCTCGCGGCGCTTTTCGCCCATGCACAGCCAGACCAGATAGGCGCCGATCGAGGCGAGCCCGCCCACTGCGATCAGCCGGTTGATGGCCGAGGGGAGCTGGTCCATCGACGAGGCTGCGTCCGGGTGGACGACCATGCCGATCGAGAGCACGAAGATGTTACCGAGCCAGAAGGTCAGGCCGGAGAGAAAGCAGATCTTGGCGACGTCGATCGCGTTCAATCCGTAATCCGAATAGATCCGGAAGCGGATCGCCCCGCCGGTAAAAACGGTCGCGCCGATATTGTGGCCGATCGAATAGGAGGTGAAGCTGGAGAGCGCTGCGATGCGATAGGGAACATGTTTCTTGCCGATCGTGCGCAGTGCAAAAAAGTCGTAGAACGTCAGCGTACAGAACGCGAAGAACACGCAAATCGCGGCGAGCCCGATGTTTCCACGGGGAATCTCGGTTAACGCGGTCAGGATGACGCTGGTATCGATACCCTTGAGGGTCCGAACCAGGGTGGTGATCGCGAAGGCGATGATCATGACGCTTGCGGCAATCCCGAGGCGTCGCCAACCGATCCATCTCTTGAAGCCGCGTTTCAGCGCGGGCAGCAGTCCGTGCATTCATCCTCCCGGCGGGGGCAAGAGCGCCCGATCGGGCCGCTGGCCGATCGGGGCGCGATCGCTGCCAAAAGTGGGGCGCCGATCGCTAGGCATGATTTAGCTCAATAAGGCAAAAACGTCGAGTTGTGCAGCCCTTGACAAGGGTGGGGTCTGCATCTGCCCGGCCGCTTCTGTCATACCTGCTACACATTGCAGGCCGTTAACAATTTTTGAGTCGCTGGGGCCCGGCGTTGCGGCGGGCGGCATCGGCATGGTTTCAAATCCTGGCGCCGTCGGCATTGTTCCAGCGCAAGCGATGCAGGCTTTTTCGGAACGTCGGCGCAATGTGCCGGTTAGCGCCCAATCAGCAATCGAACATGGCCGGTTAGGGCTTGCGTGCAAGCCGTGCCGTCCTGTTCCCGAACTTCCAAGGATCGGAACGATGGGACTGTTCACAAAAGACATCAAGACCATGAACGACCTGTTCGTGCATCAGCTGCAGGATATCTACTATGCCGAGCAGCAGCTCACCAAGGCGCTGCCGAAAATGGCAAATAAGGCGAGCGATCCGCAGTTGAAGCAGGGCTTTTTGACGCACCTCGAAGAAACAAAGCAGCACGTCACGCGGCTGGAGGAAGTGTTCAAGATGCATGGCGTCGCCGTGAAGGCGGTCGACTGCCCGGCGATCGACGGGATCATCGAGGAAGCCGAGGACACAGCCGGCGAAGTCGCCGACAAGGCCGTGCTCGACGCCGCCCTGATCAACGCGGCGCAAGCTGCCGAGCATTACGAGATCGTACGTTACGGCAGCCTGATCGCCTGGGCCAAGCAACTCGGCCGCAACGATTGCGCCGCCGTGCTTGCCAAGACGCTGGAGGAAGAGAAGGCGACCGACAAGAAGCTCACCTCGCTCGCCGAGAGCAGGGTGAATTTGCGCGCCGCAAGCTGAGGCGAAATGCCCTCTAAAAACGCCGCGCGTCTCGCGCGGCGTTTTCCGTTGCGACAGCGCTTAACGAGCCTGGTATTTCAGTCCAAACGCGAGGGCGATCACCGCGAAGGCTGCAATGGTCACGGCAAAGACCATGCTCGCCACGGTCGAGCCGATCAGGGTCGAGAGGATGCCGATGCCGATCACCGGAAGCGCGTTGCCGAGGAAGCCGCAGATGAAATAGGCCGAGACCACCTCGGCGCGGCGATCATCCGGCGCGAGCTGGTTCACCACCTGCAGGCTGCCGCGATAGCCGAGGCCCGCCGCCACACCGCAGATCGCGGTGGCCGCGATCATGACGCTCAGCGACTCCACGAACTGTGCGATCACGATCAGGGCAAGGCTCGGCAGCATGAGGCCGAGGGAGCACAGCATCGCGGTGCGGCTGGACAATGACCGCGTCAAGGCGATGACGAGCGCCACGGCGGCCGCGAGCTCGAGGAAGATCGCGCCGGCGACGGCGTGACTGGTTACATGCAGTTCGTTCGCGAGCACGCTCGGAGCGAGCGCGGCGAAAAAGGCGACGAGGGCCATGGCGCCGAAGCCGGTGACCGCCGGCGCCACAAACCTGGCCCGGATGGATGACGGGACGCTCGCACGCGGCCTCATCGAGACGCGGGCAAATGCATTCAGCGGTCGTTCCACGGTCTCGCGGGCGAAGGCAACAAGTACTGCGACCGCGACCAGCACGACGAGATAGGCGATGAACGGCGTGCGCAGCGGATACGCGACATACTCGGCGAGCAGGCCGGCGATCAACGCGCCGATACCGAGGCCGATGAAATTGGCGATCGTGGCAACCACGGTGGCGCGGGAGCGATCCTGTTCGGCGATCAGTTCCGCAAGCCACGCAGTGCCTGTTCCGGCGCCGATCCCGATCGCAAGGCCGCTCAGCATCCGTGCCACGTAGAGTGAGGCAACCCCGTGCGCAAACAGGAACACGAGCGCGCCGATGATGGCGATGCCCATGGCAATCGCGGCAGTCCGCCGCCGCCCGACCTCGTCGGACATGCGGCCGAAAACCAGGAGCGCGGTCAGGTTTCCGACGACGTAGACGGCATAGATCAGGGTCAACGTGATCTGGGAGAATCCGAACTGCTGTTTGTAGATGACGTAGAGCGGGGTTGCGACCGTGCTGCCGGCGAACAGCGTGCCGATCATGCCGCCGACCGCGACGATGGTTGCAGTCCTGCCGAACTCCGATCCTGCAACTGACGGAATCGAGTAGTTGCCAACTCTTGCCATGACTTCTCTGCCTTGAAGACAATATGAAGGGGTCAACACGAAGCAATCTCGCGCTGTTCCCATGCTCTGGCGCAAGCAGGGTTTGCATGGCGAGCAGGGCGAACGGCTTGATGTGTTCCGCAGCACGATACGATCTATCGTACGACAATGCTTCGATCAGAACCGAAGCATGACCACGCAACGGAAGTCTAATGGCAGCGTTCACTCGGCAAAACATCGAGGTGGATCATGCCGGCAAAATCTTTTGAGCTGTACGCGCTACCGCAAGCAGGAAACGCGCGACGCACGCAAGCTGCCTCCTTGCTGACGCTCGCTGCCATGAGCCTCGGCTACGGCGTGGTGCAGCTCGACGTCACCATCGTCAACACTGCGCTCGATGCCATGGGCAAGACGCTCGGCGGCGGCGTCGCCGAATTGCAATGGGTGGTCAGCGCCTACACCATCGCCTTTGCCGCCTTCATCCTCACCGCCGGCGCGCTCGGCGACCGCATCGGCGCTAAGCGCATCTTCATGGCGGGATTCGCCATCTTCACCGCGGCCTCGCTCGCCTGCGCGCTGTCGCCCAATGCGGTGGTGCTGATCGGCGCGCGGCTGGTCCAGGGACTGGCGGCCGCGATCCTGGTGCCGAATTCGCTGGCGCTCTTGAACCACGCCTATACGGACAACCGGCAGCGCGGCCGCGCCGTCGCGGTCTGGGCCGCCGGTGCGAGCCTGGCGCTGACTGCAGGTCCCTTCGTCGGTGGCGGCCTGATCACGCTGGTCGGCTGGCGCGCGATCTTTCTGGTCAATCTGCCCATCGGTCTGACGGGGCTATGGCTGACGTGGCGCTATGCCGACGAGACCATGCGTGCGCCCTCGCGCGAGATCGACCTGCCGGGCCAGCTTGCTGCGATCGGCACGCTGGGCGCGCTCGCCGGCGCGATCATCGAAGGTGGCGCCGTTGGCTGGGGACGTCCGGCCGTGATCGCAGCCTTCGCCGCGGCGGGCATCCTCGGAGGCCTGTTCGTGTGGCAGGAGAGCCGCGCGGTACAGCCGATGCTCCCGCTCTCTCTCTTCAGTCACCGGCTGTTCGCGCTGACCGCGCTCGTAGGCCTTCTGGTGAACGTCGCGATCTACGGCCTGATCTTCGTGCTCAGCCTGTACTTTCAAAGGATCAACGGTCTGTCGGCGTGGTGGACCGGGCTTGCCTTCGTGCCGATGATGGGCGCCGTGCTGCCGGTCAATTTGCTGGCGCCGCGCGTCGCCGAACGCATCGGACCATGCCCGACGATCGTCGTTGGCGTCTGCATCTCGGCGCTCGGCTGCCTCGGCCTGCTCTGGATCGGCGCAGGGACACGCTACTGGTCGATCTGCGCACAGCTGATCGCGATCAGCGGCGGGCTCGGGCTGCTCGTGCCGCCGTTAACCTCGACATTGCTGGGCACCGTGGAGAAGGCCCGCTCCGGCATTGCCGCTGGCGTCCTGAACGCGACGCGGCAAACCGGCAGCGTGCTCGGCGTCGCGCTGTTCGGCTCCCTGGTCGCGGGCGAAGGCGCATTCATGGCCGGTCTGCATCTGTCGCTGGTCATTTCAGCCGCCGTGCTGCTGCTTGCGGCGACCGTAATCGGGCTCTGCGCGCCATCGCGGGCATGAACAGAACAATATGAGCCAGCGCACACATTCTCTGTTCACCATTCCGGTATGCGGTTTGTAGCCGGTTACCGACTGTCCACTTCTGTTGGCTCAAGTGCGGTCCAACAGGGGCCAGCAATGTACCAAGTTCTTTACTGTCTCACGGACGAGCACGACTGGCGCCTTGTGGCGCTCGCCGGCGCAGTGTGCCTGCTTGCCAGCGCGGCTGCGATCAGCCTGTTTCGCCGGGCGCGCGCGGCGCATGGAGGGGCCCGTGTGGCGTGGATTTCGCTCGACGCCGCTGTCGCGGGCGGCGGCATCTGGGCAACTCATTTCATCGCGATGCTGGCCTATGGTCCCGGTGCGGCAGGCGCCTATGACGTTCCGGTCACGGTCCTCTCGCTCATCTTCGCGATCGCCGTCACCTTCATCGGGCTGAGCATCTCGGTGTCGACGACGCGCAGCCCCCTGATCGCGCTCGGCGGCGCCGTCGTCGGCGGCGGTGTGGCGGCGATGCACTATACCGGCATGATGGCGCTCGATATCCCTGCGAACGTCACCTGGGCGACCGGCACCGTGACGGCGTCAATCGTTCTCGGCATCGTCTTCGGATCGCTTGCCTTGTTTGCCGCTGGACGAGGCGACAGTCTGTCCGGCGCGCTGGGCGCGACGGTCCTGCTGACTGTCGCCATCGTCTCACATCATTTCACCGCCATGGGTGCGGTGCAGTTGACGCCGGATCCCGCGCGCGCGATCGGCGGGTTGTCGATCCCGCCGGGCTCGATGTCCTTCCTCACCGCCAGTGCTGCGGTCGCGATCATCGCGATTGCCCTCGTGGCCGCGCTGCTCGATCGCCGCGCCAAGGGTGAGCTGGGACGCCAGCAGGTCGTGCTGGACACCGCGCTCGAGAACATGTCGCAGGGACTGTGCATGTTCGACGCCGACGGCAAGATCATCCTGTTCAACGAACGCTATGCCGCGATGCTCCGCCGCGCCGACATGCCGCTCACCGGCCGTCTGCTCGTCGATGTGCTGAGGGAAGAGCAGGCCAAGGGCCACTGGCAAGGCGATGTCGAGGAATTTTTCGCCCGCCTCGTGGTCGATGCCCGCGAGGGCCGCACCACGACCGACGTCGTCAAGCGTTTCGGCCGCTCGATCCGCGTCGTCAACCAGCCGATGCAGGGCGGCGGCTGGGTCGCGACCTTCGAGGACATCACCGAATGGCTCGAGGCGCAGGCGAAAATCTCGCACATGGCGCGCCACGATGCGCTCACCAATCTGCCGAACCGCATGCTGTTTCACGAGCGGCTCGAGCAGGGACTTCGCGTTGCGAAGGCGAACGACCAACTCGCCGTGCTCTGCCTCGATCTCGATCACTTCAAGGACATCAACGATTCTCTCGGTCACCCGATCGGTGATGCGCTGCTGCAGGAGGTGGGCCGCAGGCTCGCCGCCTGCGCCGGCGAGAACGACACTGTGGCGCGGCTCGGCGGCGACGAGTTCGCCGTGGTCCAGCTCGGCCGGTCAGAGGAGGCGGCTGCGGCGGTCCTTGCCGGTCGTCTCGTCGAGGTGATCTCAGCGCCTTACGAGATCGCCGACCATCAGATCGTGATCGGCGTCTCGATCGGCATTTCGCTGTCCCCGCAGGATGGCAGCAATCCGGACGAGCTTCTGAAGAATGCCGACCTTGCGCTGTACCGCGCCAAGGCCGACGGCCGCGGCACCTATCGGTTTTTCGAAACTGGCATGGATGCGCGCGCGCAGGCCCGGCGCCTGTTGGAAATGGATCTGCGCGCTGCGCTGCAGCGCAACGAGTTCGAGGTCCACTACCAGCCGATCCGCGACGTCGCCAGCGATCGCGTCGTCGCCTTCGAGGCGCTGCTGCGCTGGAACCATCCGCAGCGCGGCCTGATCTCGCCGCTCAACTTCATTCCGCTTGCCGAGGAGACCGGACTTATCGTGCAGCTCGGCGAGCAGGTGCTTCGCTCGGCTTGCGCGGATGCAGCGACCTGGCCGGACGACATCGGCGTCGCCGTCAATCTGTCGCCCGTGCAGTTCAAGAGCCCGAACCTGATTGCGTCCGTGGTCGATGCTCTGGAAGCCTCGGGGCTCGCGGCGAGCCGCCTCGAGCTCGAGATCACCGAATCCGTGCTGCTCCAGAACAGCGAGGCGACGCTTGCCACTCTGCACGAGCTGCGCGCCAAGGGCGTGCGGATCTCGCTCGACGATTTCGGCACCGGCTATTCCTCGTTGAGCTACCTGCGCAGCTTCCCCTTCGACAAAATCAAGATCGACCGCTCCTTTGTGTCTGAGCTTGCGACCCGGCAGGATTCCATGGCGATCATCCGCGCGGTGACAGGTCTGGGGCGCAGCCTCGGCATCGTGACTACGGCGGAAGGTGTCGAGAACGACACGCAGCTCGAGCTGCTGCGGCGCGAGGGCTGCACCCAGGCGCAGGGCTACCTCTTCAGCAAGCCGAGGCCGGCCTCCGACGTGGCGATGATGCTGGAACGGCCGCGGCTGCGCGCCTTGGCGTAAGGGTCACCCGCGGCGGAGCGCGAAATGCGCGCCGCAAAATGCCATCACGGCGCCGAGGCTGAGTGCAGCAAAGCCCGCGAGCACGGCGGAGCCGGTCGGGATCGTGCTCGGCGCGGCCGCCGCTTGGCCCGCACCGGCGAGCAGAAGCACGCCCACCGCGATCAGGAACTGCCGCATCCGCTGCGGGATCTGGCCCGACACGGCGCTATGCATCAGCGTCGCCGTGAAGTAGCCGCCGGAAAAGCCGACCGTTGCGATCAGCCACCAGGCGATCGCCGCGCCCGCCGGCATGAACTCGTGCGCGTCGAAGCGCCAGAGGCCGCCGAGGTCGAGCCCGTAACGCGCGCCCAGCATGTGAACGGCCAGCGCAAGCAGCACGCCGGAGATCACGGCGGCGCCGAGAATCAGGCGGCGCGGAAAAAAGGTCGTCTCAGCCATGCCTCGCTTGTAGGATGGAGGAGGGCGATCGCGCAAGTCGATCGCGGATGGGATCGGTTGAGAAGATGCAGGTTTCCGAAGCGCAGGCCGCTTCAGTCACGAGCTACGCCTACAAGGCCTCGCTGATCGGCTCGGCGCATCGCTTCGAACTGACCGAAGAGGGCCTGTCCTGGCACATCGCAGGCCGCTCCGGCCTGTGGCGCTATGAGGAAATCAGCGCGATCCGCCTGTCGTTCCGTCCCGTCTCGATGCAGCAGCACCGTTTTCGTGCCGACGTCAGCCGTGCCGGCGGCGGCCGTATCGCGATCCTGTCGACGAGCTGGCAGTCCGCGGCCCTGATGGCGGCGCAGGACAATGGCTATCGCGACTTCATCGTGGAATTGCATGCGCGGATGGCGAAAGCCGGCAGCCGAGCAGCGCTGACCGCGGGGCTCGGGCGTACAACCTATGCAGCGGCCCTTGCGCTTCTGGCGGTGCTGGCGGTGGCGATGACCGGGCTCTTGATCCGCGCGCTCATGGTCGGCGAATTCGCCGGCGCGCTGTTCGTCATCGGCTTTGCCGGCTTGTTCACCTGGCAGGTCGGTGGCTTCGTGCGGCGCAACCAGCCACGGAGCTATGCGCTCGATCGTCTGCCGGAGGCCTTGCTGCCTTGAGCGCGGCGACTCGCGCACTACTCGGTCGAGTCGAAATCCTCTTCCTTGGTGCCGAGCAGGGAGGCGATCGTGCGCAGGCCGGAATCGAGCTGCTCGGGCGAGGGCGGGGCGAGCGCGAGCCGCACGGCGTTTGGCGCGTGACCATGTGCGATCGCGAAGGTCGAGGACGGCGTCAGCGCGATGCCGCGCCGGGCCGCCGCGGCGACGAAGGTCTGCGAGCGCCAATGCGGCGGCAGCGTGAGCCACAGATGATAGGACCGCGTGTCGGCCGAGATCTGGTAGCCGGCAAGATGCCTCGCCGCGGCCTGCTGGCGTCGCGTGGCGTCGATCCGTTTCAGCCGCGTCAGCTCGGCGACGGTGCCGTCAGCCATCAGCCGCTGCCCGGCCGCGAGCGCGTGGCCCGAGGCGATCCACCCGCCGGTCCTGACCGCACTCATCACGCTCTCGCGCAGGCGGGGCGGTGTGACCAGGATGCCGAGCGCGAGACCGGGCGCGACCTTCTTGGACAGGCTGTCGAGCACCAGGCAGCGGTCCGGTCCGAGCGCGGCCAGCGGCGTCTCGTCGGCGAGGAAGCCGTAGACGGTGTCCTCGACGATGGTGAGGTCGAGCTTCTCGGCGACGCGCATGATGTCCGCGCGCCGCGCCGCATTCATGGTGACGCCGAGCGGATTGTGGATCGTGGGCTGGATGTACAGCGCAGTGAGGTGCGCCTCGCGATGCGCCTTCTGCACTGCGTCGGGACGCGCGCCGTACTCGTCCATCGCGATCGGGACGAGGGTGATCCCGAGCCGCGCCGCGATGCTCTTGACGTAAGGATAGGTGAGCGCCTCGACGCCGCAGCGGCCACCGGCCGGAACGAGTGCGGAGAGTGCGGCTGCAATCGACTGCTTGCCGTTGGCGGTGAAGACGATCTGGTCGGTCTGTGGCGTCCACTCCTTGCGCGCGAGATAGGCGGCCGCCGCATTGCGTGCGCTCTTCGTGCCGGTGCTGGTCGAGACGCGCAGCGCGGATTCGAGCGCGTCGACGCGCTCGAGCCCGGCAAGGCTCTTGGCGATCATCGCCCATTGCTGCGGCAGCAGCGGGTAATTGACCTCGAAATCGATGCGCGCATCGCGCGGCTCGCTCAGCGCCTCGACCTCGCGCTTGACGTCGCCCGAGATGAACGTGCCGCGGCCGACCTCGCCGACGACGAGCCCGCGGCGCAATAGCTCCGTATAAACACGGCTCGCGGTCGAGACCGCGATGCCACGGTCATAGGCAAAATTGCGCTGCGGCGGCAGCCGGTCGCCGGCCTTTAACGTCCCGTTAGAGATATCGGCCGCAATGGCATCGGCGAGCTTCACGTACTCGAATTTGGACATTATTGCACCGAGAGCAATGTTTTCCTTGCACCGAGGATTGTACTGGAGCATTTAAGTTCCATCAAGTTCCGCGATTGAACCGAGGAAAGCGAGAGCAATCCGAGGGCAACAAGGTGCAGGCGCCTCGCTGGCGTGTGCGCCAACGGCGTCGGCTTCGCCGCGCGGGACGACACGCCGGAGAAGAAGAATGACCACGATCTCGCAAACTGCCGGGCAGAGTTTACGCCCATCCTCATCGGGCGGATTTTTCCGCGCGCTCGCCAGCGGCGCCTATGCGCTGTTTGAGCGGCTGGAGCGCCGCTCCGCCATCAAGACGCTGAACGAGCTCGACGATCGCGCACTGCGCGACATCGGGATCACGCGCAGCCAGATCGAGGACGCCGTCTACGGGCAGGTCAAAGCCGAGCTGACGCGCTATCTCTGAGACCGCCGCGATCAGGCGATCGCGTACTGACCCCACGCCGCGCCAAAGTCTCGATCGTCCTCAGTGCGGTCGGACTTGCGGCGCGGCCTCGCAGCCGAACTTGCGGCGCGCCGGTGTCTGGCACCGACCCGCTGCACGCTGATGCGAAGGCGCGCGAGCAGCGCCGCAGCGCGCGCCGCAGCCTGCTTGACGAGGAATGCAATCGTCGCGGCCCGGCTCAGAATGCTGAGCATCAACACCACCGAGAAGATGTCGATATAGGCGATGAGATCTCCGGCCAGCATCAGCGCGGGCGGAAGCGGGACGCTGTGGTAATAGGCGATCAGCAGGATGGCCAAGGGGAGGAGGGCGGCCACCTTTCGCCACGTCAACCGATCCAGCAGTGCCGCGAACTGCACGACGAGCACCTCCCATAGCGCATCGCCGATCGCGAGCGGCATCTCATGGCTCCACTTGCGCCACCAGTTCTTCACGTCATTGCTCCGAGGTTAGTGCCGGACCACCAGCACAGAGCACTTGGCGTAGCGCACGACATGCCCGGCATTCGATCCCAGGAAATAGGTGCGCATCGCCGGCCGGTGCGAGGTCATGACGATCAAATCGGCCTTCATGTGGGCGGCTTCCTCCAAAATTTCGTGATAAATGCCACCCTGGCGCACCACGCTGGAGATGCGCGCCTCCTCGATGCCGGATTCACGCGCGACGATGGCGAGCGCTTCCTCCGAGGTCTGGCGCTGCTGCTCGTCGAAATCCGCCGGCACATATTCGGCGAGCATCACCGGCGTCATCGGTAGCACGTTGAGCAGCCGTATCGTTCCGCTCCAGGTCTGCGACAGCGTCGCTGCGGTCGCAATCGCCGGTTTTGCCAGATCGGTGTCGGCGAGGTCGATGGGCACCAGAATGGACTTGAACATCTGCGCCTCCCTCTCAATCAAGCTGGATCAACCGGTCGAGACGGCGCCCGCGCGTCTCATCCCAGTCGAAGCAGCTTGGGGCTGACGAACAGCACCAGTTTGCCGCGGCGGTAGGCCACGTCTTCCCAATCCTTGACGTCAAAGTCCAAGATCGCAAGTCCCGCGGTGGGCAGATTGTGGGCGAGCGCCTTGGCGCCGTCCGGATCGCCGCCGCGCATCAGCATCAGGGCCGCCTCGTGCATGCCGGGGTTATGGCCGACCAGCATCAGCCGCCTGGGATCGGCGGGAGCGGTTGCAGTGCGAACGGACTCCAGGATCTGCGCGGGGTCGGCGCCATAGAGTTCCGGCAGGATTTCGACCTGCGGCGCCGGGACGCGGTCCTTCATTGCCTCCCAGGCGAGGTCCCAGGTCTGCTTCGCCCGGGCGGCATGAGACACCAGCACGGCCTCGGGAAACGGCGGATGGGCGGCGATCCAGTCCCCTATCTGCGCCGCATCCCTGTGGCCGCGGTCGTCGAGCCGGCGATCCTGGTCGCGGCCGCTGGGTGCGTCAGTCTCGGTCTTGGCGTGACGCAGCAGCATCAAACGGCGCATGGCATTCTCGAATCGTTTCGCGTGCAGGATAATCTACAGGCGCGGGTTGAGGACAAGGTG
The DNA here is from genome assembly GCF_000426265.1 of Bradyrhizobium sp. Cp5.3. Lineage (NCBI taxonomy): Bacteria > Pseudomonadati > Pseudomonadota > Alphaproteobacteria > Hyphomicrobiales > Nitrobacteraceae > Bradyrhizobium > Bradyrhizobium sp. Cp5.3. The sequence goes on along the minus strand of NZ_AUFA01000010.1, from coordinate 283,956 downwards.
ACAAGCGCCCGATCGGTCCTTTAAGAAAACGACATGAGCGAGACTTTCACAAGCGTGTCCCAGGAAGAAGCCGGCCTTCGCGAGCGGGCGCGGCTGACGTTCGATCTCGATGCCGACATCTGCGTCATCGGCGCCGGCCTTGCCGGGCTCTCCATCGCGCTGGAGGCGGCCAGGCTCGGCGCCAGCGTCGCGGTACTCGAGGGCCGCCACATCGGCTGGAACGCCTCCGGTAACCAGCTCGGCACCGTGATGACGGGCTTTGCGCTGCCGCTTGCCGATTTGATCGAGCGTATTGGCCTCGAAGACGCTCGCGAATTGTGGGCGCTCTCGAAGGAGGGCGCCGAGTTCGTCCGCGCCAATGCCACCGAAGAGAACATGCCGGGCATTGGCGTCAGCAACGGCGTGCTGGAAGTGTCCAACGTCGATGCCGGCGACCGGCTGATCAGCCGCTTGCAGATGCTCAATGAGGATTTCGACACCGAGGTCGAAGGCTGGCAGGTCGATCGCGTGCGCGACGTGCTCAAGACCGATCACTACTTCCACGGCGTGCACTACCCCAAGGCGTTCCAGGTCGACGGCCGCAAATATGTACATGGCCTTGCGGCGCTGGCGCGGCGGGCGGGGGCGCGGATCTTCGAGGATACGCCGGTCGTCAGCATCGATCATTCCGGCATCCGCAAGCGTATCGTCACGCCGTCGGCACGGCTGCGTGCGACCCACATCGTGCTCGCTGGGAATATCCATCTCGGCGCGCCTTTGAAGCGCCTGTCGGAGACGCTGCTGCCGGTCTCACGCTATGCCGGCATCACCGCACCGCTCGGCGAGCGCGTCCATGACATCATCGCGTTCAAGGGATCTGTGATGGACTCCGACGGCGTCGACCATTTCCGCATCGTCGACGGCGACCGGCTGATGTGGGAGAGCCCGGAGACCACCTGGGCCGCGCGCCCGCAGCGTTTCGCCGGCGCCGTCAAGCGGCGGATCCGCAACATCTTCCCCGAGCTCGGCAATGTCGAGATCGCCGACATGTTCGGCGGCGCCACCGGCCAGACCGTGCACGGCATGCCGCAGATCGGCCAGCTGCGCAAAGGCCTGTGGGTGGCGAGTGGCTTTGGCCGCCAGGGCATGAATACCTCGGCCATGGCCGGGCAATTGATCGCGCGCAGCATCCTGTGGGGCGACGAGCGCTGGCGGCTGTTCTCGCCGTTCGAGCTGGTGTGGGCGGGAGGCGCGACGGGAAGGGTAGCCGGACAGCTGGTCGGGATCTGGGGCAGGGCGAGTTCCGCCGCCGCGGGCTCGCTGGCCCGGTACCGCGAAAAGGTGCGGGTCAAGGATCGTGAACGGGAGGCGCGGCTCGCCGAAGCCAACCGGGCTGCTGGCACCGGTCCGCGTCGCCTGCACCCAGGCCACCCGCCGGTACGGCCTGCCACACCGCGGGAACGGGCTCCAGAGGCGAGCAGGGCCGGGGAGGAGGAACCCGTCTCCCAATAAGTTGAGAAAAATCTCCGCCTGACAGTGTAACGTCGGCCGTTAGAGCCCGTATCTCAGCGCGTGGACTCCCTCGCGCACGGAGAAAGAGATGTTTGACCGCCGCATCCTGTTGACGACTGTCGCCGGCCTGTTCGGCCTTTCGGCCTTTCGCTGGCTGCGAGGATCGCCTGCCGAGGCGGGCGAGAAGACCGCGGAAAAGTTCGAGATCGAGAAGACGGAGGCCGAGTGGCGTGCCCAGCTCACGCCGCAGCAATATGAGATCCTGCGTAACCACGGCACCGAGCGGCCCGGCTCCAGCCCGCTGCTGAAGGAGCACCGCAAGGGCGTCTTCGCCTGCGCCGGCTGCGACCTGCCACTGTTCGCCTCCGACACCAAGTTCGAGAGCGGCACGGGCTGGCCGAGCTTCTACCAGCCGATCGAGGGCAATGTCGGCAAGACCGAGGATCGCACCTACGGCATGGTCCGCACCGAAGTGCATTGCCGCCGCTGCGGCGGCCATCTCGGCCACGTCTTCGACGATGGTCCGAAGCCGACCGGACTGCGCTATTGCATCGACGGTTTCGGGCTGGTGTTCCACCCGGCCGCGGCATCGGCAACCTGAGGCTCCTTTGTTTGACGCGTTTTCTTCACGCGAACCGGTAGCCACTTCGCTCGAAAACGCCATGTAATCCCGGCAATTGTTGCCGGCCCGGCAATTGTGCCCCGGTCAACTGGCCGGGGCCTGTCCATTTAAGTCATTGATTTACTAGGGATACCCGCATTGGCATAGGCCTTGCGACGTCTCCTCCGACTGCGGCCCTGGGTCGACCCGCCGCCGAGATCGGATTTGGAGACAAAGTTATGGGTATCTTCGATGCAATGAACACCTCGGTGGGTGGCCTGCAGGCGCAGTCCTATGCGCTTCAGAACATTTCCGGCAACATCGCGAACTCATCCACCACCGGTTACAAGGGCATCGGGACCAGCTTCGAGGACCTCATTCCCGACGCCTCCGTACCCAACAAGCAGGTTGCGGGCGGCGTCACCGCGCATGCCCAGGCTACCATCACCACGCAAGGCACGATCTCGGCCTCCAGCGTCGCCACCAACATGGCGATCACCGGCGACGGCTTCTTCTCGGTGCAGAAGGCGAATGGCGTCGTCGACAACGTGCCGGTGTTCAACGGCGTCACCTATTACACCCGCCGTGGCGACTTCCAGGTCAATGCCAACGGCAACCTGGTCAACGGCGCCGGCTACTATCTGATGGGCGTCGCGGTCGACCCGAAGACCGGCAACCCGCTCGGCAGCGTTCCGACGGTGCTGCAATTCCAGAACAACTTCATCCCGGCGCAGGCGACGACCTCGATCCAGTATGCGGCGAACCTGCCGACCCAGCCGAACACGGCGGCAAGCACGACGGCGGCGAGCGGCTCGCTCCTCGCGGCTGGCGGGCTGAACCCGTCCGATTTCGGATCCAACCCGCTGATCGTGGGCACGCCGCCCCCGCCCTATACGAATGCGAAGGTCTCCGGCGCGGCGGCCACCGGCAATCTGCGCTCGGCCTATACGTCGACGACCGCGACGGGCTCGGTGGCGCTGCTGAACAGCTCTTCGGCGGTGGCAAACAGCGCTACCTCCCTCGATCCCGGCACGACCCCGCATCTCGCCGCCTCGCTGGCCGGCCAGACGTTGACGATCAACAACGGCAGTGGCGCCTATACGATCTCCTTCGATGGCACCGCCACGGGCATCACGACGACCGCGACCAGCACCGTGATCGGTGTGAAGAGCGGTGCAACTACGACGGTCAATGATATCCTGAACGCGATCGCGACGGCCGGCGGCGCCGGCAACAATGTCACCGCCTCGGTCAGCACCAGCGGCAACATCCAGATCTCAAGCGGCACCAACGTCGACCTCGCGATCAGCGGCAGCGCGGCCACCACCCTGGGCCTCAGCAGCGTCACGCGCGGCGGCAACGTGCTGTCCACGCCTGCGATCACCGGCTCAACCGTGCTAGGTGGCGCTGCGACGCCGGGCGGCTCGGAAGTCCTTTCATCGGGCTTCTCGGTTGGGCCTCCCCCCGATACCATCACGGTGAACGGTAGTACGCTGACTTTCGTCAACACGGCCACGACGCCAGCTAGCCCGAACCAGATCAGCATCACCGACACCATCTCGACCTTGCTGCTCAAGATCGACGGGCTCAGCGGCGCGACGGGGTCTTCGATAGCCAACGGCGTGATCACGCTGAACACCGGTACCGCCAACCCCACCCTCCAGGTGTCGAGCTCGAACACCGCAGCCTTCGCTGCGCTCGGCTTCACGTCAGCCGTCTCCAAGAACCGCGGCGGCGGCGGCACCGCGGGTACGGGCACCGTGATGGGCAGCGACGTCACGACCTTCACCAAGGAATCGATCAGCGGTGGCGCGGTGACGGCCTACAACGCGGCCGGCACGCCGGTGAACCTGCAACTGCGCTGGGCCAAGACCGACAGCGCCTCGCTGGGCACGGGTCATTCCGACACCTGGAACCTGTTCTACCAGACCGATCCGAATGCGACGACCAGCTCGCAGGTCGCATGGACGAACTCGGGGCAGGCCTTCACATTTGCTGCCGATGGCTCGCTGACCTCGCCGAGCGGCTCTGGGATCACCCTCAACAACGTCACCGTCGGCGGCCAGTCGCTCGGCTCGGTCGCCTTCAACATCTCCTCCGGCGGGCTGACGCAATATGCCAGCACGAGCGGCGCGGTCACCATCAACACCATCACGCAGAACGGCTACGCCGCCGGTCAGCTCCGCTCGGTCGCGGTCAGCAACAACGGCCTGGTGGTCGGCACCTTCTCCAACGGCCAGAACCTCGATCTCGCTTCGGTGACGCTGTCCCACTTCAACGGCACCAACTACCTGAAGGCGATGGATGGCGGCGCCTACGCCGTGACCGACCAGTCGGGCCCGGCGATCGCCGGCGCCTCAGGCACCATCAGCGGCTCGTCGCTGGAGGGATCCAACACCGACATCGCCGACGAATTCACCAAGCTGATCGTGACCCAGCAGGCCTATTCGGCCAACACCAAGGTGATCACGACGGCGAATTCGATGGTGCAGGACCTCTTGAACGTGTTGCGCTGATCGGCGCGTAACGTAACCAAAGGCGGCAAGTAACATGGGTTTGAGTTCAGCCCTTGCCAGCGCGATGAGCGGCCTGCGTGCCAACCAGGCCGCGCTCTCGATCGTCTCCTCGAACGTCGCAAATTCGCAGACGCCGGGCTACGTCGCCCAGACGCCGAACCAGATCGAGGTCTCCACCGGCGAGTTCGGCTCGACGGCGATGACGACCGGCGTCAGCCGGGAGCTCGACACCTTTGTGCAGAACCAGCTGCGCACCGAGACCGGTGGCAGCGGCTACGCCGACCAGATGGCCAACATTCTGAAGCAGCTTCAGAATGTCTACGGCACGCCCGGCAATGACGGAACGCTCGAAACCGCGCTGAACAATTTCACCTCGTCGCTGCAGGCGCTGTCGACGAGCGCCGGCTCGTCGTCGGCGCAGAGGGTTGCTCTCGGTGCGGCGCAGACGCTGGCGCAGCAGCTCAACACCACCACCAAGGGTATCCAGTCGCTTCGCTCCAATGTCGAGCAGGATCTCGGCACCTCGGCGCAGCAGGCGAACGCGGCGATGCAGAAGGTCGCCGACATCAACACCAAGCTGCAGGGCCTGTCACCGAACGATCCATCGGCCGCCACGCTGATGGATCAGCGCGACCAGGCCATCAACACGCTATCGAAATACGTCGACGTGCGCGTCGTCACCGACGGTTCGAACCAGGCCAATATCTTCACCAACACCGGCATCCAGCTCGTCGGCGCCGGGCTTGCCTCGCAATTCTCCTTTGCACCGGCAGGCGCGCTCACGGCGACCTCGCTCTACAACGCCGATCCGTCCAAGTCCGGCGTCGGCGCGTTCACCATCAAGCTGCCGAACGGCTCGCAGGTCGACGTCGCCGCCAATGACGTCGTCTCCTCCGGCCAGATCGCGGCCGATCTGAAGCTGCGCGACCAGACGCTGGTGCAGGCGCAGAACCAGATCGACCAGCTTGCCGCGACGATGTCGAGCGCGCTGTCCGACAAGACGACGGCCGGCAGCACGGTCTCCGGCCCGCCGGCCGGCTTCGACGTCGACCTCGCCGGTGCGCAGCCCGGCAATACCGTCAACATCACCTATACGGACACGACGACCAACACCCAGCGTCAGATCACGCTGATCAACGTCACCGATCCGGCGGCGCTGCCGCTCCAGAACGCCACCAATGCCAACCCGATGCAGGTCGGCGTGAACTTCTCCGGCGGCATGGGCGCGATCGCCGCCGCGCTCAACACCGCACTTGCCGGCACGCATCTGACGTTCTCCGCCGCGCCGTCGCCGGCCACTGCCACCACGCTGCGGATCACCGATGACAACACTGGCTTCACCAAGGTCAATTCGTCGTCCAGCACCAAGACGATCTCCTCGCTGACCTCGGGCAATCCGCAATTGCCGCTGTTCACGGACGGTGGACAGGCGCTGTATACCGGCGCGATCACGGCATCGGGCTCGCAGATGACCGGCCTTGGCGGCCGCATCGCCGTCAACACGTCGCTGGTGACCGACCCGACCCGGCTGTCGGTCTACAACACCTCGCCGGTGACGCCGGCCGGCGACACCACGCGATCGGACTATCTTTACTCGCAGCTCACCACGGCGGTGTTCTCCTATTCGCCGCAGACCGGCCTCGGCTCGGCGAGCCAGCCTTTTGCCGGCAGCGTCTCGAACTACCTCCAGCAGTTCCTGAGCGTCCAGAGCAACGCGTCGACGCAGGCGACCCAGCTTCAGCAAGGGCAGAGCGTCGTGGTGTCGACGCTCCAGGCCAAGTTCAACTCGACCTCCAGCGTCAACATCGACTCGGAGATGTCGAACCTGATCCAACTCCAGAATGCCTATGCCGCCAACGCCCACGTCATGTCGGTGGTGCAGAGCATGATGAACACCTTGATCCAGGCTCAAGTGTAACCAGTACAAGGCTCTGAAAGATGTCGATCAGCAGTATCAACTACTCCTCGTCGGTCCTCGGCGCGCAGATCCGCAACATCAATCAGCAGCTCACCGACCTGTCGACGCAGCTCTCCACGGGCAAGCTGTCGCAGAATTATTCGGGCATGGGAGCCAACGAAGGCTTTGCGATCGCCTCGCGGGCGCAGCTTTCCAACATCGCGGCCTATACCGACACGATCACCAACGTCAACGTCAACATCAACCTCGCCAACACCGCGCTGCAATCGCTGACGACGATCCGCAATACGGTGCAGAAGGGCTCCGCCAGCACGGCGCAGGATCTCAACGTCAACGGACAGACCGTCGCGCAGAATACCGCTGCCGCCCAGTTCGGCTCGATGGTCGGCGTGCTCAACACGCAGTCCGGCAACCGCTATCTGTTCTCCGGAACCGCGGTGAACACGCAGCCGGTGGCGAACGCCAGCGACATCATCAACGGCACCACCACTCAGGCCGGCTTCAAGACCGTGATGGCGGAGCGCCAGGCGGCCGATCTCGGCGTTAACGGCATGGGACGGTTGGTTCAGACGCAGACGGCAGGCGTGATCAACGTGGCTGAAGACTCTCCGACCTCGCCATTCGGGCTGAAGATCGCAGCGGTCTCCTCGACGCTGACCGGCGCAACCGTGACTGGCCCGAGCGGGTCGCCGGTGTCGTTCTCGGTCAACCTCAACGGCGTCAATCCGAACAATGGTGACAAGCTGAGCGTCCAGTTCACGCTGCCGGACGGCTCGACCGAGCAGATCGACCTGACCGCGTCCAGCGCGACGCCGACACCGGCGGGCAGCTTTGCGATCGATGCGAGCGTCCCGGTCAACCCCGCCAATACGGCAACGAATCTCAACACGGCTCTGAACACCGCGATCAAGAAGCTTGCCAACACGTCGCTGGTGGCGGCATCCGCGGTCACCGCCGGTGACAATTTCTTCAACACGACAAGCTCGGCGATGGGTGCTCCGGCCACCAGCCAGGTGCCCGCACCAATTACCGGCGCGACGCTGCTCTCCGGGCCGGCTTCGTCGGACTCGATCGCGCCCGGATTTGCCAATGGCGACAAGATCACGGTCAACGGCACGACCCTGACCTTCGGTGTCGATATCAACACCAATGACAGCATTCAGACCCTGCTCGGCAAGATCGACGCCATCACCGGCACCTCGAAACCATCGACGGTCCATGGCGGTGTGATCACGATCAACACCGACAACGCGGCAAGCCTCAACATCTCGAGCGCGAACACGGCGGCGCTGGCTAAACTCGGTTTCACCTCGTCCCCGATCACCGCCACACAGCCGCCGCTGCGCGTCGGCTCCTCGCCCGCGAGCTCCGCCACCACGCTGGTGAACGGCGCCGCCAACACCGTGAAATGGTACCGGGGCAATGACGGCCCCGGTTCGCCGCGCTCGACCGCCATGGCACGGGTCGACGATTCCGTCACGGTGCAATACGGCGCGCAGGCGGACGAGGACGCGATCCGCCGGCAGCTGCAGGCGATTGCCGTGTTCGGCACGTTCTCCACGTCGCAGACCGGGCAGTATTCGGGCGGGCAGGTCTCGGCGCTCAGCCTGCGCGTGACCCAGGCGCTGACGCAGCAGCCCGGGCAGCAGCGCATCGAGGACATCCAGACCGATATCGCCATGGCCCAGAACACGATGAAGGACGCGACGACGCGCCAGACCCAGGCCAAGGCGCAGCTCCAGACCATCATCGACCAGGCCGAGTCGGCCTCTCCCGACCAGGTGGCGAGCGAGCTCCTATCGCTCCAGAACGCGCTACAGGCCTCCTACCAGACCACGGCGAAGCTCGCGCAGCTCTCGCTCGTCAAGTTCCTGTAAGGGAGCGTTAAGACGCCGTTAACCATGCCTGTTTACCTCTTGGTGAGGATTTGAGCGGGGTGGGGCCGTCGATGTCGGACAGGATGCAACTGGTGGTGGCGACCCCTTGCTTCGGCGGGCAGGTCTCGAGCATTTATGCGAGCTCGATCTTTGCGCTCCAGCGCGCCGTGCACGGCATGTCCAACCTCGAGCTCAAGGTGCACCTGCGGGACGGCGATGCACTGATCACGCGGGCGCGGGCCAATCTGGTCGCGATGTTCCTGGACGATCCCAAGGCGACGCATTTCCTGTTCGTCGACGCCGATATCGGCTTCAGGCCCGAGCAGGTGTTCCGGCTGATCGAATCCGGCGCCGACGTCGTCGCCGGCTGCTACCCGATCAAGCGCGTCAACTGGGACAAGGCGAGGCGGGCGATCACGGCGGGCAGGGCCGACGTGCCGGCGGCTTCTCTCGACTATGTGCTCGAGATCGAGGACCCCGACCGCATCGTGGTGGTCAACGGCTTTACTCGCGTGCGTTATGCCGGCACCGGATTCCTGATGATCCGGCGTCACGTGCTGGAGGCGATGTGCCGCCATCCGAACTATGCCGGGCTGCAGTTCTTTCGCGAGCATTCGCATGATACGCTGGCGGCGAGCCCGAACCGCTTCGCGCTGTTCGAATGCATGATCGATCCCGCCACCGGCACCTATCTTTCCGAGGACTTCGCCTTCTGCAAGCGCTGGACCGACATCGGCGGCGAGATCTGGGCTGACATCCAAAGCTCGCTCGATCACGTCGGGCCGTCGGTGTTCCACGGCGACATCGCTTCGCAATTCGCGCCGGCGCCCGCGGCGGCGGCCGATGCGGCGTGAGCCTTTCGGGATGAGCGTCGGCGCATCCCGCTCGCACGCAGCCGAACGCTCCTTTGGCGGCGGCTCGCGCTATGGCCTGCGCGATCTCTTCACGCCGCTCGACACGCTTCTCATCTCCGGCGGCGACGTACGGCTGGCGCTCGATCCGCACACACGCCTCAACAGCTATGGCTGCGCGCCGTCGCCGTCACCGGATGTCTGGGGTTTCGCGTCCTCGACGGCATCGCCGATCTCGCAGGCCGCTTACGACCGCGCCGCGCTCGCGCGCGAAGAGCTCGTGCACAAGTCGCTGTTCGACGAAGTGGAGGTCGCCTTCGACTCGCGCTGCGAGGACATGCGCGACGAGCTGCGCGGCCACCTCCAGCTCTCGCCGCGGGTGGACGTGGTGTTCTCGCCGTCCGGCACCGATTCCCAGCTTCATGCCCTGTTCCTGGCGCGCGCGGTGCTCGGCGCAGCCCCGGTGACGATCGTGGTTGGTGCCGACCAGACCGGAAGCGGCACGGCGCATACCGCGCGCGGGCGGCATTTCAGCACGATGACGGCAAGCGGCTTCTCGGTTCGCAAGGACGGCGCGATCGCGGGGCTTGCCGGCGACAGCATTGCGTTGCCGATTCTGAATGCCGCTCCCGGAATTGCGCCGCGGGCAGATGCCGACAGCGCGGTGCTACGCGCAATTGAGAGCACGATCGCGCAGGGCGTGCCCGTGCTGCTCCAGATCATGGATTGCTCGAAGCTTGGCTGGTGCGCGCCGAGCGCGGCCTGCCTCGACGAGATCGCGCGGCGCTGGCCCGGAAAGGTGCAGATCGTCGTCGATGGCTGCCAGATGCGGCTCGGGCGCCGGCGGCTGCGGTCTTATCTCGACCGCGGCTACATGGTGCTGATCACCGGCTCCAAATTCTATGGCGGCCCCGCCTTCAGCGGCGCGCTGCTGGTGCCGAAGGGGCTTTCGCGATCGCTCGATCGGGTCGAGATCGCGCCGGGCTTCCTGGACTATGCCGATCGCAGCGACTGGCCGAAGTCATGGACGGCGCTGCGATCGCGTTTCGAGCGTCGGCCGAATTTCGGCCAATGGCTGCGCTGGGAGGCGGCGCTCGCGGAGATCGGCAGCTACTATGCCGTGCCGGGGGCTTTCCGCACCCAAGCGCTGGCCGAACTCGCGGCCGGCATCGAGAGCATGATCGCGCTGATGCCATCGCTCGCCGCCGTTCGGACGGCGCTGGAAAAGACCGGCGCGGACGACGAGGAATTCGCTAACACCACGATCTTTCCGTTCGCGCTGCGTCGCGACGGCAACCCGGTCTCGATCGCCGAGACCAGCGCGGTCCACCGCGCTTTGGCACGCGACATGAATGAGGAGATCAGCGGCAGCGCGGCGGACCGGCAGGTCGCGGCGCAGTGCTGTCTGATCGGTCAGCCGGTGCGGCTGGAGCAGCCGGACACGGCTCCGCAGGCCGTGCTGCGCCTGTGCGTCGGCGCACGAGACGTGACCGACGCCTGGTCGGCAGACAAGACACAGGCGCAACGCAATGTGCAGCATGTCCTCGATCGTATCGCCCACGTCCTGGTGAAGATCGAGCTGCTGCTTGATCGCGCGAGCAGCGCGGCTTCGCCGGGAAAATCCGTATTCGAGGTGTGAGATGCAGCATTCTCTTTTCGCGCCGATCGGCGTGACTGTGCCGAACTTTGCCGATCGCATCGGCTTTGCCCGGCTGACCCATCAGGCCTTTGACGGCGTCGATCTGCGTCCGTTGCGCGACCGGCTCGTCGCCCGCATCGCGGAAGGCACCGCGCAGGCCGGCGAAGGACTCGATTTGTCGCTGATTGCCCAGCTCCTCGGCGACAAGGAGGGGGGGCTTGCGATCCAGGCGGAGATTCTCGCCTTTCATCAATTGTTTCGTTCGCCCTGCGCGGTCACCAAGCCCGCGTTGCGCGTCCTTGCGCTGGCGGCCGCCATCGACATGGGCGGCAATACGCCGATCGAGTTCCTGCTCGAGGGCTCCGACATCGAGCTGATGACGCTCTACGTCGTCGAGGGCGTCGGGTTGCCCGACCCATTGCCGGACCATGACATCGCAATCGTTATCGCATCCGATTCCGAGGAATGCCGTGAAGCGCTCGCCGTGATCGACCAGGCGGCACCGCGCTGGCCGCGGCCGCTGCTCAACCGCCCGGACCGCATCGCCAGTCTCGATCGCGACAAGCTGCACCGGTTGCTCGCGGGCATCGCGGGTCTCGACATTCCCGCAACCGTCAACGCCGCGCACGCGCAATTGTCGGCGCTTGCGCAAGGTGCGATCCGCTGCGAAGACATTACCGGCGAGCTTCGCTTTCCGATGATCGCGCGGCCGCGTGGCTCGCATGCCGGCGTGGGCCTCGCAAAGCTCGACGATGCCACGGCGCTTGCTGCTTATCTCGCTGGCCGCCAGGAGCAGGAATTCTTCGTCGCGCGCTTCGTCGACTATGCGAGCGCCGACGGGCTCTATCGCAAGTATCGTCTCGCCATGGTCGACGGCAAGCCCTACGCCTGTCACATGGCGATCGCCGACCGCTGGGACATCTGGTACCTCAACGCCTACATGGCGTTCAGCGACGAGAAGCGCGCGGAAGAGGCCGCCTTCATGCGCGACTTCGACGAGGCCTTCGCCGCGCGTCATCGTGGCGCCCTGGCGGAGATGTCGAGGCGTGTCGGTCTCGACTATTTCACCATCGATTGCGCCGAGAACGAAGACGGCGAGCTCTTGATCTTCGAGGCCGACAACACGGCCGTCGTGCACAACATGGATTCGCCGGACGTGTTTCCATACAAGCAGCCGCAGATGCGCAAGATCTTCGCGGCATTCACGGCCATGCTGACGCGCCAGGCGAGGGCCGGCGAGGGAAGTGCAACATGAACGAGATCATCCGCGACATGCAAGCCGCCGCCGCGGGCGCGTCACTCGATCCGCAGGATTGGAACGAGTTTCGCACGCTCGCCCATCGCATGCTGGACGAGGCGATTGACGGCATCGCCAACGTCCGCGCGCGCCCGGTCTGGCAGCCGATCCCCGACGAGATGCGCGCGAAGTTCAGGGCTGACGTGCCGCGTCAGGCAAGCGATCTGGCCGACGTCTATCGCGAGTTCTCCGAGAGCGTGTCGCCTTACGCGACCGGTAATGTGCATCCCGGCTTCATGGGCTGGGTGCACGGCGGCGGCACTGCGGTCGGCATGCTCGCCGAGATGCTCGCAGCGGGACTCAACGCAAATCTCGGCGGGCGCGATCACATGCCGATCGAGGTCGAGCGCCAGATCGTCGAGTGGATGCGCGCCCTGTTTGCCTTTCCGGAGAGCGCGAGCGGCATCTTCGTCACAGGCACGTCGATGGCCAATCTGATGGCGGTGCTGGTGGCGCGCAGCAGCGCCCTCGGCACGCTGGCGCGGCAGCACGGCATCGGCAATGACGGGGCGCTGCTCACGGCCTACACGTCGAAGGCCGCGCATGGTTGCATCTCCAGGGCGATGGATATTGCGGGCCTCGGCACCGACGCGCTGCGCAAGATCGATGTCGACGCCGATCATCGCATCGACATCGCCGCGCTGCGCGCGCAGATCGCGATCGATGGCGAAGTCGGGTTCAAGCCGTTCCTCGTCGTCGCCTCCGCCGGCACGGTCGACATCGGCGCGATCGACGATCTGAAGGCACTCGCGGCGTTGTGCCGCGAGGAGGGCATCTGGTTTCACGTCGACGGCGCATTCGGCGCGCTCGCGATCCTCTCGCCCGAGCTTGCGCCAGTGCTCGACGGCATCGAGCTTGCGGATTCGATCGCGCTCGATTTTCACAAATGGGGACAGGTGCCGTATGACGCAGGCTTCCTGCTGGTGCGCGACGGCGAGCAGCACCGGCAGGCATTCGTGCAGCCGGCGGCGTATCTGCGGCGCGAGGCGAGGGGGCTTGCGGCCGGCGCGGTCTGGCCCTGTGATCTCGGTCCGGATCTGTCGCGCGGCTTCCGTGCGCTGAAGACATGGTTCACGCTGAAGACGTTCGGCACCGACCGGCTCGGCGCGGTGATCGCGCGAAGCTGCGAGCTGGCAAGATATCTCGAGGCGTGCGTGCTCGCAGAGCCGCGGCTGGAATTGCTCGCGCCCGTGAACCTCAACATCGTCTGCTTCCGCTACCGCGCCGACGACGCGATCAATCGCGAGATCGTCGCCGATGTCCAGGAGTCCGGCATTGCGGCGCCGTCGAGCACGACGCTGGACGGCAAGTTCGCGATCCGTGCCGCGATCGTCAATCACCGCACCGATGAGAGGGACATCAATGCGCTGGTGTCAGCCGTGCTGGAGTTCGGCGCGCGGCGATCGGGCGACGCTCTGATCGAGACCGAGGCGCCGCCGCTCGCGGTGCAATGATCGGAGGAGAGCTTGAAACGACGACGGCCCCGGAGATGATCCGGGGCCGTTGTCTTTTACGGAAAGTCGTGGTCGAACGGAAGCCGCGCGTCAGGCGGCCGAGCTGACGTCACCCTTGACGTCACCCTTGGGATGGGTGGCGTCGAACTGTTCGCGCAGCTTGTCTTCATAGGCGATCAGCTTGCGAGCGTCTTTCAGCGCCCGATAGAGGTCGCCGCCCATGATGTTGTTGTTGATGTCCTCGATGATCGGCCAGGCGCTCGGCACGGCAGTGACGATGTCGCGCAACAGGTTGAAGTAGGTGCCGTGCTGGGTCGCCGGATCCGGCGAGATGTACATGAGCTGGACCGCCAGATAGACGAGCTTGGCCGGGGTGTTCGCGGTCTCCGGCGTAAGGATGTCGCGCTCGCGCAGGATCGGAACGTTCTCGCCTTCGATCAGGAAGCGGGCGCGCTGGTCGGTATTCGTGATGACGCAGTTGCCGACGATGATGCGCTCGTGTGGTCTGAGCTCGACCTTGAGAGCCATGCCTGTTCTCCATCAAATCTTTTGTAACGGGCCGGGCGCCCACGATATTTGGGCGATGGACGCCGATTTGGGAGCAATCCTTGCGCAACATGGTTAACGGGTCGTGAACGATTGCGGCGTCGACTGAAAATCCAATGATTTCAAGGATGATGGCGGGGCTTTGGTTCCATCTGCAGCTCTCACGAAGGGGACTGAGGGCGCCGACGCAGCGAAAGTGCCGGTTTCATTTCACGGATTGTTAGAGGCTTGGACGCACGGTCCGGCGGTCGTCTGACCAATCAGGGTCAGATAGGACGCGTAGCTACCAGAAAGGTAACAGTATGTCCGTCGTTCTCTCCGCATCGGTTCGTCAGAACCTGCTCTCCCTCCAGTCCACCGCCGACCTCCTCGCCACCACCCAGTCGCGTCTGTCGACTGGCAAGAAGGTGAACTCGGCTCTCGACAATCCGACCAACTTCTTCACCGCCCAGGGCCTCGACAACCGCGCCAGCGACATCGGCAATCTGCTCGATGGTATCGGCAACGGCGTCCAGGTGCTTCAGGCCGCCAACACCGGCATCACCTCCCTGCAGAAGCTGGTCGACAGCGCAAAGTCGATCGCAAACCAGGTGCTCCAGAGCCCGACGGGCTATTCCACCAAGTCGACCTTCACCTCGGGGGTTATCGCGGGCGCGACCGCCACGAACCTGGTCGGCACCCCGGACACCGCCGCCACCCTGACCGGCACCGCGACCGGCACTCTTGCCTCGGCTTCGGCCCTGACGGCCGCTGCTGGCGGCAGCTTCGCTGCCAACGACACGATCATCGTCAACGGCACGACGATCAAGATCACGGCTGCCGGCGCTGGTACTGCCGCCTCTACCACGGCTGCGGACGGCACCATCAGTCTGAACACCACCGCGACCACGCCGGCGACCACGGACGACCTGACCAATGCGATCAAGTCGATTCTCGGCAGCGGCTCCGCGGCGTCGATCACCGGCAACCAGCTGACGATCACGGCAGGCAACGCCGCCACCAGCATCACGCTGGGCGGTACGGCTCTGAGCAAGGTCGGCCTCTCCGCCGGCACCACGGCGCCGACGTCGTCCTTCTCGGGCCAAACGCTGACGATCGGTGCGATCGACGGAAGCACCGCCCAAACCATTACGTTGGGTTCGGGCGCCAACCAGGTCAATACGCTCGACGCGCTCAACACCAAGCTCGCCTCGAGCAACCTGACCGCCTCGCTGAGTTCGACTGGCCAGCTCGCCATCACCACCACGAACGATGAAGCCTCGCAGAACCTGACGAGCTCCATCATCGGTGGTACGGCGATCGGCTCCGGCAAGCTGCTCGGCGCAGGCGCCTTCGCCAACGCGGTGCAGGATACCAACTCGCAGAACGCCCGTGCCGGCCTGGTTGCGCAGTACAACAACGTGCTCGCGCAGATCAACACGACCGCGCAGGACGCGTCCTTCAACGGCGTCAACCTCCTGAACGGCGACACGCTGAAGCTGACCTTCAACGAAACCGGCAAGTCGACGCTGAGCATCACCGGCGTGACGTTCAACACCACCGGTCTCGGCATCTCGTCCCTGAAATCGGGCACCGACTTCCTGGACAACGCTTCGGCCAACAAGGTCCTGACCACGCTCAATTCGGCCAGCAGCACGCTGCGTTCCGAAGCATCGACGCTGGGTTCGAACCTGTCGGTCGTGCAGATCCGCCAGGACTTCAACAAGAACCTGATCAACGTCCTCCAGACCGGCTCGTCCAGCCTGACGCTGGCCGACACCAACGAGGAAGCGGCCAACAGCCAGGCGCTGTCGACCCGCCAGTCGATCGCGGTCTCGGCGCTGTCGCTGGCCAACCAGTCGCAGCAGAGCGTGTTGCAGCTTCTGCGTTGATACGCGATTAAAATCGTCACTCGAGGCATCGCGGCGGGGCTTTGGCCCCGCCGCTTTTTTTGTTGCGTGGTACGGCTCGCACGGTGGGGGCGGGAACCGTGGCGAATTAACCTGCCGTTAACCTTGCGGCTTAAGCCGCCATTAACCTTAATTTAAAGGACGCCCTCTAAAACTGGACAAAAGTAGATTCCCCGATCGGCGAGCCCCGATTCGTACAGCGTCGCGCTTCAAGAGGAAGATCCGCCAATGTCCAACATCGTTCTCTCGGCATCAGTTCGCCAGAACCTGTTGTCGCTGCAGTCGACAGCCGACCTGCTCGCCACCACGCAGCAGCGTCTTGCGAGCGGCAAGAAGGTCAACACCGCGCTGGACAACCCGACCAACTTCTTCACCGCCCAGGGGCTCGACAATCGCGCCGGCGACATCAGCAATCTGCTCGACGGCATCAACAACGGCGTGCAGGTGCTGCAGGCCGCCAATACCGGCATCACCTCGCTGCAGAAACTCGTCGACAGCGCCAAGTCGATCGCCAGCCAGGTGCTGCAAAGCCCGACGGGCTATTCGCCCAAGTCCAACGTGACTGCGGCCGCGATCACTGGAGCAACCGCCAACAACCTGCTGGGCAGCGCCTACACCAACAACACGGTTACCGGCACCGTCGTCAACAACGACAACACCTCTTCTGCGGCCCCGATCTCGGCGGCAACGAAGCTGGTTGGCACAGCGGGTGCAGCGTCAGACGACCTCGGTACCGCCATCACCAACGGCTCGGTCCTGACCGTCGACGGTCACACGATCACCTTCTCGAACGCGCAGACCACCTCGACCACCGACTCGTTCGGCAACGTCACGATCGGCATCGGTGCCGGCAGCAACCTCACGGTGCAGAGCGTGCTGACCGCGATCGACGGCATCACCGGGGCCGGGGCGGGCTCCTCGACCGTGTCCGGCGGCAAGCTCGTGCTCAGCACGGGTACGAACCAGGATCTGGCGATCTCCGGCTCGGGCAACGTGCTCGCAGCGCTCGGTCTCAGCGCCGGCACCACCGCGCGCGTCCCGCCCCCGCTCAGTGGCAAGACGTTGACGATCGGCGCGACCGGTGCCGGCACCCCCACCAGCATCACCTTCGGCACAGGCACGGGGCAGGTCTCCACGCTCAATCAGCTCAATGCGGCACTGGCGTCGAACAATCTGCAAGCAACGATCGACCCGACGGGTCACCTCAATATCGTGACCTCCAACGATGCGGCTTCCTTGACGATCGGCGCAATCGGTGGCACGGCGGCGGCGAGCGGTCAGCCCTTCTATGGTCTGATCGCGCAGCCGCCCGTCGCGGACCCGAATTCGCAGTCAACGCGCGCCAATCTCGTCGCGCAGTACAACAACGTGCTCGCGCAGATCAACACCACCGCGCAAGACTCCTCCTTCAACGGCGTGAACCTTTTGAACGGCGATACGCTCAAGCTCGTGTTCAACGAAACGGGACGTTCGACGTTGACCATTCAAGGCGTGACGCTCAACGACGCCGGCCTCAGCCTTGCGCCCTTGAACCAGGGCATTGATTTCCTGGACTCGAATTCGGCGAACTCCATTCTGGCTTCGCTCAACGCGGCCAGCACAACTCTGCGTTCGGAAGCGTCGACGCTTGGTTCGAACCTCTCGATCGTGCAGATCCGTCAGGACTTCAGCAAGAACCTGATCAACGTGCTGCAGACCGGCTCCTCGAGCCTGACGCTTGCCGACACCAACGAGGAAGCGGCGAACAGCCAGGCGCTCTCGACGCGCCAGTCGATCGCAGTCTCCGCGCTGTCGCTCGCCAACCAGTCACAGCAGAGCGTGCTTCAGCTTCTCCGCTAAGCGCGAGGCCGACGAACACGACGGATGAAACACCGGCGAAGCCAAGGCTTCGCCGTTCTTTTGAGCGAGATCGCTAACTGTCGATTAGCTGAGATCAGCGCATGATGGACGCGATCGTTTACAGTGCGCGCACTCGGATTTAGCCTTGAGATGAAGGTGGACTCCGCGACCCGTAATTGTCCGGAGGCCGTCCGCAGTCTCACGTAAGCAAATCTTAAGCGGTGCTGCCTAGGGTTGGGAAAGAAATCCTTAAGCCTGGATAACGGGCGAGGAAACCTCCAGGGTGATGAATGTCGAGTTCTGCTGCTTCGGCCTACGCGCGTGTAGCCACGACCACTGCGTCTCCTCGCGACGTCGAGGCGCAGACACTGCTGAAGGCCGCCAACAAGCTGCAGGATGCGATCAACAGCGCCGATCCCTTCAGTGAGCAGACCACGCAGGCGCTGATGTTCAACCGCAAGCTCTGGACCATCTTCCTGAGCGAGGCCATGCGCGACACCAATCCGCAGCCGCTTGATGTCAGGCAGAAGATCGCCAACATCAGCGTGTTCGTGCTGAGCCAGACCGCGGCGCTGCAGATGAGCCCGCAGCTCGATCACTTCCGCCCGCTGATCGAGATCAACAGGAACATTGCTGCCGGCCTGTCCGGCCGTCCGTGACGGAGCCTTGTCATGGCCGACCTGATGGGCATCCTGTCAAGCTCGTATAAGTCGGCCGGCAATTCGGTCCCGAGCAACACGAAATACGTGGCGGTCGATTCCACCCTTTATCAGGGCAGCTGGACCGGTACCTATCCCGACGGCAAGAAGTTCTCGCTCAACATCTCGCAGGTCGACGGCTTTCGGGCACAGGTGCACTACGACAGCGCTGGTACGTCTCAGTACCAGCAGGTGCTGATCAAGGATTCGTCGTTTCGCTTCGGAAATACGAAGTTCGTGCTGACCGGCTACGGCAAGGCGCAGATCAGGAACGTCGTGACCGATCCCGCGACCGGCTCAAGTTATCTCGATACGGCCGTCGCCACCCGCGCCACGTGAACGTCAGGCGCTGAGATCGGTATTCAGCGGACGCGAGGGCTCGGACTTCAAATCCAGTGCATGGAAATAGGCGCGCCGGCGCAGCATCGCCTCGTCGGGAAACTGGTTGACCACTGCGTCGGTATTCTCGTTGACGACCTGGAAGACGAAGGACGCGGCCGCCTGGTCGAACACGACCTGGCGCGAGATGTTGTCGTTGTTGTGCAAATCGTTGCGCACGGCCGCGCTGGCATCGCTCGCGGCCACTGTCTGGCTCACGGGCAGATCGGTCTGCACGGCGTCGTTCGCCGCCGCGTTCGACGTCGTTACGATTGGCGCGGGGGCCGGTATCCCCACCGGCCTGATGCTGAAATCTGTACTCATGGCAGCCTCCTGGTTGCCTCGTCTGAGTCAAATCCCAACCCCTCTAATCACGCAACCATGAAGCACCAGGATTGAAGGTCCGGTTAGGAAACGTGCCTAACCGCGCGGCGACATCGCCGCGCGGTTTTTCGTAAAATTGTCGCTTGTTTTCGCGTGCTCTCAGAGCGAGCGGCTGACCGCGAGCGGCGTGATGTGGCGGGGGCCCGGCGCTGCGCGACGTCCTGCTGCCGTATAGGTGTTCGGCACGTTGCGCTTCTGGATCTCGGCATTGACGCCGCGCACCACGCTCTCGCTCACCGCGTGCGCGGTCGCGAGCACGGTGAGATTGACCTGGAGCATCGCGCGGAACGCGTCGTGGTGACGGTGCAGCGTCGAGAGCAGTTCGGGTGCGGATTTCGCAAGCTGCGCCTGGTTCGCCTTCAGCTGGCTGACGGCGCCGACATAGCGTCGCGACAGCTCCTGCTTCGTGCTCTCGAATGCCATCGCCTCGCGCAGCTTGCCGGCCCGCACGAACTCGGTCTCGCGCTCGATCAATCCCAGCAGCGCGTTCATCGCGTCCATCAGGTCCTCGGCGAGCTTGCGCGCCTCGGCGCTGCCCGGCGTGGCGGCCTGGCGCGGAGCCGGCATCGGCTGACGTGATGCGTTGAAGTGGTTCATGTCGTTGGACCTTATGCCGTGCGGACGGTTTTCGCCTGCTGCAGGATGAGGGTGCGGTAGACTTCGCTGGCGACGCCGACGCCGCCGGCATTGGCAAAGTTCTTGGAGTACTGCTCGGTCAGCATCGAGCGCCAGACGCCGGTGCCCGTCGTGCTGCCGAACGGGCCTTCGCCCTTCAGGCCCGAGGTCATCTGCGAGAACATCGCATTGAGGAACATGCCCTCGAAATCGGTCGCGGTCTTCTGCGCCCTGGCCTGCTGCTGCGGTGAGACCTTTTTCAGCGCGTCGGCGAGTTCAAAATCGGGGCGGCCGTTGCGGCTCTGCACGGCGAAGGCTGACGATGCGACATGCGCGGTGTTGATCATGCCCGTCTGCATCACATCACCTCGATGTCGGCCTCGATCGCGCCCGCGGCCTTGATCGCCTGCAGGATGCTGATGAGGTCGCGCGGGCCGATGCCGAGGCCGTTGAGGCCGTCGACGAGCTGCTGGAGCGAGACGCCGTCCTTGACGACGGCGAATTTCTTGCCGTCCTCGGTGACGCCGACGCTGGTGCGCGGCGTAACCACGGTGCGGCCCCGCGACAGCGGGTTGGGCTGGCTGACCTGCGGGCTCTCGGAGATCGTGACGGTGAGGTTGCCCTGCGCGACTGCTACGGTGGCGACGCGGACGTCACGACCCATCACGATGATGCCGCTCCGTTCATCGATGATGATCTTGGCGGCGAGGTCAGGATCGACCTGGAGCTGCTCGATCTCGGTGAGGAAGGCGACCACGTTGCCTTTGAATTCCTGCGGGATCGACAGCTGCACCGTGGAGGGATCGAGCGGCTCGGCAGACTTGACGCCGAGATAGTCGTTGATCGCGGCCGCGATGCGCTTGGCGGTGGTGAAGTCGGCGTTGCGCAGTGCGAGGCGCACGTTCGGCAGGCGATTGAGCGCGAACTCGATCTCGCGCTCGATGATGGCGCCGTTGGCGATGCGGCCCACCGTCGGCACGCCGCGCACGATCTTGGCCGCTTCACCCTCGGCCTGGAAGCCGGAGATCGCGAGCGAACCCTGCGCCACCGCATAGACGTTGCCGTCGGCGCCGAGCAGGGGGGTGACGAGCAGGGTGCCGCCCTGGAGGTTCTTGGCGTCGCCGAGTGCCGACACCGTGACGTCCATGCGCGTGCCCTGGGTGGCGAAGGCCGGCAGATTGCCGGTCACCATCACGGCGGCGACGTTGCCGGTGCGGATGGTGGCGCCGCGGATGTTGACGCCCATGCGCTCGAGCATCGCCTGCAGCGACTGCTTGGTGAAGGGGATGTTGTTCAGCGTGTCGCCGGTGCCG
This sequence comes from Bradyrhizobium sp. Cp5.3, assembly GCF_000426265.1. Lineage (NCBI taxonomy): Bacteria > Pseudomonadati > Pseudomonadota > Alphaproteobacteria > Hyphomicrobiales > Nitrobacteraceae > Bradyrhizobium > Bradyrhizobium sp. Cp5.3. The sequence continues at coordinate 262,650 of NZ_AUFA01000010.1, read as the reverse complement.
TTGAGGCCGACGACGAGGCCATAGCCGATGAGCTGGTTCTGCCGCACGCCTTCGATATTGGCGAGGTCCTTGATGCGCGAGGTCGCGGCCGCCGAATTGACCGACAACGCCAGCGCAGATAGCGCGGCGCAGGCCACTCCCAGAATCCTCACCCAACGAACGCCTGGCATCCTCTGCTCCCCGAGGCTCCTCAAATCGAAGGACCTTCTGCGACACTCCCATGACGAGCTGGTCCGAACCTCTCCATGCGAGCGCTGTGCCAGCCTGGGGCAGAGGGGTTAGGCGGTTGAATAGGTTGAATAAACCTGTTTGGACCGGCGTCAGCCGGCGTTCGCCCTGAGGCGCGAAACTGCCGCCTGTCGGCAGATTTTGCCGGGCTGTTTACGCCTCATTAACCATAATCCGGCCAAGCTGACGCATCGATCACCCGGATTGCTTCGATGCGCATCTACGGACCGAACGGCACCACGCTTGGATCGCCGGCCAGCCAGGCCAGGCGAACCGGCTCCGGCACCTTCGTGCTGCCCGACACCTCGTCGGCGCAAGAGACACGTTCCGCAGCCGCGCCGAAGGCCGCCGCCAACATCGATGCACTGCTCGCGCTGCAAGGCATCGAGGAAGATCCCGTCGAGCGGCGCAAGCGCTCGGTCGCGCGCGGCAAGACCGCGCTCGACGTGCTCGACGATCTCAAGATGGGACTTCTGTCCGGCAATCTCGACGCCTCGACCGTGATGCGGCTGCGCGATGCTGCGGCGAACCTGAAATCGTCCTCCGGCGATCCCGGCCTCGATGCCGTGCTCTCCGAAATTGAGCTGCGCGTCGAGGTCGAGCTGGCGAAAGCCGGGCAGGGCTGAGCCCGCGAGTTCAGCTTGCATCCGTATTGAAGTCTCTCTCAGCAAGTCGTCGCCCGGCTTGACCAGGCGACCCAGTATTCCAGAGACAGCGAGGTTCACGAAGGAGCCGCAGCGTACTGGATGCCCCGGTCAAGTGTTCAAGCCGGGGCATGACAGCGGAATTCGGGGCGGCGCTTTGCTTCGCTTGATCGTGCGCTTACGCCGCTTCTTCCTTCTGCTGCGCGTCGTAGCGGCGCTGGGCGGCGAGCACGTCTTTCAGATTCTGCTCGGCCCAATCGCGCAAGGGATCGACTGCCGCGGCCAGCGTCAGGCCGAGCTGGGTGATCGAATACTCCACCGTCACCGGCACGGTTGCTATGGCGTGGCGCTTGATCAGTCCGTCGCGCTCGAGTGACTTGAGAACCTGGCTGAGCATCTTCTGCGAAATGCCTTCAATCGTCCGACGCAACTGATTGAAGCGCATCGGCTCCTCGCGCAGCAGCAACAGGATCAGCACCGCCCATTTGTCGCCGACGCGATCGAGGATCTGGCGTGTCGGGCAGTTGGCTGCATAGACGTCGGGTTTCATCTCCGCTCCTCGCGCTCTGGTCCGATTGCTGTTGCCGGTTACTCCTGCGTAATCAGGTAAGCACAAAGTGCTCTCTTAACACCAGCATTCTTTGCGATATCTAGTCACCGTTAGTTACCACAGAAGCAAAGGAGCCTCCCATGAAAATTGCTGTTGCCGGCGCCTCGGGCAGGGCCGGGTCGGAGATCACCAAGGAACTGTCCCGCCGCGGTCATAGCGTGACCGCCATTGCCCGGAACCCCGAGAAGATTGCTGCGCTGCCGAACGTTACGCCCACCAAGGGAGACGTGCTCGATCAGGTCGGCCTGACCAAGCTCTTCGCCGGGCATGACGTCGCGGTAAGTTCCGTGCACTTCCTGGCCAGCGATCCCTACAAGCTGATCGGCGCAGCCAAGGCGTCCGGGGTCGGTCGTTATCTCGTCGTCGGCGGCGCCGGCAGCCTCGAAGTTCCTCCGGGCGTGAAGCTGGTCACAACCCCCGGTTTTCCGGCCCAATACAAGGCCGAGGCCGAGGCAGGTTCGGTGTTCCTCGACCTGCTGCGGCAGGAGAAGGACCTCAACTGGACCTTCATCTCGCCCTCCGCGCTGTTCATTGAAGGGGAACGCACGGGCAAGTTCCGGCTCGGGACCGATCAGCTTCTCGCAGATGCGAACGGGAAAAGCTGGATCACCTTCGCCGACTACGCCATCGCACTCGCCGATGAGATCGAGCGTCCGGCTCATCTGAAACGGCGTTTCACGGTCGGTTACTGAGCCCCGCGGCCGCCCCCGGGCTCTTCCGGATAAACGTTCCTGTGCAAGGGCTTGGGGGCGGTAACTGCATGCTCAGGGAAATATTGTCTGTCACAGGAGGCCGCTATATAAGGCCCGGCTCAACGGACCCGTTTCGTTGCGAGTCGTTGCTTAAAAAGATAGGCCGCCCTTGGAAAAGTTGAAAAACTACCGACCGACCGAAAAAGAGCCTTTCATGAACGACCGGCAGAAGGAGTACTTCCGTTTGAAGCTCCTCGCCTGGAAGGATGAGATCCTCAAAGAGTCCAAGCTCACCCTGCAGGCTCTGCAGGAGGAGAACGTGAACCACCCCGATCTTGCCGATCGGGCATCGTCCGAAACCGACCGCGCCATCGAACTCCGCGCCCGCGACCGCCAGCGCAAGTTGATCGCCAAGATCGACGCCGCGCTCCAGCGCATCGAGGACAACACCTACGGCTATTGCGAGGAAACCGGCGAGCCGATCTCGTTGAAGCGGCTCGAGGCCCGGCCCATCGCGACGCTCTCGGTGGAGGCGCAGGAGCGCCACGAGAAACGCGAGAAGGTCTATCGCGACGAATAAAAGATGAGCCGCCGCGTGCGGCTCTTTTTTTGACACGAACGCGCAGCTTCGCGCCGTGACTGGTCTTTTGCCTGCAGGTCGAAGCCGAACGTTCCAATGCCGGGTCGCGATCGCGAAAAATGAATCGTGATCAATGGCCTAGACTCAACTCCTGCGAACTCACGTGAGTTCACATGAGAGACAGCCTTCACTTCAGGTGCGGAAGGTTTTGCGAGTCGGGTCAATGAGTTCGACTCGGCGGTTGAGGCGGCTGTTCTGCGGCTTCACACATCGCCGCAAATCACGCCTCCGGCGTCGCCTGCAAGACCGCGAGGCGCGCGCCCCCATAAACCCTGGACCAGCTCAACAATTCCTTAAACGCCGGCAACAGGCCGTAGGCCGCCTCCGTCAGCTCGTATTCGACCCGTAGCGGTTTCTCCGCGAAGGCGGTGCGTGACACCAGGCCGTCCTGCTCCAATTCGCGCAATTGCGTGGTCAGCATGTGCTGAGTGATGCCGGCGATCGAGCGCCGCAACGCGCCAAAGCGCATGGTTCCGTTCATCAGCGAAAACAGGATCTCGAGCTTCCACTTGCCTCCGAGCGCATGGATCGCGTGCTTGAACTCGGCAAGCAGCCCCGGGTCAGAGCTGCAGTCGCAATCGCCGTCGCAAGGCGCCGCAGTCAGGTTTTCCATACCGGTCTCGAATTTCATTCTACTTGTTCCCAAGGAGATAGTGACCAGATGCGGCCCGTAGCAGGGCGCGGTGGAACGAATTTGCCGGCCCCGGATCATTGAGGGGTTTGCGACATGAGCACTGTACTGGTCACGGGCGGGTCTGGTTTCGTCGGCATCCATGCCGTCCTGCAATTGCTGGCAGCCGGCCATGCGGTGCGGACCACCGTCCGCCGGCCGGATCGGAAGGCTGATGTAGCAGCGATGCTGCGCGAGGGCGGGGCGGCTTCGCCCGAAAGCCTGTCGTTCTTTACGGCCGATCTCACCAAAGATGACGGTTGGCGCGAAGCGGTCGAGGGGTGCGATTACGTGCTGCACGTCGCCTCACCTTTGTCGACCAACCTGCCGAAGGACGAGAACGAGATGATCATCCCGGCCCGCGACGGCACGCTGCGGGTGTTGCGGGCCGCGCGCGACGCCGGCGTCAGGCGCGTCGTCATCACCTCGTCGCTGGGCGCGATCGGCTACGGTCATCCGCCGCGCGAAACGCCGTTCGACGAGACCGACTGGACCAATCTCGATGGCGCCGATGTGCAGCCTTACGTGAAGTCCAAGACGCTGGCCGAGCGGGCGGCCTGGGATTTCGTCGCGCGCGAGGGCGGCGGGCTGGAACTGTCGGTCGTCAACCCCACCGGCATTTTCGGCCCCGTGCTGGGGCCGGACTTCTCCGGCTCGATCGAGATCGTCAAATCGCTGCTCGACGGCGCCATGCCGGCGGTGCCGCGGATCTATTTCGGGCTGGTCGACGTGCGCGACGTGGTCGACCTACACCTGCGCGCCATGACCGCGCCGGAGGCCAAGGGCGATCGCTTCATTGCGGTCTCCGGCGAGACGCTGTCGATTCTCGACATCGCCCGGGTGTTGCGGCGGGAACTCGGGTCGCGAGCGCGCCGGGTTCCACGGCTGCAGGCCCCGGACTGGGTGGTCCGCCTGGCCGCGCGCCGTGTTCCCCTGCTGCGCGCGGTCGTGCCCATGCTCGGCAAGGTCCGCAAATCCACCAGCGCCAAGGCAGGGCGGCTGCTCGATTGGCAGCCGCGCTCCAACGAGGAGGCGATCCTCAGCACGGCTGAAAGCCTGATCCGGCTCGGCCTGGTCAAGGCCTGAGGCCTGGCACCGCCTGCGCTTGTCAGGCCGGGGCGGGGATGCTGAAGTGCGTCGCACAGTAGGGTAGCGTGGGAGGGCGGCGCCGATGGATAAAATTCTCGAAGCCGCAAAGGCGATCGCGCAGGCGCGCCGCAACCGTGCACCACTCAAGGCGCTGGAGGTTCCACCGGCCGACGAGGCTGAGGGTTATCAGGTCCAGCGCGCGCTGCATGATCTCCTGCTCAAGCAGGTCGGCCCGCTCGTCGGCTACAAGATCGGCTGCACCAGCCAGGTGATGCAGGAGTATATCGGCATCCCGCACCCCTGCGGCGGCGGTGTGTTCCAGAAGGTCGTGCACGACAGCGGCGTGAAGCTTGCCGCGTCCGACTATGTCCGCGTCGGGGTCGAATGCGAGATCGCGGTGCGGCTGAAGCGCGATCTTGCGCCCGGCGAGGCGCCTTTCACGGCCGAATGGGTCGGCGAGGCGGTCGAGGCCTATCACCCCGCGATCGAGATCGTCGACGACCGCTACGTGGAGTGGGAGAGCATGGGCGCGCCGACGCTGATCGCGGACGATTTCTTCGCCGCCGGCTGTGTGCTGGGACCGGCGGTCGAACGCACGTCCATGGCGGACCTGAAAGCGGTCAAGGGCCGCGCCATCGTCAATGGCAAGGAGGTCAGCCGCGGCACCGGCGCCGACGTGCTCGGCCATCCCCACAACGCGCTCGCCTGGCTCGCCAATCACCTCGCCGCCGAAGGCAAGGGGCTGCATGCCGGCCAGCTCGTGCTGACAGGCAGTCTGGTCAAGACGCTGTGGCTGAAACCCGGCGACAAGGTGCGGATGGAGCTGGAGGGGCTGGGCGTGGTGGAGGCAGAGTTCAGCTAAGGGGCCGACATCTCCGCGGCACCCATTGCGCTTCAGGGGCGTGGCTTCGACGTCGATACCAAGAGCTGGCCCTGTGATCCTCGCGGCTCTGATCCCGGGACCTCCCTTTCCCGTGCGCCGATCGCGATGCGCCGCTCGTAATGGCGGGCCAAATCCATGAGGCGCTTCTTGATGAGGGGATCGGCCGTCTCGGCAAGCTCCCGGACGGTCCTGAGACGCTCCCGGCAGAATTCTTCGTCCATCGCAAACACTCGGCTAAACAATGCTGAGCTTACGCCGGCGTGTTCAAGTTCCGTGTGAAGGAGCTCACTAAATCCCGGAAGGTTTCTATTGCCGGAATTCGTCGAGCGCTCGACATCGCTGCCTTCGCAAAATACATGCGGCCCTCGCCAGGGGAGCTAGCGAGGGCCGCGTAGTACATCGTCGTCCGCGCCTAGGTTCGCGAACACGATGTGGGAGCTCTTAAAGAAGTTAGAAGGGCAGCAGCACGTCCATGACTTGCTGGCCGTAGCGCGGTTGCTGCACGTCCATGATCTGGCCGCGGCCGCCATAGGCGATGCGGGCCTGCGCGATCTTGCTGGAGTCGATGGTGTTGTCGCTCTGGATGTCTTCGGGGCGGACGATGCCGGCGACCACGAGTTCGCGGATCTCGTAGTTGACGCGGATCTCCTGCTTGCCCTCGACCACGAGGTTGCCGTTCGGCAGCACCTGGGTGACGACCGCTGCCACGTTGGTCTGCAACGCTTCCTGGCGATTGACCGAGCCCTTGCCGTCGGCGGAGGATGTCGAGTCCGTGGTCAGAAGGCGGCCGGGCAGGATCTTGAGCGGCTGCGTGATCGTCTTGGAGCCGATGAAATCGGTAATCCCCGAATCTTCCTTGGCGGTTCGGCTGCGCTGGGTCTCGTTCTCGATGTTGGCCTTGTCGGTGATGTTCACGGTCACCGTCAGGAGGTCGCCGACCTGGTGGGCGCGCTGATCCTTGAAGAAGGCGCGGCTGCCGTTCCGCCACAGCGAGTTTGGATTGTAGGAGACCACTTCCGGCTTCGGCATCGGCATCTGCACCGGCTTGTAGCCGGGCTGCGTGGTCGGATTGTCGATCGCCGACAGTCTTGGTTGCTCGCCGATCTGCGATAGCCGATCGATCGAGGAGCAGCCGCTTGCAAGCGCACAGGTTGCCAGCAGCAGGCCGGAGATCGCGATGCGACGAAGACGGGCAGCGGAACTGAACGTGGACATGACTTACTCTGACTTTGCTGGCGAGACTTGAACTTGCGGAATCTGGGCTTGTGCGATTTGGGCCGGGGAGGCAGGCGTCTGGATCAGGCTCTGCGCGAGGGCTGCGGCCGCGGGTGTCTCGCGCTGGAGCGACGAGGTCTGCTCCACCGCCGGCGCCACCGGCGCGGACTGGCTCGCGCCCTGCACTGTGACCTGGCCGCGGCCGGTCACGACGCCGGTCAGCGTGCGCTTGGATTGCAGGTTGAGCACGCTGACGGTGTCGCCCTCGGCGCCGCTCTCGATCGCCTTGCCGCGCGTGGTGAGGTAGAGGCCGGGTACCTGGTAGATGATGGTGACGTTCTGGTCGCGCTGCACGAAGTCGGGCTTGACGATGTCGGCGACGCGGATCGGTGTGCCGGCCCGCATCGGACGGCGCAGCTGCATGCCGACGGTGCGGTCGCGCGAGGCGGGCTCCCCGATGACCTCCGCCTTCGGCCGGCGCTCCAGCGCGAGGTCGGAGGCCTTGAGCAGCTCGGCGCGCTCGATGTCGCGTGTGAGCACGGCGACCTCGACGGTCTCGATCGCGGTGCCGGTGAAGCGCAGCTTGGTCGGGGCCGGATTGTTGTCGTTGGCGATCTCGAAGCTGAGGTCGAAGCGGCCGCTGCGCGCGTCGTAGCGGGTCGCGACCGGCTGGAGCGCGCCGGTGTTGGAGGCATCGAGCCGCAGCTCGGAGACGCCGCGGTCGAAGGTCACGGTGATGTTGGCGGCATCGCCGAGGCCGAAGCGGCGCTCCAGCGCCGAGGCGACTGCAAGCTCGAGGTCCTTGTTGGCGAAGGTGCGGGCGAGCCTGGTGACCGAGACCTCCTTGATGTCGCCGGTCATCACGCCGATCACCTGTTTTGCGCGCAGCACCGAGAGGACTTGCGCAACCGGCAGCGCGCCGGTGGTGCCGAGGTCGGGCGAGCGGTAGACCGGGATCAGCGCGGCCGAGCCGGCGTTGTCGATGAGATCGCCGACCCGCACCACGTCGGAGGTGACGGTGACGCTCGCGCGCAGCGTCGGCGCGGCGATGCCGTCGTCGGCGGCCTGAGCCGGCAGCGCCAGCGCGGCGAGGATGGAGATGGTGGCAAGCGTCGTGCGGAGCATCGTCATCACCTCAGCGGAACAGTGCCGTGGTCGATTGCATCATCTGGTCGGCGGCGCTGATCACCTTGGCGTTCATCTCGTAGGCGCGCTGGGCGGCGATCAGGTCGCTCATCTCCGAGACGACGTCGACATTGGCCTGCTCGAGGCTGCCTTGCGTGATGTTGCCGTATCCCTCGGCGGTCGCGGTGCCGTCCTGCGGCGGACCGGAGGAGGGCGTCTCGGTGAACTGATTGTTGCCGACCGGCTGCAGGCCGGCCTTGTTGATGAAGCGGGTGAGGCCGATCTGGCCGAGGATGGTCGAGCTCGACGAGCCCGGCAGCGTCACCGAGACCTGGCCCTGCACGTTGACGGTGAGGCCCGAGGCGTTGTTCGGGATCGTGATCGTCGGCTGCACCGGGTTGCCCTGCGCGGTGACGATGCGGCCCTGGTTGTCCATCTGGAAGGTGCCGTCGCGGGTGTACTGGTAGGTGCCGTCGGGCATCAGGATCTTGAAGAAGCCTTCGCCCGAGATCGCGAGGTCGAGGTCGTTGCCGGTCTGCGACAGCGTGCCTTGCGTCATGCTGCGCGGCGTGCCGACGGTCTTGACGCCGCCGCCGATGTCGACGCCGACCGGCAGGATGGTGCCCTGGTCGGACGACTGCGCGCCGACGCGGCGGACGTGCTCGTAGATCAGGTCCTGGAACGAGGCGGTCTGCTTCTTGAAGCCGGTGGTGCGCAGGTTGGCGATATTGTTGGAGATCACCTGAACGTTGAGTTCCTGTGCCGCCATTCCGGTCGCTGCGGTGTGAAGCGCCTGCATGTCAGTTCTCCCCTAATCAGGCCGGAACGTCGGCGAGCTTCTCGATCGCCGATTTGTGGAGGTCGCTCTGCTGCTGCAGCAGGTTGGCGATGGCGGTGTAGCTGCGCATCACCTCGACCATCCGGCTCATCTCGCCGACCGCGTTGACGTTCGACTTCTCGATGTAGCCCTGCTGCACGGTGGATTTGGTGTCGGCCTGCTGGGTGGCCGAGCCGGCGCCATAGAGATTGGCGCCGAGCTTGGTCAGCTTGGCCGGATCGTCGAACGACACCATGCGGATCTTGCCGCGGATCGAATCGGTCTTTGCCGTACCCTCGAGCACGGTGACGGTGCCGTCCGGGGCGACGTTGATGTCGTGGTCGGTCGGCTGGAAGGTGATCGGGCCGCCGGTGCCGAGCACGAGGTTGCCGTCGGAGGTGACGAGCTGGCCGGTGTTGTTGAGGGAGAACTTGCCGTCGCGGGTGTAGCTCTCGCCGCCATTGGTCTGCACGGCGAAATAGGCGTTGCCGTTGATCGCCATGTCGAGCGGGTTGTTCGTCGCCTCCATCGGCCCCTGGCCGATGTCGCGGAAGGTGCCGCGGTCCTGCACATAGGAGACCCGGCGGTCGGACCCGAGGAAATTGTCTTCATGCGCGTTCGAGTTGAGGAACTCCTCGAACAGCGAATGATCGGCCTTGAAGCCGTTGGTATTGGCATTGGCGACGTTGTTGGCGATGACATCCATCTGCCGTTCCAACGTCATCTGCCGTGACAGGCCGATCAGAAGCGCGTTCTGCATCGGATGGTTCTCCCCTGAGTGAGGCCTGCCTCGTCGCTCTCCCAAGCGCCTTGGCGGACCCCTTGAACGAGACCATCAGGCTCTCCCAAACCGTCGGGTCTCGGCCCTTTCTCAGCGAAAGCCGTGCCAACTCAGAAAATCGCTTGATTACAATGGTTTGTGAATTTTTCGCCGGTGCCGGGAGGCGGCAGAAAGGTTCTGTTGACCATGTTTGCCCGGCAGATTTTTCCTAGCGACGGGCCGATCGAAAGGTTCCGTTAACCATTATTACCGTAGCGTTTGCACGTAAGAGGAGCGCATTGCGCTGGGGCATTTGTATCGCGTCACTGTCTGCCAGGGGGCTTCGCTCTTACGACCCGTTAAGATGAGCGAGCCCGGCGACCATGGCAGAGAACGAAGCGGAAGGCGGCGCAGCCGCTGAGGGCGCGGAAGCCGCTGCTCCGAAGAACAAGCTCAAGCTGATCATCATGGCCGTCGGTCTGCTCGCTGTCCTCGGCGGCGGTGCCGCGACCTGGTTCTTCTTCTTCCGCCACGGCGACGACGAGCATCATGCCGAGGCGGCGCCCCCGCCGAAGCCGCCGGCCTTCGTCGATGTGCCCGACATGATGGTCAACCTCGCCGGCGCACCCGGCGAGCGCGTGCAATATCTGCGGCTGAAGATCGTGCTGGAGCTGAAGGAAGAGAAGCAGATCGAGGCAATCAAGCCGACGATGCCGCGCGTCACCGACATCTTCCAGACCTATGTCCGGGAACTGCGCCCCTCCGACCTCAACGGCTCCGCCGGCATCTTCCGTCTCAAGGAGGAGTTGACCAAGCGCGTCAACGCAGCGGTCGCGCCGATTCAGGTCAGCGCGGTGCTGTTCAAGGAAGTCGTGGTGCAGTGAGGCTGATGGGCTAGCGCCATGGCGGGCAACGATCAAGTCGACCAGGATGCCATAGCCGCCCAATGGGAGGCCTCGCTTGATTCCGAGGATCCCGCGGAGGCCGCGAAGGCTGCTGCCGAGAACGAACTATCCGAGACCATGGCCCTGCAATGGGCGGCCATGGTCGAGGACGGCAGCCGCGATCTCGGCACCGGCAAGAATAGCGGCGAACGCGTGCTGTCGCAGGAGGAGATCGACAATCTCCTCGGCTTCGCGGTCGGCGACGTCACGCTGGACGACCATTCCGGCATCCGCGCCATCATCGATTCGGCGATGGTCTCCTACGAGCGTCTGCCGATGCTCGAAATCGTCTTCGACCGCCTGGTGCGGTTGCTGACGACGTCCTTGCGCAATTTCACCTCGGACAACGTCGAAGTCTCGCTCGACCGCATCACCTCGGTGCGCTTCGGCGACTACATGAACTCGATCCCGCTGCCGGCCGTGCTCTCGGTGTTCAAGGCCGAGGAGTGGGAAAACTTCGGCATGGCGGTGGTCGACTCCAACCTGATCTATTCGATGATCGACGTGCTGCTCGGCGGCCGTCGCGGTACGAGCCAGCTCCGCATCGAGGGCAGGCCCTACACCACGATCGAGACCGAGCTGGTCAAGCGCCTGGTCGAGGTGGTGCTGACCGACGCCGAGCAGGCGTTCCGGCCGCTGTCGCCGGTGACCTTCACGATCGATCGGCTCGAGACCAATCCGCGCTTTGCCGCGATCAGCCGGCCCGCCAACGCCGCGATCCTGGTGCGCCTGCGCATCGACATGGAAGATCGCGGCGGCAATATCGAGCTGTTGCTGCCCTACGCGACCATCGAGCCGATCCGGGGCGTCCTGCTCCAGATGTTCATGGGCGAAAAGTTCGGCCGCGACACGATCTGGGAAGGCCATTTCGCCACCGAGATTGCGCAGGCCGAGATCGCCGTCGATGCCGTGCTCTATGAGGCCGATATTCCGCTCAAGCAGCTGATGCGGCTGAAGGTCGGCGACACGCTGCCGCTCGAAATGCGCGCGGACGCCAACGTGAGCGTGCGCTGCGGCAACGTCATGCTCACCGAGGGGCGGATGGGGCGGGTCGGCGACCGGGTCGCGATCCGCGTGACGAAACCCCTGCGCAAGCCAGGTACGACACTTGCGATGTTCGAGAAGGTGGACGAACAGAACAAGATGATGGAGGCCCCATGAATCACTCCCTGGGAATGGCGATCGAGACGCTGGTGGCTATCCTGCTGATGCTGACGATCGGCTACTGCATCCTGCTGAACAAGCGGCTGACGCGGCTGAAGGCGGATGAGCATTCGCTGAAGGCCGTTATCGCCGAGCTGATCACTGCGACCGAGATCGCCGAGCGTGCGATCGGCGGGCTGAAGCTCGCGGTGCGGGACGTCAACGAGAATCTCGGCAGCCAGCTCGCCGCCGCGACCCAGATGTCCGACCAGCTCTACAAGCAGCTCGGCGAGGCCGACAACGTGGTGCGCCGCCTCTCCAAGATCGCGATCGCCGCGCGCCCCGTGACCAATCCGGAAACGATCGCCGCGCCGGTGGCCAAGCCGTCCTCGGCGAAGGCGGTGGCGGCGGCGGCCGAAGCGTTCTCCGAGCGCAGGAAGTCCAATGGTCTGGCCGCATAAAGTGCAGGAATGAAGTCCTTTCGTAATATCCGCGTCATTCCCGTCGTCCTGATTGCGGTCGCAGGTCTCGCCACGCTGAAGGTGGCCGGCCTCGTGATCAACGGCGGCTATGTGTTCGATTACCAGCCGAATCCGACCAAGAAGTCCTGGGCGCAGGAGAATCTGAATTTCCCGACCGGGCGCGAGGATCCTGACATCACGGGATCGACGCATGGGGCGCCGAAAGAGGCCCCCAAGCCCGCCGCGCCCGAGACCAGGCCCGAGGGCGCGGTGATCAAGCCGGAGGAGGCCCAGCCGCAGGTCTCGGCCTCCGAGCGGGCGATCCTCGAACGGTTGCAGACGCGCCGCCAGGAGATCGAGGCCCGTCAGCGCGAGATCGATATCCGCGAGAGCCTGCTGAAGTCGGCCGAGAAGCGCATCGAATCCAAGGTCGAGGAGATGAAGGCGGTGGAATCCCGCATCTCCGCGACCGCGGCCGAGCAGAAGGCCGCCGAGGCCCAGCGCATGAAAGGCCTCGTCACCATGTATGAGGGCATGAAGCCGAAGGATGCCGCGCGGGTCTTCGATCGGCTCGAGATGAGCGTGCTGATCGAGATCGCCTCGCAGATCGCCCCGCGAAAGATGTCGGACATCATGGGACTGATGTCGCCGGAAGCCGCCGAGCGGCTGACGGTCGAGATGGCGCGCCGTGCCAACGGCGGCGGGGATCAGGCCGCTTCCGCGGCCGATCTTCCCAAGATCGACGGCAAGCCGACGCAAAAGCCGAACTGACGTCGCGCGTCTATTTCGCCGGCCGCGGCTGACCGCTCTGTGCGGCAAGCCTCGCAGTCGTCAAGTTGAGCAACGTCTTGCCGGGAAGCGCCGTCTTCAATTTTTGCCTGGCAACCGCCGCCTTCGTGACGCGGGTCACGAGATTGAGCGTGCTGTGGCAATCGGCACATTCGTAGAGCTTCATGGCATATCCGCGAGACACTGGAACAATGGCCACCAGTGCTCTCGCTCTGCTGCACACAATGCAGTTGGCTTCTCCGCGCATCGATCGACCCCCCAAGCTGACCAATCCGAATTTGCGTCGCGGCGACATCCTCAATGCAGTCTGAGTCGCTCATTGTCCGCAACGAATCCGGGGTTGTGCGGGCGCGCGCGGCAACCGCATGAATTTGCCGTGCGCAGCAATTCACGCTGCGGCTGCGGTGATCGCGAGCTTCATCTTGTAGGGATGCGATGAGTTGACGCGTTCAATTGTGAGCTGGAATACACTTGCCTTGAACGGAATATCTTAGGGTGAACTATCCGCAATCAGCGTCGCGGGAGGGAGCAATGAACCAGTGCTCGTCCGCAGCGGAACGCGCGATCGAGGCCGTCAACCGTCTGCTTATCGTCACATTGACGTACGCCTGGACAGCCACGCTGACCCATCAGCACATCATGCTGCCCTTGGAGGAAGCCGACGGCGAGCTTTCGTCGCAGGAGCATTCCGCCGCGGCGGATCTCGTCCGCAGACCGAATTAGAGAATATTTCGCACCTTTGCCGCGGATTGCGATCACCCCGCGATGTCATGACGACCGGGCGGCGCATCCGGCCGGTGTCCGGGCGCGCGACGGCAGAGTGTTAACAACCCCTTAAGCGCCGGTTCCGCAGATTCGATGCGCCAACGCTTGAGCTCACAGCCGGGCGTCGCGACGCTGCGCCAAGTCACTGCCAGGTCACTGCCAAGTCAATTCGTCAAGACAGCATTAACAAGTCCTTAATTGGCAAAACCTACAGTCGATGGCACGGGCCGGCGCCATTGCCGGCAAGGACTGTCGAACCCGGAAGCAATGCCGCCAATGGCGCAGAAGGCCGCCGCTGGATTTGTGTCGCGAGCCCGCGCCCTGGCGCGAGCCTTGCCGCGTCATGTCCGCAAGGCATCCATGCTGGCGGCCTGTCTCCTGATCGGCACCGGCGCGGCCCGAGCGGCCGATCCGATCCGGGGTGAGGCGACCTTTTCGGCCGCGGGCGGCTTTGCCCGTCTCGTGATCAAGCTCGGTGAAGATGTTCCCTCCGAGGTGACGACCGCCGGCTCGATCCTCATCATCCGCTTCGACCGGCCGGTCGACGTTCCCGTCGACCGCGTCCCGGAAGGCGCGCCTGACTACGTCAACTCCGCCCGCCGCGATCCCGACGGCGGAGCGATCCGGCTGTCGCTGGCGCGGCGCGTCACCGTCAACACCATGAATGCGGGCGAACGGACCTTCATCGACCTCCTGCCGGAGGGCTGGAAAGGAGCGCCGCCGCCTTTGCCGATGGACGTGGTCAAGGAGCTGGCCGAGCGCGCGCGGGTCGCCGAGCGTGCGCTGCGCGCCCAGCGGGCCGCGGCCGAGACCAAGAAGCGTCCGCCGATCCGCGTGCGCGCCTCGGTGCAGCCGACCTTCGTACGCTTCGTGTTCGAGATGCCCGACGGCGTCGGCGTCTCCTCGGTGCTCAACGAGCAGAAGCTCACGCTCGCCTTCAACGCCAACCTCAATTTCGACCTGGCCGATGCGGTCGTCGCCGCGCCGCCGAACGTCGCCTCGATCAAGCAGAAGGCAGACATCGACCAGACCACCGTCGACATCGTGCTGATCGGCGATGCCGACGTCCACTCGTTCCGCGACGAGAAGAACTACGTCGTCGACGTCGCCTTCCAGGCGGACAAGGGCAAGGCCGCTGCGACGCCCGAGGCGGTGATCGCGCAGGCCAAGCCTGCTGTTGCGCATGGAGCGCATCCTGCCGCCGAAAAGCCCGCGGCTGAGAAGCCGAAGGAGACCCATCGCGAGATCACGCCGCCGACGTCAGAGGCGATCGCGCGCGAGGCCAGGATCGAGATCAAGCCTGACAGCAAGCCGGAAGTCGTACCCGCCGTGTCGGCTGTCGAAGCGCCGCACGCTGCGGAGGCGCCCAAGTCTGTGGCGCCCACCGCCGAAGTTGCTGCACCGGCAGTTCCCTATACCCCGGCAACTCAAGCGGTTGTCGAGACGCCCAAGGAGCCGGTGAACGAGGCCGCGAAGGAGCCGGTCAAGGAGAGCGCCAAGGAGCCCGTCAAGGCCGCGCCTGCCGAGGCTCCGGCAGCGCCGCAAGCAGCCGCGGCCAGCGTCGACGTTCGGCGCGACAGCGACGGTCTGCGCGTCACGTTTCCGCTTCAGGTCTCGTCTCCCGCGGCGGCGTTCCGTCGCGGCGACACTGTGTGGCTGGTGTTCGATTCTCCGAAGCCGATCGACGTCGAGGCGATCCGTGCCAAGGGCGGTGCGATGATCGGCGAGGTCGGCCGCCTTCCGCTCGACCAGGGGCAGGCGGTCCGCATCCGTCTCACCCGCCCGCTGGTCTACTCGCTGACGAGCGAGGAGGTTGGCAAGGAGACCAACTGGCTCTTGACGCTCGCCGACAAGATCCAGGCGACGCCGCTGCCGCTGATGATCTCGCGCAACATCACCGATCCGGCGCTTGCCAACATCGCGATCCCCTTCGCTGGCCCCGGCCATCTGCACAAGCTCGCCGATCCCGACGCCGGTGACACGCTCTACGTCGTGACCGCGCAGCGCCCGATCCGCGGCTTCATCAAGCGTCAGGATCTCGTCGATCTCTCGCTCTTGGAATCCGCGCACGGCATCGCCATCCGGCCGAATTCCGACGAGGTCGGCGTCGAGGTCGGGTCCGACAAAGTTATCCTCGGCAAGAAGGGCGGCCTGACGCTGTCGCCGGTCGACATCTCCGCCGAACGCGCGCCGACCGCAGTGCGGCCGATCTTCAGTCCGGAAGGCTGGCGCAAGGGCCAGTCAGAGAACTTCATCGCGCGTCAGAACGATCTGGTCACGGCAATCTCGGCCGTCGAACCGGCACAGCGCTCGCTGCCGCGGCTCGATCTCGCGCAGTTCTACATGTCGCGCGGCATGTATCACGAGGCCAAGGCCATCACCGACGTCATGCTGAGCGATCCCCTGAACAAGGAGGAGAGCGGCGCGCTGATCATGCATGCGATCGCGAGCATCCTGATCGGCCGTCCGACGCAGGGCCTGAAGGATCTCGCCAATCCCGTGATCGGCAACAGCCACGATTCGCAGCTCTGGAAGGCGCTCGCGTTCGCGCGCCAGGGCAAATGGGCGGATGCGCGCGAGAAGTTCAAGAACGTCGAATTCGCCATCGCCTCGCTGCCGCTCGACATCCAGCGCATCGTGACGATGGATGCGATGCGCGCCGCGCTCGAGGTGAAGGACTATGCCGGCGCCTCCAAGCGCCGCAGCGAGATCGAGGTGGTCGGCGTACCGCCCGAGGCGGCGCCCGGCTTTGCCGTGCTGCGCGGCCGGCTCGCCGAGGCGCTCGGCCACGACAAGGACGCGCTCGACGACTACAAATTCGCGGTTGCCTCGGATGACCGGCAGGCTGCGGCCGAGGCCAAGCAGCTCGAGATCGCGCTCCGGCAGAAGCGCGACGAGATCACCAAGGACGACGCGCTGCGCGAGCTCGAGATCCTGGCGATGACCTGGCGGGGCGATTCGATCGAGGTGAAGACGCTCCAGATGCTGGCGAAGATGTATGCCGAGATGGGGCGCTATCGGGATGCGCTTGCTGCCGCGCGCACCGCAACCAAGCTGCAGCCGAACGCCGAGGCTTCGCGCCAGGCGCAGGACCTCGCCTCGGAACTCTTCACGCAGATATTCCTCGGGCCGAAGGGTGACGAGCTGCCGCCGATCGAGGCGCTCGGCATGTTCTACGAGTTCCGCGAGCTGACGCCGATCGGCCGGCGCGGCGACGAATTGATCCGCCGCCTTGCCGACCGTCTGGCCTCGATCGATCTGCTCGACCAGGCCGCAGAGCTCCTGCAATACCAGGTCGATCATCGCCTCGAAGGCGCGGCGCGCGCCCAGGTCGCCGCGCGCCTCGCCATGGTCTATCTCGCCAATCGCAAGCCGGACATGGCGATCTCGGCGCTTCGCGCCAGCCGCATCAGCGATCTCTCCGGCGAGCTGCGCCAGCAGCGCCTGCTGCTGGAGGCGCGCGCGCAGAGCGACGTCGGCCGCCACGATCTCGCGCTCGACATCGTCTCCAACGTCACCGGGCGCGAGGTGATCCGGCTCCGCTCCGACATCTTCTGGGCGGCGCGGCGCTGGCGCGAGTCCGCCGAGCAGATCGAGCTCTACTACGGTGACCGCTTCCGCGACTTCAAGCCGCTCAATGCGGTCGAGAAGAGCGACGTGATCCGCGCCGCGGTGGGCTACGCGCTCGCCGACGACACGATTGGCCTCGCACGCTTTCGCGAGAAATACGCGCCCTTGATGAGCGAGAGCGCCGACCGGCTCGCCTTCGACATCGCGAGCAAGCCGGCTGCAGCCTCCAGCGCCGAATTCGCCGAGATCGCCAAGCTCGCCGCCAGCGTCGATACCCTCGACGGCTTCTTGCGCGAGATGAAGCAGAGGTTCCCCGACGCCACCGCGCGTGCGCCAGCGGCGCCGCAGGCCAAGGACGAGACCGAGCACACCGGCTCGCTGCCGACGATTCCGGTCGTGCGCCAGATCAAGATGACGCGGTAGGATCCCCGCTACCTTCGGCCTCTCGACAGGTGCCCATCGAAGCGGCAACCTGTGGGCGTTCATGCCGGGAGAGAGTTGAAATGAGCAAGCCTGCCAAGACCGAAGCCGAACTCATCGCCATGGCGCGGGCGGAATTGAAGGTCCATGCCGACTGTCCGGACGGCATGACCATCTCGATCATCCGCGACGGCGACAGCTGGGAGTTCCGTGCAGCCGCCGATCAGACCACGGTCGACCGGCCAGGCTTTCCCGAATGCGTCGCCATGCTGGTGCAGATCGGCGATCACCTCAGCAAGCAATATGACTTGCAGGGGTAGGGAACCGGGAGTTCGGCTCCGCGCATGGCGCGGCCGAGCCGTCGCAACGCCCTCCGTCATTGCGATCGCAGCGAAGCAATCCAGGTTCTCTGCGCGGCGGCAGTCTGGATTGCTTCGTCGCAAGTGCTCCTCGCAATGACGGGGAGAAGTTGGAGGTTTTCGTTGGCTGTGGAGAGGATGCGCGTTCGCGATCGCGATGATGATGGACGGGAGGCGCCTCGCCGGTCCGTCACCCCCCGTAGCTCTGCACCAGGCTTCCTGCCACCAGCGACCAGCCGTCGACCAGCACGAAGAAGATCAGCTTGAACGGCAGCGAGATCGTTGCCGGCGGCAGCATCATCATGCCCATCGACATCAGCACGGAGGCGACGACGAGGTCGATGATCAGGAAGGGGAGGAACAGGAGGAAGCCGATCTCGAAGGCGCGCTTCAGCTCGGAGATCATGAAGGCCGGGACGAGGATGCGCAGCGCGAGTTCGTCAGGCGTGGCCGGCGGCGGCTCGCGGGAGAGGTCGAGGAACAGCTTCAGATCCTTCTCCCGTACGTTCTTCTGCATGAAGCCGCGCAAGGGGACCGAGGCGCGCTGCAGCGCGTCCTCGACGCTGATCTGGTTGGCGACGAGCGGGCGGATGCCCTCGTCATAGGATTTTTGCAAAACGGGCCCCATCACGAAGAAGGTGAGGAACATCGCGAGCGCAAGGATCACCGAGTTCGGTGGCGCGGTCGCCGTGCCCATCGCGGTGCGCAGCAGCGATAGTACGACCACGATTCGCGTGAACGACGTCATCATGATCAGGATCGACGGCGCGATCGACAGCACCGTGAGCAGCGCGATGAGCTGGATCGCGCGCTCGGTGACGCCGCCGCCACCCTGACCACCACCACCGAGATTGATGCTGATGTCCTGCGCATGCGCAGGCATCGCGAGCGATGCCGCGCCGATCAGGACAGAAAGACAAAGAACTCTACGCGGAAGGGCCGGCAGCCTCACGAAGACGGCTTCGGACGGCCGAGCAGCGAGGCCATCTCGTCTTCGAGGTTTTCAAAGCTGGTCTTTTCCTGAGCTGGCTTCGCGGGCGGGGCCGGTGGTGCCGGCGGCTCGCTGCGTGCCGCGC
The DNA here is from genome assembly GCF_000426265.1 of Bradyrhizobium sp. Cp5.3. Lineage (NCBI taxonomy): Bacteria > Pseudomonadati > Pseudomonadota > Alphaproteobacteria > Hyphomicrobiales > Nitrobacteraceae > Bradyrhizobium > Bradyrhizobium sp. Cp5.3. The sequence goes on along the minus strand of NZ_AUFA01000010.1, from coordinate 243,750 downwards.
GCGGAGCAGGCGGGGCGGCCGGCGGCTCGGGCGCAACGGGAGGGGCGCTGTCACCGGCCGGGCGGCGCAGGGCGGCCTCGAGCCGCTGGGCCATCTCGGCGAGATTCTGCTCGGCGCTCGAGGGGGCGGGAGCAGCTGGCGGCGGCGCGGGCGGAGCCTGCGGGGCAGGCGGAGGCGGCGGCGCAGCGGCGCGCACCGGCGGCACCTTCGCCGGCTCGCTCTGGCGCGGCGGGCGCGGCATCAGCGGCGGCTCGCTGCGTGCAACGCGCGGCGGCATGGGCTCGGGACGCACCTCGCGCTCGGGGCGCGGTGTGACCGGCTCGGGGAAGCCGGCGAGCGGATCGTTGCGGCGCTCGCCCAGCACGGGGGCAGGTCGGCGCACTTCGTCTGCGAAGGAGGGGCGCGCGGGCCGCGGCGGCGGTTCCGGCATCGGCGGCTCGGGATGATCGAGCAACTCGGGCCGCGGTACTTCGTCGGCCCAGGCGCTCGTGTCCGGCATCGGGGCAAGCCGCGGCGGCTCGGCCGCGTTTGCGCGTTGCGGAAGCTGGTCGCGGCTCGGGGCGGCGCGCACGATATTCGGCTCCACGACGATGTCGGTGGGGCCGCCGATCATCAGGAGATGCTCGACATTGTCGCGCCGGACCAGCACGAGGCGGCGGCGGCCGTCGACCGCGGCCGCATCGATCACGGCAAGCCGGGGCATCCTGCCACGCTGGGTGTTTGCGCCGAGCCGGCTGGAGGCGAATCGCCGAACCAGCCACGCGGCGACGCCGATCAGCGCCAGAACGACGATGAACGCGACGATGAAGGTTATCGGGCTACCTTGCATACTTGTCCCCGGCAAATGGCGCTTTTCGCGTGCCACCCATGGTCAGCTCCGCCGACCACCGGCGTCCGATTGCCCCAAAACTGCGATCTCTTAACATCCCACGGCAAGCTTTGCCGTCCCCAACTCTTAATAACCCATGAATCGCCCGATCCAAAACGACTTCTTGGGCTCGGCGCAGGCCGCCAAGCGGTTGGGTTAATGCGGCTTTTGGGAGGCGTAGAATTACGGGAACACAATGCATGGGCCTCCCCGGAATATGCGGCCTGCATCGCTTTAACCACCCGTTAACCATACACGCGGCAAATTCTGCCTAGCTCCGGACACAGATCCGGATGGCGGAAGGAGCCGCAACGATGTCCATCAACGACCTCCCGGTGCTCTCGGCGCTTCGGACCAAGATGCAGTGGCACCAGGAACGCCAACGCGTCCTGTCCGAAAACGTCTCCAATTCCGATACGCCCAATTTCAGGCCCCGCGACCTGGTCGAGCCGAAACTCGACAAGACCGGCGCCGTCACCGGGTCGATGGGCCCCCTGGCGCTCGCCCGCACCAGTGCCTCGCACATGACGCCGACCGGCGCCCCATCGGGCTTCGACCAGAACAGGAATGCGGGCTTCGAGACTCGCCCAGCGGGCAACGCCGTCAACCTCGAGGAAGAGATGATGAAGGCGGCCAGCAACCAGATGGACTACGCGGCGGCGACCTCGCTCTATTCGAAGAGCCTGCATCTGCTCAAGACCGCGATCGGCAAGGGTTAGGGCTGAAGGGGGCAGATCATGGCGAATGACAGCAGCGACTTTGCCCGCTCGATGGCGATTGCGACCTCCGGCCTGCGCGCTCAGGCCGGGCGCATGCGGGTGATCTCGGAAAACATCGCCAACGCAGATTCGACCTCGCCGTCTGCCGGCGGCGATCCGTACCGGCGCAAGGTGCCGACTTTCTCCTCCGCGCTCGACCGCACGCTCGACGCGCAGGTCGTGACTCTCGGCAAGATCCGGCCGGACCAGTCCAACTTCCGCGTCAAGTACGAGCCGAACAATCCGGCGGCGGACGCGAGCGGCAACGTCAAATATCCCAACGTGAACTCGGTGGTCGAAATGACCGACATGCGCGACGCGCAGCGGTCCTACGAGGCCAATCTCAACATCATCAGTGCGACGCGCAGGATGATCCAGCGCACGCTCGACATCCTCAAGACCTGAACAGGACATCTGAGCCATGGCTTCACCGACAATCGCCGCAAATGCCTATGCGAATCTTGCGCGGGTGCTGGAAAACAGCGGCGCCGGCAAGGGCAGCGAAGCGAGCGGGCAATCCTTTGCTTCGCTCCTCAAGGATGCTGTCGGCAGCGTCATGGAATCGGGCCGCAAGTCCGACGCGCAGACGGTGGCGATGGCCGCCGGCAAGGCCAACGTGATGGATGTCGTCACCGCGGTCGCGGACACCGACGTTGCGGTGTCCACGCTGGTCTCGGTCCGCGACCGCGTGATCGCGGCGTATGAAGACATCATGAAGATGCCGATTTGATTTTCGGCGTTCGCCCCAATCGTCATTGCGAGCGCAGCGAAGCAATCCAGAATCTTTCCGCGGCGGCAGTCTGGATTGCTTCGCTTCGCTCGCAATGACGGGGTAGGGCGTTTCTCCCCGGTCACAATCGCGGGGAGGCGAGGAATGAGCAGAGGAAGCTTGCAATGACCGGACCTGAGACCCTCGACGTCGCGCGCGACGCCATCTGGACGATCGTGATCGTGTCGTCGCCGCTGATGGTGGTCGGCCTCGTGGTCGGCGTGATCGTGTCGCTGTTCCAGGCCCTGACGCAGATCCAGGAGCAGACGCTGATCTACGTGCCGAAGATCCTGGCGATCTTCGCCACGCTGCTATTGGCGCTGCCGTTCATGGCCGATTCGCTCCACGCCCACATGATGCGGATCTCGTCGCGAATCATCGGCGGCTGAGGCATGATGCGTAAACCATGCGCATCGACGTCTCGCTGCTGCCGGCGCTCGCCGCGGCCTTCATGCTCGCCTTCGCCCGGGTCGGCGCGATGGTGATGCTGCTGCCGGGCCTCGGTGAGACCAACATTCCGACGCGGGTGAAGCTGTCGATCGCGCTGCTGCTCACGCTGATCATCCTGCCCCTGCATCGCAACGCCTACCATGTCGACATGGGCTCGCTCGCGCCGCTTCTGGTCATGATGCTGCATGAGATCGTGATCGGCATCGTGCTGGGAGCAACCGCGCGCGTGACGCTCGCGGCCCTGCAAGTCGCAGGCTCGGTGATCGCGCAGCAGATGGGGCTCGGCTTCGTCACCTCGGTCGATCCGACCCAGGGGCAGCAGGGCGTGCTGGTCGGCAATTTCCTCACCATGCTGGGCGTGACGCTGCTGTTCGCCACCGACAGCCATCACCTCGTGATCGCCGCGCTGAACGACAGCTACACGATTTTCTCGCCGGGCGAGACGGTATCGAGCGGCGACGTCGCTTCGCTGGCGACGCGCGCCTTCGCCGCCGCGTTCCGCCTCGGCTTGCAACTCTCCGGGCCGTTCCTGGTGTTCGGGCTCGTCTTCAACATCGGGCTCGGCGTGCTGGCGCGGCTGATGCCCCAGATGCAGGTCTATTTCGTCGGCATGCCCCTCTCGATCTTCGCCGGCTTCCTGGTGCTCGGCGTGGTGATCGCGGCAATGATGGGCACCTTCCTCGACTACTTCATCGGTGTCATGCACCAGATGATGCCGCTCAAGTAGGAGGGATCGTCTATGGCGGAAGACAACGATCCCGACAGTCAAACAGAAGACCCGACGCAAAAGCGTCTCGACGAGGCGCTCGAGCGCGGCGACGTTGCCAAAAGCCAGGAGATCACCACCTGGTTCGTGATCGCGGGCGGCACGCTCGTGGTCTCGACCTTCTCGGGCTCGATCGGCGGCGGCCTGGTGATGCCGATGCGCAACCTGCTCGCCAATTCCTGGATGATCAAGACCGACGGCAGGAGCCTGCTCGCCTTGATGCAGCAACTCGAATTCGTGGTGCTCGCGGCCATCGGCGTGCCTTTGCTGATGCTGGCGCTCGCGGCAATCGCCGGCAACATGCTCCAGCATCGCCTGGTCTGGTCGGCCGAATCCCTGAAACCCAAGTTCAGCAAGCTCTCGCCCGCCGCCGGCTTCAAGCGCATCTTCGGCAAGCAGGCCGCGGCGAACTTCCTAAAAGGTATCGGCAAGCTGATCGCGCTTGGCACCGTCATGACCATGATCCTGTGGCCGGAGCGGCATCGCATGGAGGCAATGGTCAAGCTCGATCCGGCCGCCATGCTGGGCGCGACCACCAGCATGACCATCCACCTGCTCGGCGCGGTGGTCGCGGCGCTCGCCATCGTCGCGATCGCGGACTACTTCTTCCAGTATCGAAGCTGGTTCCAGCGGCAGAAGATGTCGCTCCAGGAGATCAAGGAGGAGTTCAAGCAGTCCGAAGGCGACCCGCACATCAAGGGCAAGATCAGGCAGCTCCGGCAGCAGCGCGCCAAGAAGCGCATGATGGCTGCGGTTCCGAAGGCCTCGGTGATCATCACCAACCCGACCCACTATTCGGTGGCGCTGTCCTACGAGCGCGGCATGTCGGCGCCGATCTGCGTCGCCAAGGGCGTCGACAATCTCGCCTTCAAGATCCGGGAGATCGCGCGCGAGCACGATATTCCGATCGTCGAGAACGTGCAGCTGGCCCGCGCGCTCTACGCCACCGTCGAAATCGACCAGGAAATCCCCACCGAGCACTACCATGCGGTCGCCGAAGTCATCGGCTACGTGATGCGGCTGAAGCGCGGATTTGGCGCCGGACGGGGATAAAATCCCCGAAAAGCACCGGAAATGGCTGTAATCTGGGAATCAGCGTACCTTTCACCCTTGCTGCCCTTGCGCCCGCGGGTCCGATTCAGGCAGGGAAGTCCCCGCGTGCCCCGTGGCGCGTTCGTAATCTGCCGACAGGCTGCGCCCGCTTGAGATGACCGCCGAGACCGACCACGACCAGACACGCGAGCCCGCTGCGGCGCATGAGCCGTCGCCGCGCTCGGGCAGCATCGCGCTTGTGCTGCTGGTGGCCGCCGGGCTCGTCGCGGTTGCCGTCGGCCTGATGACGCTCGGGCGCGCGCAGGCGCAGCCCTACATCCTTGGCATCCTCGCGGTGCTGGCGATGGTCGGGCTGTTCAACCTGTTCGCCTTCGCCGCCGGCATCATCCGCTTCGCCGACCGCAATCTCGATGATCCCATCATCGCCCGCATATCCGATCACGCCTTCGACGGGCTCGCGGTCACCGACTCTCGCGGCCATGTAGTCTACACCAACGCCGCCTATCTGACGCTGACCGGCGCCTCCGGCCCGCAGGATGTGCGCCCCGTCGAGCGCGTCTTCATCGGCAACCCCGACGTCTCTGAAGCCGTGTTCCGCCTGCTGAAAGCTGCGCGTGAAGGCAAGCGACAGCAGGAGGAGGTGCGCATCTCCGGCCATGACGGCAGCCAGGGCCGCTGGCTGCGCATGCGCGTGCGTCCGCTCGGCACCGGAAAGCGCGAGGCGAAATACGCAGTGTGGTCGATCGCCGACATCACGCGCGACCGCGAACGCCAGGAGGACGTGTTCCAGGAGCTCCAGCACGCGATCGAATATCTCGACCACGCGCCCTGCGGTTTCTTCTCGGTCAATCCGGCTGGCGAGCTGGCTTACGTCAACGCGACGCTGGCGAACTGGCTCGATTACGATCTCGCCGAGATCGGCTCCGGCGGCTTGAAGCTCACCGACATCGTCTCCGGCGATGGCGCCTCGCTGCTCACCTCGATCGTGGCGGTGCCGGGCGAGGTGAAGACCGAAGTCTTCGACATTGACCTTCGCATGCGCACGGGCCGGACGATGCCGGTGCGGCTCTACCACAAGCTCGCTTTCGGCGCCGACGGCGCTCCGGGGCCCTCGCGTACGCTTGTCATCAGCCGCGCCCGCGACGAGCGCAGCGATCCCGACCGCGCCGCCGAAGTGCGCTTCATGCGCTTCTTCGATCATACGCCGATGGCGATCGCCACCGTCGACCGTGGCGGCAACGTCGTCCGGGCGAACGCGCGCTACGCCAAGCTGGCGCAGGGTCTCGGTCTCGACAGCGCCAGCAAGTCGATCTTCCGCGCGATCAATTCGCGCGACCGGCATTTGCTGATCGCGGCGATCAACCAGGCAGCCGAAGGCCAGGCCGACATCGCGCCGGTCGAGGTGGCGCTGGAAGGATCGAAGGAGCGCTGGGGCCAGTTCTTCGTCACCCCGGTCGATGCAGCCGAGAACGACGCCGAAGCCGCGATCGTGCACATGCTCGAGACCACCGAGCGGCGCGCGCTGGAAAACCAGATCAATCAGTCGCAGAAGATGGAGACGGTCGGCCAGCTCGCCGGCGGCATCGCCCACGACTTCAACAACGTGCTCTCCGCCATCATGATGGCGAACGATTTCCTGCTGAACGCGCACAAGCCGACCGATCCGTCGTTCCAGGACATCATGCAGATCAAGCAGAACGCCACGCGCGCCGCCACCCTGGTGCGGCAGCTGCTGGCGTTCTCGCGCCGCCAGACGCTGCGGCCGCAGGTGCTCGACCTCGGCGATGCGCTCTCGGATCTTACCATGCTGCTGCGCCGGCTGATCGGCGAGAAGGTGAAGCTCGATCTGATCCACGGCCGCGACCTCTGGCCGGTCAAGGTCGACGTCTCCCAGTTCGAGCAGGTCATCGTCAATCTCGCGGTGAATGCGCGCGACGCGATGCCCGAGGGCGGCAAGCTCATCATCCGCACCGCCAACGTCTCTGCCGAGGACGCAGGCAAGCTCGCCTACAAGGGAATGCCGGCGGCGGAGTATGTGCGGATCGAGGTTGCCGACACCGGCACCGGCATTCCCGCCGATATCCGCGACAAGATTTTCGAGCCGTTCTTCTCCACCAAGGAAGTGGGCAAGGGCACCGGCCTCGGGCTCTCCACCGTTTACGGCATCGTCAAGCAGACCGGCGGCTTCATCTATGTCGATTCCGAGCCGGGGCAGGGCACCTCGTTCCACATCTTCCTGCCGCGCCATCATGCCGAGCCCGACGCGCAGGTCGAGCAGCCGGCCGCCGCGACTGGTGCAGCCAACGGTGCAGCGAAGGAAGCTGCGCCCGTGGAAGCCAAGCCGCGCACCGATCTCACCGGGCAGGGCACCATCCTCTTGGTCGAGGACGAAGAGGGCCTGCGCGCACTGAACGCGCGCGGCCTGCGCTCGCGCGGCTACACCGTGGTCGAGGCCGAGAACGGCGTCGAGGCGATGGAGATGCTGGAGGAGCAGGGCGGCGCCATCGATCTCGTCGTCTCGGACGTCGTGATGCCGGAGATGGACGGCCCGACCTTGCTCAAGGCGATGCGGGAAAAGAATCCCGACATCAAGTTCATCTTCGTCTCGGGCTACGCCGAAGACGCCTTTGAGAAGAGCCTGCCCGAAGGCCAGCAGTTCGACTTCCTGCCAAAGCCGTTCACGCTGAGCCAGCTCGTGGAAGCGGTGAAGGAGACGATGACGAAATCGGGGTGATGCATCCCTGTTGAGGGATGCGAGCGCAGCGAGCCGGATTCCGTTGGAAAGGCGCCGGTAACCCGCGACCACGGTTCCACCCGTCCCCCCCTCCAAACCCCGGGAAATGCGGGCTTTTGCGCCATCCCCGCGACTGAGGGCCGCAGCCGGGGGTTCCAAAAGCAGCTTCACTTTTATAGAAGGCTGACCATCTTAGGGGCACGTCCCCATGCCGGGGATTTGGGAAACGCACATGAATTTCTCGCAACGTAGCCGTAGTTTCGTGAAGACGATTGCCGTCGTGCTGGCGCTCGCGCTGCCGACCGCGCTCGCGATCTCATCCGCCGACGCCCGCGTCGGCGGCGGCTTCTCGTCGGGTTCGCGCGGCTCGCGAACCTATACGGCGCCACCGTCGACCTCGACGGCGCCGGGCTCGACGTCGCAGTTCAACCGCACCTACACCCAGCCGGGCGCAGGCATGAATTCGGCCGCATCCGCGCCCGCGCGCGGCGGCCTGTTCGGCCGCGGCGGCGGCTTCCTGGGCGGCCTCGCCGCCGGCTTCCTCGGCGCAGGCCTGCTCGGCATGCTGTTCGGTGGCGGCCTGTTCGGTGGCCTCGGCGGCCTGTCGTCGATCCTCGGCCTGATCCTCCAGATCGTGCTGGTGGTGTTCGTGGTGCGGCTGGCGATGTCGTGGTGGCAGCGCCGCAACGCGCCGCCGCAAGCCGCCTATGCCGGCGCTGACGTCGGTCCCGGACCGCAGCCGAACTACCGCAGCGGCCTCGGCGGCTTCGGCTTCGGCGCCAACAATGCGCCGCTCGAGATCCAGCCGGCCGACTATGAAGCGTTCGAGCGCCTGCTCGGCGATATCCAGACCGCCTGGTCGAACGAGGACGTGGCCAAGCTGCACACGCTCGCGACGCCGGAGATGGTCTCCTATTTCGAGAAGGACCTCGCGGAGAACCGCGCGCGCAATGCCGTGAACAAGGTGACCAACGTCAAGCTGCTGCAGGGCGATCTCGCCGAAGCCTGGCGCGAGGGTGCGACCGACTATGCAACCGTGGCAATGCGCTTCGCGCTGACCGACAAGACGGTCGACCGCAACACCGGCGCGATCGTTGCCGGCAGCGAGCAGCCGACCGAGGTCACCGAAGTATGGACCTTCGCTCGTCGCCCGGGCGGTGCTTGGGAATTGTCGGCGATCCAGCAGACGAACTGATCGCGGGCGGATCGAACATCAAGGGCGTCGTGCTTCGGCACGGCGCTCTTTTTTGTTGTGCGGACAGCTCTGTCCTCCCGTCATTGCGAGCGCAGCGAAGCAATCCAGAATCCCATCGCGGAAAGACTCTGGATTGCTTCGCTGCGCTCGCAATGACGTGTTGTGAGGTCGTTCCGCACCCGCGCTGACGGAACCCTCCGCCCCGTGCTACATTGGTTCCGTCGCACCCACGCTCACGGACCTCATCCATGAAATACGAGCTCTACTACTGGCCGGAGATACAGGGCCGCGGCGAATATGTGCGGCTGGCGCTGGAGGAGGCAGGCGCCGCTTATGTCGACGTGGCGCGGGGCCCGCGCGGCAGCGGCGCCATGATGAAGATGATGAATGGTGATGGTGACACGCCGCCCTTCGCGCCGCCGTTCCTCAAAGCCGGCAAGCTCGTGATCGGGCAGACCGCCAACATCCTGCTCTATCTCGGCGCCCGCCATGGGCTCGCGCCGAAGACGGAAGGCGGCAAGCTCTGGGTCCATCAGCTTCAGCTCACGATCACTGATTTCGTGCTCGAAATCCACGATACCCATCATCCCCTCGGCCCTTCGCTCTACTATGAGGACCAGAAGTCGCCGGCGAAGAAGCGCACCGCCGAATTCTGGAACGAGCGCGTGCCGAAATATCTCGGCTATTTCGAGCAGCTTCTCGAGGACAATGGCGGGACCCATGTCACCGGCCGCAAGCTCACCTACGTCGATCTCTCGCTGTTCCAGATCGTCGATGGGCTGCGCTACGCATTTCCAAGACGCATGAAGGCCTTCGAGAAGGAGATTCCGGGCCTCGTCGCCCTGCACGATCGCGTCGCGGCGCGGCCGAATATCAAGGCCTATCTCGCAAGCGACCGCCGCATTCCCTTCAACGAGCAGGGCATCTTCCGCCGCTACAAGGAGCTGGACCAGTAGCCGGTCCGGACGGAGACTGGCGGCAGCCACCGTTCCGGACCGGCCGTTTCGGGCGAGATCAAACGCCCGAAGACATCAGGGCTTCCGCCCGGTGATCAAGGCTCCGGATGAGATCGATGCTCTCGATGACCACCGCATCGATCGCGCCGTGGCGCGCAGGAACATCAGCAAAGTCGGGCGCGCAGGCTTGGCGTCGCGCAAGTTGAGGAGCGTGTCGGGCGGTGCCCGAACGGCATCTTCACATGCGGGCGCTTCGCTGCCGCCAACGGGGAAAAGGCAACGCTCGTCGGGGCAGGGTGGCTTGCAGAACATCATCGTCTCTCCCGTTTGCCAAGTCGGACCGAAGTCGTGGCAGGCGCGCCGTGTGTAGCCAAGTCAGATTGCGGCCGCGTCGGCTGATCGGAGGAGGGGATGCATTTTTTCGGGTGCACGAAGGAGCGATGCGTCACCAGATGCCGGGCACGAGGCGGTAGTGCACCCGCGCGGCATAATCGGTGTAGCCCGGCAAGCCTTCTCTCAATGTGCGTTCCTCGATGCGGATGCGGATCGCAAACAGGACGAGGAAGACGGGGGCGAGCGCAAGGCCCCACCACGAGCCCACGAGCAGCGGCATGCCGGTGAAGAACAGGATCAAGCCGCTGTACATGGGATGACGGACATGGGCGTACGGTCCCGTCGAGATCACGCGCTGGGCGCGCTCCGCTTGCAGCTTCACCACGGGCGCGGCGAACGAGTTCTCGCGGAACACCCACAGCGTGAACAGCGTCGATGCCAGGTACAGTACGAAGCCGAGCGCCTGCAGGGCGAGGGGCATGTCGGAGGTGTGGTGTCGCCGCTCGAGCCCCATCGCGATCAGCCAGATCAGCATCACCAGAATGAACACGGCCATGAAGGCCTTGTCGGCGGACGGCTGGTCTTTCTGGATGACCGGGCGAAGGCGTTCGGCGAGCAGCGCCGGATCGAGCCGGTACAGCCACCAGCCGGAGAGCGGGCCGAGTATGGCGGAGGCGATCAGCAGCGCCCAGGCACCGGGCCAGTGCATCGTGCCGGCAGACGCGAACAACAGCGCGCCCATCGCGACGACGAAGATCGTGTTCTGCAACAGCAGCCGTGCGATCATGGTCGATCTGGTTCCATTCCACGCCGGCACACTGCTAGCATTTCTTTCCGACAAACGTGCGGCCGACGCCACAAGGCTGACTTCAGATCTTGATGGGTGGTGAAAAGGCCGCCACGAGCCGTACAAGATCCGCCTGTCGTTTGGTTCCGGTCTTCGTGAAGATTCTGGCGAGATGTGTCTTGATCGTCGTTTCGGCGATGCCCATGCTTCTGGCCACGTCAGGAACCCCGCCGATCTCGACAATGGACAGGAACACGCGCAGCTCGGCCGGCGTCAGCTTGAAGAGCTTCCGGATGAGGTCGGGCGCGACGATCGTATCGAGCGCTGCCTTGCTGACGAACAGGACGGCGCAGGCCTCATAGCTGGCCGCGAACATTTGCCGGCGCCCGGCGGTCAGCGGCAGAAGGTGCCCGACATAACGGGAGCCGTCGCGGGCCATCAGATGCAGCGAAATGCTCGCGCTCGTCATCGCTCGGTCGCCGAGAACCGTGCCCGCCAGCGCCTGCCGCAGCACACGATCGGCATTCAGGTCGGACATAACGAGCCGACCATGAACCGAACGAAGGACGTCGGCCTCGTCCAGAATGTCTCGCGCGCTCGCATTGGAGTGCGTGATATTGCCGTCGGCATCGAGCAGCAGGACGGCGGTTTGCAGGGCGTCGAGCGTACGGGCCGACGTCGCCTCCAATGCGTTCTGCTGCTGCAGCTTCTGTCTGACGAGCATGGCCCGTTGCACGTGCGGCGTGAGGTGGGAGATCACCTGATACATCCTGCGATCGACAGCACTGCCGGCCTTCATGATCGAGAGGCGGGATATTCCCTCGGCAGACTTGTGGAGCAGGATATTGGCGGCGTCCTCGAGGCCCTGCGGCCGCGCCCATTCATTGTAGAACCTGGTCGTCCGGAATTCGTCGACATCGATCCAGTCCCTGATCGTCTGGATCTGACCGACCGGCGCGTGGAGCACGCCGCGCGACGGATCGAATGGCTCGTAGGTTTCGATGTAGGACTGAACATGGGCGGGCTCGACACCGACGGCATGCGAGATCATGGCCTCGCCGGCGGCCCCGATCCAGACCAGACCGCCGCCCTGGCCGCCCGCCAGGTCGACAATGCTGCCAAGGGTCGTCGTCCATCGGGAATCGTCGAGCGATGCATCGTAGATGTCCGCCACCAGCGAGAGCAGCTTCTCATTCAGTTCGATTGGCTTGTCCCACAGACGCATGGATGGGCTCGTTCGGCCTCACACATGAGCACGTCGGACGCCGAAATTTGATGAGCCGGATCACATTTGAAGCACGCGGCGCGGCGGGCGGTTTACGAGCGCATCGCGTGCGAAGGGGAGAGTGCCGCGGTGGGCGTCGTGAAGGGTCTAGCGTATCGCAACCGGCGGTGTTGCAGCACTTGCGGGCCGCTGAGGGAAGCCGGCCTGGTGCTGGAGCGCCGGGAGGGTCGAGCAGGGCGGAAGTGGCGAGGAACAGGCTGAAGGCCAATGGGGCGTCCCAGCGGACGCGGCGACGATCGTGCGCCAAAGGCCCGATCAACCGGATCGGGCGCTTCACCTCGAAATGGACGGATCAGGCGAGCTGATCGATCCGCGTGCCCTGACCCGGCGGCAGCGGCGCGGGCGGCGGTGGTTGGTAGGTCGGATCGTTGTCCTTGGTCTTGCTCTGATCGTCCTGCTGCTTGGTCGTGTCGTAGCTCGGCACCACGATCGCGATCGGCGGCGGCGCAACGCTGGAAACACTCATCCACAGATCCTCACAGATTGAAACAGTCGACAGTGACCTGCGAGAGGCGAAACTTCCGTCAAGGCGATCGTTAAAATGCGATGGATCTGGTGCGGGTGACGGCTGGCTTTCGCGTCCGTCTTGGCGTCATTTCAGGGAACGACCATCCTCCCCGTTTAGGCGGCGTCACGACACGTGTGTCGCCGTGCGTGTGGCAAGAGTGGTGCGCGCCGACCTACTCGTCCTTCGGCCGCGTGATCGCGATGGCGGCTTCCGTTTTCGTGCGCGTGCATTCCATGTTGAGGCGCTTGTAGCGCATCACCACCTTGTCGCCGCGCAACATGCCCATGCGCTTCAGGCAGCGCGAGGCGCCGGTCGTGGTGTCGTCCTTGGGCAGGGTGAAGATGATCGCGGACGCGGAGGCGACCAGATCATAGAACTGCGGCGTCGGCTTTCGCTCGCCCTTGGCATAGAGCTCGTTGGAGTAGTTCTGCCCCTGCGCGCGGCAGCCGAGCGACAGCTCCTTCGCCGCCGGATGGGTGAGATAAATGATGTTGGCGGCCTTGAAGTTGACCTTCAGCTTGTCGATGCCGCTGGCGAGCTGCTTGGCGATGTCGTCGCACTGGTCCGCACGCGCGGGCGAGGCGAGAGCGACAAGACCGGTGATGGCGACGGCAACGAGAATTGCGCCGCGAAATTTCAAATTCAATGTCATGATGAAAAGCCCCTTCGGGTGTGTATTCAATCGTTGGCGCAGGCAGAGTGCAAGGGGGCGGCCGGCGCCCGCCTGTGGCGGGACACCGCCCGAAAATGGCCCCCAAGGGGGACCGAATCGGGATGCCCAGGCCGCGCCAGAGCGCCTTCCCTTTATGGCAAAAATGCTTAGAACGCTTCTATGCTAGCGGCCCGCGCGAGGGCTCCAAAACCCGAGATCGACCCCATGAACGCTCCCACCGCCTTTCCCGACCCGTCTAAGCCTGTCCCGCCCTACAAGCACACTCCGCTGTTCCCGCTGGGGAAGGACGAGACGCCCTACAAGAAGGTCACGAGCGAGGGTGTCCGGGTCGAGAAGGTCCTCGGGAAGGACATGCTGGTGGTGTCGCGCGAGGCGTTGCGGGCGCTGTCGGAGGCCGCCTTCGGCGAGATCAACCATTATCTGCGCCCCGGCCATCTCAAGCAGCTTCGCTCGATCCTGGAGGACGGCGAGGCCAGCCCGAACGACAAGTTCGTCGCGCTCGACTTCCTGAAGAACGCCAACATCGCCGCTGGCGGCGTGCTGCCGATGTGCCAGGACACCGGCACCGCGATCATCATGGGCAAGAAGGGCTGCAACGTCATCACCGATGGCGACGACGAGGCGGCGCTGTCCGAGGGCGCGCGCGATGCGTATCTCCGCCGCAACCTGCGCTACTCGCAGGTCGCTCCCTTGTCGATGTATGAGGAGAAGAACACCGCCAACAACATGCCGGCGCAATGCGAGATCTACGCCGAGGGCGATGACGCCTACAAGTTCATGTTCATGGCGAAGGGCGGCGGCTCCGCCAACAAGAGCTTCCTGTTCCAGGCCACGCCCTCGGTGCTGACCAAGGACCGGCTGCTCGCCTTCCTGAAGGAAAAGATCCTTACCCTCGGCACCGCGGCGTGCCCGCCCTATCACCTTGCCATCGTGATCGGCGGCACTTCGGCCGAGCTGTGCATGAAGACGGTGAAGCTCGCCTCCGCCCGCTATCTCGACGCGCTGCCGACCCACGGCTCGCCTGATGGCAATGCCTTCCGCGACGTCGAGATGGAGAAGGAAATCCACAAGATGACGCAAAGCCTGGGCGTGGGCGCGCAGTTCGGTGGCAAATATTTCTGCCACGACGTGCGTGTCATCCGTATGCCGCGTCACGGCGCCTCGCTGCCGATCGGGCTTGGCGTGTCCTGCTCGGCCGACCGCCAGGTGCTCGGCAAGATCACCAAGGACGGCGTCTATCTGGAAGAGCTCGAGCACAATCCGGCGCAATATCTGCCGCAGGTCGAGCAGTCGCTCGGCGGCGAGGTCGTCAAGATCGATCTCAACCAGCCGATGAAGGACATCCTGGCGACGTTTGCGAAGCATCAGATCAAGACGCGAGTCTCGATGACCGGTACCATGATCGTCGCGCGCGACTCCGCGCACGCCAAGCTGCGCGAGCGGCTGGAGAAGGGCGAGCCGCTGCCGGACTATTTCAAGAACCATCCGGTCTACTACGCCGGCCCCGCCAAGACGCCCGAGGGCTACGCCTCCGGCGCGTTCGGTCCGACCACCGCGGGCCGCATGGATTCCTTCGTCGACCAGTTCCAGGCCGCCGGCGGCTCGATGGTGATGGTGGCCAAGGGCAACCGCGCCCCGGCCGTGCGCGAGGCCTGCAAGAAGTATGGTGGCTTCTACCTCGGCTCGATCGGCGGCGCGGCGGCGAACCTCGCCGAGCACTGCATCAAGAAAGTCGAGGTGCTCGAATATCCCGAGCTCGGCATGGAAGCGATCTGGCGCATCGAGGTCGTCGACTTCCCCGCCTTCATCATCATCGACGACAAAGGCAACGACTTCTTCAAGGAGTTGAACCTGGGCTAGCTCTTCACTTCTCCCCGCTTGCGGGGAGAGGTCGGATTGCGCTCGTCGATGCGGAGCATCGTCGAAAGCAATCCGGGTGAGGGGGACTCTCCGCGAGTCCATCTCTTACCGTGATTGTGGAAGCAGCCCCTCACTCCAACCCTCTCCCGTAAAAACGGGGGGAGGGGGGAGTAGAGCCCTAGCTGCAATTCGTGACCTGATTGGAGCAGAGCGAGCGCCACCAGCCGCGTACGCCATCGTAGCTTTCGACCAGGCCCCAGAGACCGCTGCAGGCCAACAGGCGCTTCGGTCCGCCGTCGCCGTCAATCGGACCGCCGAGTTCGTGCTGGGCCGGCATCCACTTGGCGTCGACGAATGGAGCCTGGAACAGCCCGCCGGCGCGTGTGAAGCCATTGGCGTAGTTCGCGCCGACCTTGTTGGAGGCGACCCAGCCCCGCCCGGCATAGGGCTTTGGCGCATTGCGCGGATATAGCTTCTCGTCCTCGTAGTCCTTGCCCGGCGATTTGGCGCCCTCGATCAGGAACCAGCCGTCCTTGAAGCCGATGATGCGGAATTCGGTGAGCCAGCCGCCGTCAGGGGTGTTCTCGCGGCCGCCGAGCTTCAGCCGATACGGCGGCGGCAGCGTGCCGAGCACGCGCGCCTTCACCGACGGTTCGGCGCGGACGTTGAGGCCATTGGGGTCCTTGTCGATCGACCAGGCGCCGAGGTCGCAGGGCTCGGTGCCCTCGGGCAACGTCGCGCGCTTCGCAGCGAGTTCGCCGTGCAGCTTTGCAAAATCAGTGTCGTCGTTGTCCGGATCGGGCGCCGCGCGCGGCTTCAATTCAGCCGACACGGCGCGTGTCGCATCGCCCGTCAACGTCACGACGAGCGCCTGGCGTGCAGCGAACACGCTGGCCGGTATCTTCGGATCGTTCGACGTCGCGGGGTAGATGGCGAGGTAGCCGGTCGCTCCATCGGTCCGATAGGCTTGACCCGCCACATAGCCCGGCGGGACCAGGGCGAGCGCGCTTGCGCGCCACGCCGGTTCGGTGTCATCCGCGCGTGCCGCCGTCTGTGTCGCGACACACAGGATCGCCGCCGCGATGAGGCGGAGAGCGCGCACGGTTCGCCGCGAGCCTTACACCCGCGTGCCCGTGAACGGGAAGCTGCCCATCGGGCCGATACCCATCTCACCGTTCATGCTGTCGCCAGACACCTTACCGATGAACTCGAGCGTCAAGGGCATCGGATTGGTGATGGAGACCTTCCAGTTGATCGCGTCGCCGCTGATGGTGCCGTCGAAAATCTCGGCGGAATTGCCGTCTGCGCCTTGCGTCCCGGTGAGGGTGCCGCCGGAGCTCAGCAGGGTCAGCGTCGCCTGGCGCTCGCCCATCGGGGTCGTCATGGTCAGATTCCAGTTACCGTCTACGGCCATTCCCGTCTCCCAAGATAATCCGGCGAACCGCGACGATCCGCGGCCGGTCCAGCGCCGAGCCTATAGCCCAACTTGCGGCGTGCGCCTAACGCTGTGTTAGGCGCGCTGCGCGCGCAGGCGGCTTGTGACGATGAGCCGCAGAACGACATACTGCACGGCAAAGGCCAGGATCTTGGCGCCGCCCGCGACCACCGAGATGTAGAACGCCCACAGCTTCAGATCGCCGGTCGAGGCTACCGCGATCATGCCGGCGCCGATCACGAACATCAGCGCGGCCCAGAGATAACCCGCGGCGGTCACATATTCCGGAACGTTCTCGGCGACGATCGGTGGCATGTAGCGCAGCATCCAGCCGCGCTTGAGCATGATGACGCCGATCGCGAAATGCGCGATCGAAGGCTTTGCCAGCATGAAGCGGGGATCGTTGGTGAACAGGGTGACTGCGCCGAGCACGATGACCAGCGCGAGGCTCGCATAGGTCATGAAATTGAGCTGACGTCCCTTGACACGGGCGTAGATGACCTGCGCGATCGCGCCTGCAATCGCCACCGACGTCGCCAGGATGACATTGTCGGTGATGAGATAGATGACCAGGAAGACGATGGCGGAGAGGAAGTCGGAGGCGAGGCGGGCGAATACGTCCTTCATCGTCGATCCTGTTCACCGGGAATTGGGCAGTGCGCCGGCCGGCTCACCGTACTTGATCCTGCGATACTCAGGATACCACTTTGTGAAATAGATCGCGCTGTTGCGGGCGGCAAAGGCGACCGCCAGGCTCGACCAGATCGGCAGGCCCGGGACATAGAGCAGCACGATATTGGACGCCATCATCAGCAGGGCAGCCGCAGTCCATGCGCCGGTGATGATGTAGTTGGCGCGCAGGAAGCCCGGCATCGCCGCGGTCTCGGCCGGGACGGCTTCGAGCGCGTATTGCAGGGTGAACGGCCGCCGCACCAGCATCGAGCCGAGCGAGATGGCGAAGATGCCGATATCGACCGACAGCTTGACGGCGAGGGTGCCAAGAGCCGGGTTGAGCAGCAGGAGGTAAAGGCCGACCCCCGCGAAGACGATCGCCGAGCCCAGCGCCAGGATCTTCACCGAGCGGCCGCGGGCGGCGTCGATCGCGATGGTGGCCAGGCAGATCGCGGCCGCCGCGAACATGCTGACGGTGGCAGAGGTCAGCAGCATCAGGAAGGCATAGACGCCGTAAGGGGCAAGGATCAGGAAAATCGCCATGGGCCGCCTCGGTCAAGCCGATCTTTACATTGTCAAGATGAGTAATCCAGAGGCGGCGAGCCGTCAAGGGGAATCTTTACACTGTCAAAATTATGTGAGGTGGGAGTTTGGCTGGCCCACTATCTCCGCTCGTCATTCCGGGGCACGCGGAAGCGTGAGCCCGGAATCCATCGGGCCACATCACCCGAGGTCGAATGGATTCCGGGCTCGCGACTTCGTCGCGCCCCGGAATGACGGGGCGGAGAGAACTACTGCGCCCCCACCCAATTGCCATGAAAACCATCCGGCACGCGGTGGCCGAGTTGCACCAGCGCGACGGGGCCCGCTTCGACATCGGTGGCGTTGAACACGGCGAGGTCGCTGCGGTTCTCTCGCGCGCGCCAGATCACCGCGAGCAGCCAGCCATCGCCTTCAGGAGCATCCTTCGATCGCTCGACGAACACCGGCTCGGAGATGGTGTCGGCGGCCGGCAGCAGATATTGCCCGAGCCGCCGGCCATTGCCGTCGACATGGACGATGCCGGACAGTGCGCCGAACATCGGCAGCCTCGGATTGGCGCAGGCGTACCAGCCGTGACGGCTCTTCAAGCCGGCGCGGCGATCGTCGACGCGGGGAAATTCGCCGGTGAGGTCGTCGAGATAGGTCCGCTGGAAGCGGTCGGTATTGCCAGCGAGATCGAAGGTCCAGCGGCAATGGCGCGCGAACGATTTCTCGGGATTGGTGGGCGAGCCGTCGGGATGCGGAAACAGCGGCGCTTCTTCGAACTGCATGACGTCGGCGACGATGCGATTTCTCTCCTCCCACGCATTCATGACGTGGAAGACGTAGCAGGCCTCGGTTCGGAACCATACGACGTCCTTCGCGCTGCCCTTGCGCTTCATCACGCCGACATAGGCGCCTTTCTCCGGCTCCCAGGCGTAGGGCGGCCGGCCTGTCATCGCGCGCTCCTTGCTGCCGGTGAGGGGGAGGATCGGAAACAGCACGTGGTTCTCGGTGACGATGAAGTCGTGCACCATGCCGGTGTAGGGCGCCTCGAACCGCTCGAAGCGAGTCGCCCTGCCTGACGCATCGATCGACCCGTAGGACAGGGCAGGCGTGAACGGCCCGGCAGCGTTGTAGCCGAAGAACACCAGCTCGCCGGTTGCCGGATCGATCTTCGGATGCGCCGTGAAGGTGCCGGCGACGCGGCCCTGGTAGTTGCAATAGCCGCGCGTGGCGAGCGTGCCCGGCTCGATCTCGGTCGGCAGATGTTGTTCTTCCAGCGCGAGCAGCTTGCCGGCGTGGAAGATGATGTTGGTGTTGGCGACGCCACCGTCGGTCACATCGGCAGGCGCGTCCGGCAATTTGCCGCCGAAGCCATGGCCGAAAAACGCACGGCCGGCATCGTGCTCGGCCAGCCATTTCGGTGTGCGGACCCAGCGATTGCGGTAGCTGGCGCGCCCGTTCTCGAGGTGAAAGGCGTGCAGCATGCCGTCCCCGACGAACCAGTGCGCGCCCGGTACCTCGAACTGCGGATTGGGGCCGTTGCGATACAGCGTGCCGTTCAGCTCGCGCGGCAGTTCGCCGACGATCTTGAGGAACGGTGCGTCGGCTTCGAACGGGATCGGCGCGAGATTGCTGCGGCGATCTGCGAAGGCATCCTGCTGCACGACAACTCCCCCTATCTTTACATCGTAAAGATAAAATGGAGCAAGCGGCGACTTCGGTCAAGTGAAATCTTTACACTGTCAATATTGCGTCATATAGCTTGGTGATGGCCAAAACCGAGACCAGGACTGAAACAGCTCGCCGCGTCCGCAGGTCGTCATCCGCCACGGGGCGGCCTCGCCCTGCGCCGCGAGCGGCCAGCGCGAAGACCGAGACGCCTTATCACCACGGCGCGCTGCGCGCGGCGCTGCTGGAAGCGGCCGAGCGTGTGCTCGAGCGCGACGGGCTCGCTGGCCTGACGCTGCGCGCGGTGGCGCGCGAGGCGGGCGTGTCGCATGCCGCCCCCACCCATCATTTCGGCGACCTCACCGGCCTCGTCAGTGAGCTCGCGGCGATCGGCTTTCGCCAGTTCAACCAAGCCATGGGGTCGGCCTGCAACGCCGCCACCACACCCGCCGAACGCGCACTGGCGCGGCCCAAGGCCTATGTCGGCTATGCTCAGGCACATCCCGGCATGTACGGGCTGATGTTCCGCACCGAGCGGCTCGACTATTCCAGGCCCTCGCTGCACGAGGCCGCCGAAGCCTCGTTCGCCGGGCTCGCCAACGCCATCGGCGCGATGCGGCAGGAGCAGATCAGCGGCGATGCGCTGACGCTGGACCAGGGCGCCGCGATCGCGCGGGCCTGGTCGATGGTCCATGGCTTCACAACGTTGCTGCTCGATGGCCGGCTCGAGGACATCCTCGGGCGTCTGCCCAAGGGCACGACGGCCGAAAGTCTGCTGGAAGCGATGCTGAAGTCGACCGTCGTGGGCAAGCTCCTGGCCTAGCGGATCGTCGCGAGCTCGACGGCGCGACCCGATGCGCCGATGACCTTCACCTCGTCCTTGTCGCAGCGGAAGCTGCGGGCAAAATCATCCGCCGCCTGCCGTGCCAGCGCGTTGGCGTTCGGATTGGCGAGAGCATCGACATAGGCGACATGGCAGACCGGTCCCGGCGGCAGCCGCGTCACCACGAGCAGCGCCTTGGTGTTCGGCCGTCCCCGCTTGTCGAGGTCGGCCCCGTCGGCGATGTGCCAGCGCTGGATGATCGCGAAGGGTTTTGCGCCATCCGCGCGCCATTCGATGGTGGCTTCGGACGAATTGAACGGATGGAACCAGGTTTTTGCGGCCGGCTCCTCGGCCGCCGCGCGGCGGGTGCGCCCGACCGAGACGATCTCGCGCAGATCGTCCTCGTCGATCAGCACCACGAACCCGGCCTTGCCCGGACAGACACGCGTGGTGCTGCCGTCGAGCTCGCTGGGCTTGCCGACCTGGCGGCAATCCTTTGGCGCAGTGGAGGTATAGGTACTGCCCAGAGATTGGGCGCCGGCGCGATCGGGACCGGCGCAAGCGAGCAGCATGGCGAAGCATCCGAACAAGCAACCGAATGTGACGCGCCTCACGACGAACCCTCGTTTCCTGGAACTCTCTTCATCAGACGACTTCATTGTGGGGAAGGTTCAAACGGGCCCTGACAGGGGCGCTGAATCGTTCTAGAAGAGCGGCTTCGCTTGAGCCCATCCACGTCTCGTTCGCGTCGCTTTTATCTCTCGATCATGCCAGTCATCTCTTCGCAAAAACCCTATCGTGTCGGCCGCTCCAAGACCGGACTCGGTCTTTTCGCCACCAAACCGATCAAGAAAGGGACCCGGATCATCCGTTATTTCGGACCGATCCTGGACTCGCGCATTCCCGAGCAGGACGACATCGAGAACAAATATTTGTTCGAGCTCAACGGCCGCTGGACCATCGACGGCTCCGTGCGCAAAAATCTTGCGCGCTACATCAACCATTCCTGCCGGCCCAACGCCGAGTCCGATGTGCGTCCACGCGAGCGCAAGGTCTTTATCCGCGCGATCAAGAACATCGAGCCGGGCGACGAGATCAACTACGACTACGGCACCGACTATTTCAAAGCCTATCTGAAGCCGATCGGCTGCAAGTGCGCCTCCTGCGAGAAGAAGCGCAAGAAGCTGCGCGCCGAGGCGCGGGCTGAGAAGGTCAAGGCGAAGGCGCGTGCTGAGCGCAAGCCCAAGAAGGTCGGTGCCAAGGGGAGCGCCAAGAAGAAGCTCAACGGCCACGCCTACGGCAACGCGAACGGTCGCGCGCAGGCTTAGCCCGAGCCTCCAACTCCGCTGTCATGCCCCGGCTCCGCCGGGCCACGGGGGTGCTCGGCCGCCGAAGCTTTAGCGAAGGCGGCAAGCCGGGCGACGACTGGCAGTGGTGAGCGGCCGGGCCACGACTGCGACTTGTCGCGTGGGCTCATGCCGTCACCGCACTCCCGCTCTTGCGCAATCCCAGATATTGCAGCTCGGCGAACACGCCGGTTGCGATCGCCTGCGCAACGACCATGAGCTCGCCGGCAAGGTTCGGCGACACTGCGCCGGAAAACAGCAGCGCGATGCTGGCGACCGTCCAGGCCGCATTGGCGATCACGACGAGGAGGACGAGCGCCTTCGGCAACGAGGCGCGCGAGGCGAGCCAGCCGACCAGCGCGGTGTAGGCGATCAGGAACAGGCCGGTTTCGCGCAGCAGCACTTCGGGCAGGTTGAACAGCGCTGCGAACGCGCCGGCGCCGAAGGTGAAGCCGAGGGCGGCGATGCCGCTGAAGACAGCATCGGCCAGGAGCGCGCGGCGCAGGAATGTGGATGCGAAGATCATCGTGGTTCTCCTTTGTTGCTTCGGGGGTGGATCAGTGCAATCCGCGCCACCAGGCACGGAGCAGGCGGGCGAGACGGAACGGGCAGAGGCTCCTGCCGACGCTGTGCTCGAAGGCGACGACCTGCGCGACGACATAGTCGCCGGTCGAATGCACCAGCGGCTCCGGCATGTTGAGGCCGCGCGCCAGCATCCGGGTTGCGAACGTCACAGCCCAGGGGAGAAGGTGGTCTGCGAGGGTGCGGTAGAGCAGTAGCGCGATCATGGTCATCTCCTGTTGCGACGGAAGATGCGCCGGCCCGAGATCCAATTCGATTACCTGGCGGGTAATGGAAGGGGTGAAACCCGCGTGCTAGGTTTTCGACCATGAACGCACATGCATCCTCGGCACGCGCCGAACGAAGCCAGCCGATCCATATCGGCGATCACTTGCGCGACTGGCGGCAGCGCCGCCGCATGAGCCAGCTCGATCTCGCGGGTGAGGCCGAGATCTCGGCGCGGCATTTGAGCTTCGTCGAGACCGGCCGTGCCGCGCCCTCGCGCGAGATGGTGCTCAAGCTCGCCGAGCGTCTCGACGTGCCCTTGCGCGAACGCAACGTGCTGCTGGTCTCGGCTGGCTATGCGCCGGCCTTTCCGCAGCGCTCGCTGGAGGATCCCGCCTTGAAATCAGCCCGCCAGGCGATCGACCTCGTGCTCAAAGCGCATGAACCCAATCCCGCACTCGCGGTGGACCGGCACTGGAACCTGGTCTCCGCCAACCGCATGGTGGCGCCGCTGCTCGACGGCATTCCGCAGCGGCTGCTCGGCCAGCCTTTCAACGTGCTGCGGCTCGCCTTTCACCCGGAGGCGCTGGCGCCGCGCACGGTCAATCTCGCCGAATGGTGCGGGCATCTTCTGGAGCGGCTGCACCGGCAATGTGAGGCCACCGCCGATCCCGAATTGATCAAGCTGTACAACGACCTCAAGAGCTATCCGATCCCGGCGCGCGCGGGGCCACTGTCGAGCGACTATGTCGCGATCCCCTTCAAGCTGCGGCACGAGGGCGAGATACTAAGTTTCTTCTCCACCACCATGGTGTTCGGCACGCCGGTCGACATCACCCTGTCGGAGCTGGCGCTGGAGACTTTCTTTCCGGCCGATGAGCGCACCGCCGAGAAGCTGAAGCAGATGGCGGCAGCCATGTCGTAGCGCCCTTGCCTCGGGGCAGGTTCGGCCTATCTTTGGGCGAACTCTTAAATGCCCGAAGGAGGCGCCCATGAGCACGTCTGATATGAGCACGCTGAAACCGCTCCAGATCGACGTCGTCTCCGACGTGGTGTGCCCCTGGTGCTATATCGGCAAGCACCGGATCGAGAGCGCGCTCGCGCTCGTTCCGGACGTGCCGGTCAAGCTCACCTTCCGTCCGTTTTTCCTCAATCCCTGGGTGCCGCGCGAGGGCATCAGCCGCGAGGACTATCTCACCACCAAGTTCGGCTCGGTCGAGGCCTATAAGGGCATTGCCGGCCGCGTCGTCGCGGCCGCGAGCGAAGAGGGGCTCGTTTACCGGCCCGAGATGGTGGCGCGCCAGCCCAACACGATCGACTGCCATCGCCTGATCCTGTGGGCGGAGGCGATCGGCAGGGCGCCCGAGATGAAGCAGCGCCTGATGGAACTGTATTTCCGCGACGGCGGCGATCTCACCGACGTGAACGTCTTGGTGCAGGCAGCGGCCGATGTCGGGCTCGACGCCGAAGACGTGCAGCGGCGCCTTGCCACCGACGATGACGTGGCGCGCGTTTCGGCGGACGCGCAGGAAGCCGCCGACAAGGGCATCTCCGGCGTGCCGACCTACGTGTTCGCGCAGAAATACGCCGTCTCCGGCGCGCAGGATCCGAACCTGCTCGCACGCGCCATCCGCCAGGTGTCGGCGGAGATCAACGCGCAGGAGGTGGAGTAGTCGTCTGGAGATTGAGATTGTTGCACGAGGCGGAAGAGGGCTCCAACGGATTTCGCCAACGCCAACCCATGCGTCACCCCGCGTTCCGCCAGCTCCGACCCATCTGTCGGAATGAGGATACGCTGGTACATGCTTCACCTCCCGATTGTCTGGACGTAGCGCTGCCTTCCAAATGCAAGCTGGGCTGCGTTTCGGATACAGTCTTGAGACAGATCAATCTCTCGGTCAGTCGTGCCACAACCTGGATGCCGTTGGCACACGCGATTTGAGAAAACGACCCGGAAGGTCGGGGAGACTTCCGGGCCGAGTGTTTCCTCCACTAAAGACCCCTCGTGCGGCGAGGAGGCCACGCTTCCGTGGAAACACCACGGTTCAGCAACCGCAGAATGCGCGCTGCTGCAAATATCTTTCTGGTAAGGCAGATTAACTCGCCGCAAGCTTCATGCGATTTGGGCTCGAAAGCCGTCACTTGCTACCGATGGCAGGCTGCCCTCCACGCCCCAAATCCGAAGAGCTCGTGCGTTCAGGCGTCCCGCGCGAAGCCAGCGGTGCCTGCTATCGCACGACCAACACCGGCACGCTTCCGTCCGCCAGGACCTCCGATGTTTGACTCCCCAGCAATAGCTTCCTGAACCCGCGACGCCCATGAGAGGCCATGACGATCAAGTCGCAGCCTCTGGACTTTGCGGTTGCGATGATCGTGGTGGCTGGGTGCGCATTCGGAACATGCAAGAGTTCTGCAGTTATCCCGATCTGCTGCGCCATGGCTCGAGCTTCATCGAGCACTTTGCCCGCACGTTCCTTGCAGGCTGCGTCAAAGCGATCAAACTCTTCCGCCGAGGGAATCCACCCCGCGGCATGTCCGTTCCCATAGTAGACCGGCAGCGGTTCAGTTACGGTGATAACTGTCACTTTAGCGTTCAGGGCTTTCGCTAAAGCGATCCCATGCTCAACGCCTTTCTTCGCGACATCCGATCCATCCGTGCTCAAGAGAATGTTGGCGTACATGCGGGGGGTCCCTTGCTCGTCGAACAAAAGTGGATCCTTGCCTATAGTGATCCGATAGTCGCCGTCCGTCTACGGGCCAATCTCGAAGCTCATTCGTGGACCAACGAGCGTCAGTGCAAGTCCACTGTTACGCCGCTGTTGGCGGGCAAGCGGACATCAGGGAGCCTGAGCCAGGCGCCCCGATTTGTGAGTGCACGGCCTTGTCAGCTAGGTTGCCGGACGATTTGCCCGTCTTATTGAATGGACTACGCGCCGCGCCGCCTCGTAGGCGGCACCGTGCGCCAACAGCGCCGCGTGAATGAGCGCCACGACCGGATCGTGTCGCCGGAGCGGGATCAGCACGTCGCCGATCGCGAAGCGGCCGCGCCAGATCGGGTTGATCATGGGATGGTCGGCGTTCGCGGTGGAATCGGCGCTCGCAATGGCGGGATCACTGCAGAGGTGGCGGGTGAGCTCGACGGCGAGTTGCACGCCCGGAGAATATTTCGCAAAGCGCTCGTCGATGCCGAGCTTGAAGAAGAAGGCGCGGTCCTGATGGCGCAGCACGATGCCGGCGGCGACCGGCGTCGTGCCTGCGCGCAGGCTGACGACCTCGCATTGCGCGGTCTCCGCGAGCGCCGGCACGGCGCGGCGGATGAACGTCGCGTCGCCGGCATGCTGGACCAGCGCGGTGCCGCGCTTACCTTTCCAGCCGCTGGCTTCGAGTTGCAGGAAGGTCTCGAGCGCCGGCCTGATCTCGTCTACCCCGCGCGCCACCTCGAACACGACGGGGCCGTGCCCTTCGAGACGATGGCGCTGGCGCCGCAGCTCCTTGAGCTTTTTCGTGCCGAGCGCCTCTTGCAGCAGCTTTTCGCCGTCCTGGGTCGCATTGAGGCTGGCACGGACGTAGGAGCTCAGCACGCGCGGCTTCAGACCGGTCCGGCCGAGAGCTTCCTTCAGCGATGTCATTGCCGCGCCGTCGAGTGCGACCTCGCGCAGGATTAGCGCATGCGCGCCGGCCTCGCGCGCTTGCTGAAGCAAACGTGCGGCAGCGTCGTACGCGGAGTTGCCGTCGATCAGCGGGCTGCACAGCGTGCCATAGGGATGGGCGCTCACCAGCGCGGGCAGCGGAATCTTCCACGCGCGCCAGAGCGAAGTGACCGGCATCAGCCCGATCAGCCGCGTCGACGACGCATCGAATGCGCGCAAGGCCAGCGCGCCGGTGCGGCCCTGCGCCGTCGCGCTGACGGCGAGTTCCCAGGCAGGCAAATAGTAGCCATTCGGTTCGATGGCGCATTGCGCGAGCGCGCGCCATGGGCCGGGTTCGATCGCGGTGACCGGGACCAGCGCACGTGCCGGCACGGCGTCATTTGCAGATGCCGGATTGATCGCAGCCTGGTGCGCGATGTCGACCACGTCCCGTCGTTCCCCGTTCACGCGGGCAAAAGCCGCGTCACGCGGACATGCTTAGCGCAAAGATTGGAAAATACCGTTGGGACGCCGCGTCAATTCGAGTGGTATTGTTAACGTCTCATTGAGCATCGCGGCGGCAAGCCGCTGGATGCTGCGTTGAATGCGCAAAGAGTGCTTTCGATCCGGAGGATCAAAATGATCGCCACGCCTTTTACACCGATTGCTTCGCTCCTGGGCGGGGCGTTGATCGGTCTGGCCGCCGTGCTCTTGATGTGGGCAAGGGGACGGATCGCAGGCGTCAGCGGCATCGCGGCGCGGCTGTTTCCGCCTTACGAGGACCGCGAGTTCGCAGGGAGGCTCGCCTTCATAGCAGGCCTGATTGCCGTACCCGTGCTGGTGCGGCTTGCCACCGGTAGCCTGCCGGCGCAGACGATTGCAGCAGGAACCCCGGTCCTGATTGTCGCCGGATTGCTCACGGGCTTCGGCTCGGTGTGGGGCAGCGGCTGCACGTCCGGCCACGGCGTCTGCGGCCTGTCGCGGCTCTCGGTGCGCTCGCTGGTCGCGACCATCACCTTCATGGCGGCGGGCATGGCCACCGTTTTCGTGATGCGGCACTGGAGCTGACGACGATGGCTATTCTCATCCAATTTGCGATCGGTCTGATCTTCGGTCTCGGCCTCATCGTCTCCGGCATGTCGAACCCGGCAAAGGTGCTGAACTTCCTCGATGTCGGCGGCATTCCTGCTGGGACGTGGGACGCGAGCCTCGCTTTCGTGATGGCCGGCGCCGTGGCCGTGACCTTCATCGGCTTCAACCGCGTCTTGAAACTCGCGCGGCCTTTCTTCGCCGAACGCTTCTACGTTCCGACGCGAACGGATATCGATGCGAGAATTGTCGCCGGTCCCGCCATCTTCGGCATCGGCTGGGGGCTGGCTGGCTTCTGTCCAGGGCCGGCGCTGACTGCGCTCGGATTTGGCTCGGCCTCCGCCTTCATCTTCGTTGCCGCGATGTTTACTGGCATGGTACTGGCCCGCTTCATCGCTCACCTGCCGTCATCGGCACGCTTCGTCACGCCGGCCGATCCGCTCGAAACCTGACGTGGGCGGGACCGGGCCGCATTCTTGCCCGGTCCCTCAAGTCAAGGAGCGATCAATAGCGATCGGCGCCGATGCCCACGCTGACGCCGGGCGCGCGGATGCCGACGCCGGCGCGCGGGCCGTCATCCCAGTCGCGATAGGTGCGGCGCTCGTAATAGCGGTCGCGCGGCATTCTGGCATAGGAGTCGCCCACGATCACGCGCGCGCCACGATGGGTGCGATAGCAACGGCCGGCGTCGTCGCAGACGAGCCGAACCTGCTGAACGAGATCGGGACTGGCATATTCGCTGGTCGTGTAGAAGTCAGCGGCCTTTGCGCCGCCTGCTGCGGCCAGGGCTCCGACGCCCGCCAGCAGCGCGATCGTGAACGTCCTCATCATCTTCTCCTGCGGTACTGCCCTCGGCGGTAACAAGAAGAGGAGGCGGTGTTCGTTCCGGGGGACATTCATGTTTTTCCCGGAACCGGACCGTGCGACGATTGGTTCCCGCGATTTCAGGCAGTGAAGATCAGGCACGTCGTCGTGCCGTGGGCCAGCAACCGGCCCTTGGCGTCCGTCACGCGCCCATCGGCCGTTCCGATGCGACGGCCGCAATTCAAGACCTTGCCCTCGGCCCGGATCAGGCCGGTCTCCGGCGTGATGGGCCGCACCAGCGAAATCTTGAATTCAAGCGTCGTCTGGCTGATTCCCTTGTCGAGAGTCGACTGAATGGCGAGCCCCATGCAACTGTCGAGCAGGGTGGCCGTGAGGCCGCCGTGGACGGTGCCGGCCGGGTTGAGGTGCGCGGCCGTCGGCACGAGCGCGACGACGACGCGACCGTTCTCGGCCTCCACCACGTCATAGCCAAGCGTCTGCGCGATGGTGTTGAGAGGCAAGGTTCTCCCCGCAAGGCCTTGCACGAACTCGAGGCCGCTCATCTGCTTCTGTTGTTCGGGACTGACCGTCCCGTAGATCCTGGTGGTCATGCGATCTCCCTCAACCATTTTCGAGCTTTGACGTTCTGACCGCTCTGCGGAATGCCGAAGGTGGACGACCGTAAAGGCGCGTGAAGGCCGTGCACATGCGTCGCGTGCTGGAAAAGCCGGATCGGTCGGCAACCGTGGCAATGGGAAGATCGGTTGCATCGATGAGGCGCTTGGCGCGCTGGATTCGGAGCGACAGCGCCACCTGCAGCGGAGACGCATCGAGATGGCGCGCGAACAGGCGCGCCAGATGGCGCGGACCAACGCCGAGCCGTTCGGCCAGCCGGTCCACGCTGCTCCGGTCAAGCTCACCGTTCTCGATCAGCCTCAACGCGCGTTCGACGGTTGTCCTGGTGCCGTTCCACGCAGGGCAGAACGGCGCCGTTTCGGGACGGCATCTGAGGCAGGGCCGGAAGCCGGCGTGCTCGGCGGCGGCCGCGCTACGATAGAAGGTCACATTGCGAGCGAGCGGCGTGCGCGCCGGACACACCGGGCGGCAATAGATCCCGGTCGTCTTGACCGCGACGAACATGACGCCGTCCAGCGCGGCGTCGCGGCGGCGAAGGGCTTCATATCGTCCATCGAAGTCGAGCATGGAGCCGCTATAGCGGCCGCATTTTCGCGGCGCGAGTCCGGTCTGGTGACCATGTCCGAAAACGTCCGATGGGCGGCGAGCCGCTCCCTCGACAGTCGCTAGATCGGCTCGTAGGTTTCCGACCCACAGATGTCGTCTGGCTCGGCGCGGCGCCGGTCGACGACCTTTCCGCCGGCGATCGTCACGATGTAGGTCTGGATGCCCAGCGTAGTACCGGTCGCCGAGGTGAGCTGCGCGCGGACGCAAGCCGTCCAGCCCGGTCCACGCACCTCATGATGGGGCGCGGCGACGTGAATCTCGCGCGGATAGGACGTCGTGAGGAAGACCACGTCGATCTGTTCGCGCACCACGCGCTTGACGTCCGGGGGCGGCTCGGGCGGTGGCTGCTCGGCCTCCTTGATGCGCATGAACTCGGGCACAGGCGCGCGGCTGTCGGCAAAGCCGCACGCACCGAGCGCCAGCGCGGCAGCAAGCAGCGCCACATGAGCAACAATCCGAAACATCCGCGAAGTCCCCCCGCGGGCAAACAGATAGGCACGAATGCGACCCGGCGAAGTCCCCGCCGATCAACATTTGCTGAAGGGGGATGGGAAACGGGATTTGCTATTACGGGATTGCGGGCTAGTTTGTATCCCGGACGAGGGGGATTGCATCCATGAGAATCATGGTCATTGCGGCTGCGGTGCTGGCACTGACGGCCGCCTCGGCGCAGGCCCAGATGGGCGGCGGCCGGCACCAGCCCGGCAATGATGCCCCCAAGGCGGACAATAAACCGAAGGTCGATGAGAAGGCCTACAAGGCTGCCCTCGAGCGGATTCCCGAGCCCAAGGAAAAGTACGATCCGTGGGGCGGGGCGCGCCCGAGCGATCCCGCGAAGAAATCGAAGTGAAAAGAGGCGAGGGCTGAGACACGCCCGCCACCCGACCCCTGGGTGGCTGCGAACGTGGTGAGGAGCGCCGCCTTGCAGCGTGTCTCCCGGACGTTGCTCCGCATCCCCTGGAGAGCCTTGAGGCCGAGCAGCGGATCACGCCCGGCAACGTCCGCAATCTCGTCCGGGCCTTTGAACTCGCGCCGATGATGTTGTGGTGACGACGGTGGGATCCGATCGCGACATTGGCATGACATCGCGCCGAGAGCGTCGGATCAAATCGTCGCCGGCCGTTGGCCGCGACGTCGCGACCGGTCCTGCGTGAACGACGCCACACGGATGTGCCGGAGTTGCATGATCGCGTGTTGTGTATGTGATGCGAACAGGCGTTCACATTGCGTGCGCTATTGCACGAAGGCAATGCCGATGCGCGTGTCGTTGCGCCATACCGTGCGGCAATTTCGTACGAAATTGTCGCGCGTGATGGACAGCGTGAACGATGGCGGCAGCATGACAGAGCCATCCAGATCGATCGCCGCGCCGCCGTCCGACATATTTCGCACCGTGCACGCGATTCCGCTGCTTTCAAAGGTGATCGTACCGCCCTTGAAAACCCGGTGACGCTGCGCTGCACGCTTCTCGATCATCGTGTCGATCCATGGTGACGATTGTGAAGTAGTGCATAGAAATTACGTTGAAATGAATTCAATACTGGCGCTACTTGCACAGCGCTTCAGACTTCGTTTACGAAACTGAAGCGGGGACGTTCCTTCCGCTGACTTTTCCCTCAAAGCCGTTCCTTTATGGCGCCGCGCGCCGATGGAGATACTGATGAAGACCACGCTTTCGATCCTGTTCGTCGCAGCTCTCTCGCTGTCGTCCGTCCCCGCCCACGCCACCAAATTCGATCTCTCGACCATGAGCTGCAAGCAATTCCTCGAAAGCGGCGATGACACCATCAAGCTGGTGCTGACCTGGATGGACGGCTGGTACAAGGGCGACGAGGACAACGCGATCATCGACACCGACGTGTTCGTCGAGAACGCCAAGCAGTTCGGCTCCTACTGCGGAAAAAATCCGAACGTGAGCATCGTCACCGCGGCCGACGAAGTGCTCGGCAAGTAAGGTCCCAAGGTAACGCTCAAGCGCGATCGGAATCGCGCTTCATGTCCTGCGGCATGATCGACGTCTCTGCATGATCAACGACGGGAGCCGCGACGCGCCTTGCGCGCGCGGCTCTCCATCTTGTCGATCATGCTCACCCCGGCAGCATCGCGAACGCGCTCGAGACCATCGCCACCGGCTTGTTGTCGGTGGCGGAGAGCAGCGTGACGCGGCCGAAACTCATGGTGCGCCCGAGCCGCACGACGCGCGCGTCCGCCAGCACGTCGGAGGAGGCGACCGGGCGCATGAAATGCGTGGTCTGGTCGACGGTGGTCATCGGCCGGTAGCCGCGATTGGCGGCGAGAATCGCGATCACCATCGCGGTATCGGCGAGCGCCATCAGGGCCTGGCCGCAGACCACGCCGCCATGCCGGCACAGGCGTTCCGAAAAAGCCATGCGCAGGGTTGCGCCCGGTTGCCAGTCCGGCAGATCCTGCGGCGCGACGTGGTCGATGCGCTCGACGGAAAGACCGAGATCCTGAACCCATGGTGCAAAGACCTCGCCGAGCACGCGTCTGGCCTCGTCGATGCCGAATGCCGGTTCTGACTGCGATTGCATTGCTGTCGTTTCCTCGTCCGTTGCCGGTTGTTTCGGTCATTCTGCCCGCATTGGCGCGGCAAAGTCACCCGGTCTGGCAGGCGTCCGTCGGCTTGAAAATGCCCGACTTCACCTTCTAAAATGCGGCCCTTGGCAGTGGGTGGACGATGTTGCGTCGATTTGTCTTGGTGTTTTGCCTGGCCGCGCTCGGCCTTGCTCTGAACGGGTGCACCAAATGCGGCCCGATCTGGGACGATTGGCTGCATTCGCCGAAATCGTGCAGGTCGGGCTGACGGGGCGTGCGGTGCCAAGAACCGTGATAAGGGGCCGTAACGAGGCTGCGACAAGGATGACGAGCGCGCGGTGATCCGCCCTCTGTCGATGATCAAGGAGTGACTGATGAAGCTTTTCCGTATGGCGGCGGTTCTGGCCGTGCTCGCGGGGCCGGCCTATGCGCAAGCGCCCCATATCAACCTGCTGCAGGATGGCCCCGGCAAGACCGACGATGAGAAGGCCGCGGAAGCCGAGCGCGAGCGCGCCTACAAGGACACCCTGAAGAAGATCCCGGACGCCAAGACGTCGAGCGATCCCTGGGGCGGCATGCGCTCCGATCCGCCGAAGCAGGCTGCGCCGAAGGCCTCGGCCGCGACCACGACCAAGAAGCCCAAGGCCGGCACCGCCGCGGCCAACTGACCGGACCCGGCCGGGGCTGCCTCCATAAGGCGGCCCCCGGCGGGACTCCCCCTTCGCCAGCCTCTTCCTACATCTTTCGGAAAGTGCTGAGTTGAGGAGGTGAGACATGGCCGATCGTCCGCGGGATCTCGCCGAGCGGATGGCGCGCCGGCGCAGGGCGGGCGTCGGATCGGCGGCGCGGCCGAGCGACGGCTATCTGCGCGAGACCTTCACCCTGCCGCGCGCGGCGGCACGCGCGAAGGCACGGGCCTTCTTCGCCCGCTACCCCAAGGCCGGCTATATGAGCGAAGTCGAGACTTGGCGCGAGCTGCCCAGCGGCGACATCGAATTCACCATGCGGCGGCTGCCCAGCGCCGACTAGGGCATGGCGATTCGCGATTTGGCGTCGAGCCTAATCGAAGGATTCCGCGACGATGCGGATGCGGAACACCGGCTCCTTGGATTCATCCAGGAGCTCCATGTGCCACTCGGAATTTTCGCTGAGTTTGCGGGCGATGCCCGACGCCATGTCGGCGCAGACGCTGGTCATCTCCTTCCAGGCCGCATTGCGATCGGCAAATTCCGTCGCCTGATCCGCACAGCCGGAATAACGACCGTTCCGGATTCGAAAGAAATATTGCGGCATGGCTGACACCGATCGCGTAAGGCCGCGCCCCCGGGCCATGGCGGTCAGTGCAATCCCAAACCGCCGGCAGATCAATTCCGGGCCTTTACGGAATATGTGCGCGCAGGGTGGCCCGAACCAGCCACCCCCGGAGCAAACAGTCCAGTTGCCGCCCGCAGGCGCCTGGAGAACGCTGCTCTCTGTCCGTCCGGCTCAGGCCGTCTTGCGCGCGATCGCCTTCAACTCCCGGTCGATGCGCAGCTGCGCGCGCCTGATCGCCAGAAGATCGATCTTCGTCTCGGTCTTGCCGGTCTTGATCTGGTCGCCGATCCGGAATTGCCACTGCCAGACACCCGGAATAGCCGTCTTGGCGACAGTGAACTCGACGCCCCTGTGATTCATGGCCGACCTCCACGATTCACCGTCCATCACGGCTAAACATGTTGGCGGTCGGAGTATTCCGCGGACGAGTCAAAATTTGCCGTCAAGCCATGGACAATTCACGGCAATCTTGAAAGCGCGCGCGCTCCGTAAGACAGGATGACTGACACAGGAACTCCGTTCACGGCCGGAGAACCACGGGCTATTTGATTGAGATTCGGGGAAAATTAGCCATATCGGCGCAGGTTTCCGCGCCGGCCGCTCTTCCTCCTCCGGCTCTGTGAGCACGTCGCTGAAGTAGCCACTGCGGAGTCGCGGGGGCCTCGCGGAGCTGCAGGGCGCACTTTGGAGCGACCCGCGGCACGTGCCTTGCTTCGCCTGATGGCGGCACTCAGCAAAGGCGCGCATCATGCTCGGCATTCCCCGACGCCACAGTCATTTCGTCTTCGGCGTCATCCAGTCCGGTCTCACCTCGCTGATCGCGGCGGGCATTGCCAGCTTTCCGGCCGCGGGGACGTTGCTGTTCGTCCAGCACTGGCTGGCCTCGTGGCTGATCGCCTGGCTCGCGATGCTGCCCATCGTGTTGCTGGCGGCACCCGCGATCCGGTCGTTCTCGTTGCGGCTGACGCGGGAGTAAGGGGAGCCGGTGTTTTGGCCACAGTGGGACGAAAAAAGCCCCGCCAGGGGAGAGCCAGGCGGGGCAAAGGTTATTGGAGGCTGAGGTGCTGGGCTGCAACACCATAGCCACTCGACCCTAGCTGGCTCAGCTTACGGCAGCCTGACAGGCCGACGTGCGAATCAGGATGTGGCCGCTGCATCACCGCCAGCGGACCGCAAACAGAAAACCCCGCTCGGGGTGGAGCGGGGTTGACTGGGTATGGAGTGCCCGGTGTTGGTCCACCGTGCGGGACCAGGCTAGAAGACTCGGCTTACAGGCGCCTTACAACTACGGCGAAGCCGCGCGCGTGCCGCATACCGCCTCGCGCCCGTCCCAATTTGGACACCCGATTGCACAACTAGGGACACACAAGTCGGTGACATTCCGATCGTTCGGCAAAGCCATGGGGGAAACGTGGCGTGCCGACAACGGGGTGGCATCATGGATAACGTAGAGCGGTCTTTCGCCGCCGCGACGGCGGCTGGCTTTGTGGTGCTGGTTCTCGGCATCATTCTGTTGGCACTGATGTAGGACCAGCAAGTGCGGCTTGGGGCGCGATGGCGACATCATCGGCAAGCGAGGCGTGGCGAGGCTCGCCCGATCGAAGACATTCCGGTGGCTGGACGGACGAATCAAAGAGGCGACCAACTGAGGCGCGCTTGGCTCGATAAACTTGCCGGCTAGTCGTCCCAGAAATGGCCGCACTTGCTGCATTCGAACAGACGCACCGTCTTGCCTGTCGCTACATCCATGAGTGAACTCTTGAGACGAGCGGCACTGGCGCAGGTCGGGCATCGTTGCCTTCGGTCCTGCGTAGCTTGGGCTGGCAATTGCTGCCGCTCCTTGTCGTCCACACTCATCGCCTCTGTTGAGGACTTAAGTGCATAAGCGCGCTTTCGTTCCGCGATGAAGGTGACAATAACCTTAAGTTGCTAAAATGTTGATCACGTTCTCTAGGCGAGTGTTTGAGGCATCGGCTTTCTGGATGGAGACCCCATGACCGGTCTCGATTCGCCGCAGCCAGAGCCACCTGCCAGGTCGTCAGGCTGCGGGCTGATTGTCGCGGTGGTGCTCTTCATCGCTTTTGGCCTGATCTGCCTTCTCGTGACCTATCTGGCGCACTCGATCGCCCAAAGTTCAGACGGCGATGTGCTCATGGCGATCGCGGTGGGCTGCTGGACGGCTTGGCTGGTCTTCCTGGGCCTGATCCTGCGCGCTCTGCGGAAGAGGGGCTAGGCCGTCACCCTACTTTGCATGGGGTTGTTTTCCGCATTTTGCGAGAGGGCGAGGAGGCCGCCAACTGAAGCCGCCTCATTCGAGGCGGGTCCACTGAATTGAATCAGGACACCAATAAAAACGCCGCCTGCTTAAATGAACGCAGGCGGCGGCTTTCCAGCCCCGAGAGGGAATGCAAAATCCCGGTAAGAATGGGTCTGCATGGACCGTGCCAAGGTTCATTGCCCCGCCAAGGACGCGGCGCCGACCGTCGCGATGACCGGAATCATCGCTGTCACAGCCCGGAATCCGGCGATTCGCTCGGCCTAGTCGATCTACCTAAAGCTTAGTCCATTCGGGCGAGGAACGCCTTGCGGCACATCGCGAACAAATTGGGACACGGCCAAATTCACTTTGGGACACTGAGGGTTAAAGAGGGACAGTACCCAAGTGCGCAAAAGAACATATTGCGAACCTGGAACAAATGGGGTACGTTGCTCCCATCGCCGACCTGCTTCGCCAATCGTTTGTCCATCTCGCGAATCCCCGCCATAAGGAGCACGACCAATGTCCGCTACTGCCCTGCGTATCGTCGAAGGATCTTCCATGGACAAGAGTAAAGCCCTGGCCGCCGCGCTGTCCCAGATCGAGCGCCAGTTCGGCAAGGGCTCGGTGATGAGGCTCGGCAAGAGCGACCGTTCGATGGACATCGAGGCGGTGTCCTCCGGCTCGCTCGGGCTCGATATCGCGCTCGGCATCGGCGGCCTGCCCAAGGGGCGGATCGTCGAGATCTACGGGCCGGAATCCTCGGGCAAGACGACGCTGGCGCTGCATACGGTCGCGGAAGCGCAGAAGAAGGGCGGCATCTGCGCCTTCATCGACGCCGAGCACGCGCTCGACCCGGTCTATGCCCGCAAGCTCGGCGTCAACATCGACGAGCTCCTGATCTCCCAGCCCGACACCGGCGAGCAGGCGCTGGAAATCTGCGACACGCTGGTGCGTTCGGGCGCGGTGGACGTGCTGGTGGTCGATTCGGTTGCGGCGCTGGTGCCGAAGGCCGAGCTCGAAGGCGAGATGGGGGACGCGCTGCCGGGTCTCCAGGCCCGTCTGATGAGCCAGGCGCTGCGCAAGCTGACGGCTTCCATCAACAAGTCCAACACCATGGTGATCTTCATCAACCAGATCCGCATGAAGATCGGCGTGATGTACGGTTCGCCGGAAACCACGACCGGCGGCAACGCGCTGAAATTCTACGCCTCCGTCCGCCTCGACATCCGCCGCATCGGCGCGATCAAGGAGCGTGACGAGGTCGTCGGCAACACCACGCGCGTGAAGGTGGTGAAGAACAAGCTGGCGCCGCCCTTCAAGCAGGTCGAATTCGACATCATGTACGGCGAGGGCGTCTCCAAGATGGGCGAGATCCTCGACCTCGGCGTCAAGGCCGGCATCGTCGAGAAATCCGGCGCTTGGTTCTCCTATGACAGCCAGCGCCTCGGCCAGGGCCGCGAGAACGCGAAAGCGTTCCTGAAGGCCAATCCCGACATCACCGCGAAGATCGAGACCTCGATCCGGCAGAACTCGGGTCTGATCGCCGAGCAGATCTTGGCCGGCGCCCCGGAGCGTGATGCCGACGGCGAGGAGCCGACGGAGGAGTAAGCTTCAACAGGTAGAGTTTTCGCGAGGAGCGGGCGCTGAGGACGTTGAGTTGCCGACGTCTTCGGCGCCCGTTTCGTTTTGGTCGGATCGTGCCGGTGATGGGTCTCGCTTCGCTCAACCCATTCTGCGAATCCCTTACTCCGCCGCCTGCGCGTAGTCGCTCACCGGCGGGCACGAGCACACGAGGTTGCGGTCGCCATAGACGTTGTCGACGCGTCCGACCGGGGACCAGTATTTGTCGGTGCGCGAGGTGCTGGCCGGGAAGCAGCCTTCCGCGCGGGTGTAGGCGCGGGCCCAGTTGTCGTCGGCGATGTCGTGCACGGTGTGCGGCGCGTTGCGCAAGGGCGAGGCCTCGATCTTGAAGCGGCCGGCCTCGACCTCGGCGATCTCCTTGCGGATTGCGATCATCGCGTCGCAGAAGCGGTCCAGCTCCGCCTTCGATTCCGACTCGGTCGGTTCGATCATCAAGGTGCCCGGCACGGGGAAGCTCATGGTCGGGGCGTGGAAGCCATAGTCGATCAGGCGTTTTGCGATGTCGTCGACGGTGACGCCGCTCGTCGTCTTGAGCGGCCGCGGGTCGACGATGCATTCATGAGCGACACGTCCCCGGGCGTTCTTGTAGAGCACCGGGAAGTGCGGCTCGAGCTTTGCTGCGACGTAGTTGGCGTTGAGGATCGCGATCTCGGTCGCGCGCATCAGACCTTCGCCGCCCATCATCAGGATGTAGATGTAGGAGATGGTCAGGATCGACGCCGAGCCGAACGGCGCGGCCGAGACCGGGCCGACCGGCGCGTCGGCATGGGTCGCTGGATGGCCGGGCAGGAACGGGGCGAGATGTGCTCTCACGCCGATCGGGCCCATGCCCGGGCCGCCGCCGCCATGCGGGATGCAGAAAGTCTTGTGCAAATTGAGATGGCTGACATCGGCGCCGTAGTCGCCGGGCCTGGACAGGCCGACCTGCGCGTTCAGGTTGGCGCCGTCGAGATAGACCTGGCCGCCATGGCCGTGGACGATGTCGCAGATCTCGCGGATGTGCTCCTCGAACACGCCATGCGTCGAGGGGTAGGTGATCATCACTGCGGCGAGGTCGTTCGAATGCACTTGCGCCTTGGCGCGGAGATCATTGACGTCGACGTCGCCGTTCTTCTCGCAGGCAACCACCACCACGTCCATGCCGACCATCGCGGCGGAGGCCGGGTTGGTGCCGTGGGCGGAGGAGGGGATCAGGCAGACCTTGCGGTGGCTTTCACCTCGCGAGGCATGATAGCCGCGGATCGCGAGCAGGCCGGCATATTCTCCTTGCGCGCCCGAATTCGGCTGCAGCGAGATCGCGTCATAGCCGGTGATGTCGCACAGCCATTTTTCCAGCCGCGCGAACAGCGCGTGATAGCCCTTGGCCTGCTCGCGCGGCGCGAAGGGATGCAAGGACCCGAACTCCGGCCAGGTCAGCGGCATCATCTCGGTGGTCGCATTCAGCTTCATGGTGCAGGATCCCAGCGGGATCATCGCGCGGTCGAGCGCGAGGTCGCGATCGCTGAGCTTGCGCATGTAGCGCAGCATCTCGGTTTCCGAGCGATGCGCGTGGAACACCGGATGGGTGAGGAAGCCGGTCGCGCGCTTCAAGGCATCCGGCAGCGCTTCGCGCGTCGCCGCGTCGACCTCGGCATAGAACAAGTTGCCGCCGAAGGCGCGCCAGACCGCCTCAACGGTCGCAGGCGTCGTGGTCTCGTCCAGCGCGATGCGCAGGCCTGCGCCGCCGAGGCCGAGATTGATCTTCTCGGCGACGGCGCGCGCGACGATCGCCTCGCGCTGCGCGCCGGCATCCACCGTCACCGTGTCAAAAAAGTTTTCCGACTGCGGCGCGAAGCCGAGCTTGCGCAGGCCGGCGGCCAGCACGGCGGTGCGGCGATGCACGGTGCGCGCGATCTGCGTCAAGCCTTCGGGGCCGTGATAAACCGCATACATCGACGCGATCACGGCGAGCAGCACCTGCGCGGTGCAGATGTTGGAGGTCGCCTTCTCGCGGCGGATATGCTGCTCGCGGGTCTGCAGCGCGAGGCGATAGGCGGGCGCGCCGCGGGAGTCGACGGAGAGGCCGACGATGCGGCCGGGCAGCGAGCGCTTCAGCGCATCGCGCACCGCCATGTAAGCGGCGTGCGGTCCACCATAGCCCATCGGCACGCCAAAGCGCTGCGCCGAGCCGATCGCGATGTCGGCCCCTAACTCGCCGGGCGAGGCGAGAAGCGTCAGCGTCAGCAGATCGGCGGCAACGATCGCGAGTGCGCCTTTCGCGCGCAGTGTCGCAATCGCGGGCCGCAGATCGCGCACCGCACCCGAAGAGCCCGGATATTGCAGCAGCGCGCCGAGCACGTCCGCCTTGTCGAGATCAGCGAGGGGATCGCCGACGATCAGATTCCAGCCCAGGGGCTCTGCGCGGGTGCGCATCACTGCGAGGGTCTGCGGATGCACGTCCCAGTCGACGAAGAAGGCTTTCGCCTTCACCTGCGAGTGCCGCTCGGCGAGCGCCATCGCCTCGGCCGCGGCGGTTGCTTCATCCAGCAGCGAGGCATTGGCGACATCGAGCCCGGTGAGGTCGCAGATCATGGTCTGGAAATTGAACAGCGCCTCCAGCCGGCCCTGGCTGATCTCGGGCTGGTACGGCGTGTAGGCGGTGTACCAGGCCGGGTTCTCCAAAATGTTGCGCTGGATCACCGCGGGCAGGATCGTGCCGGAATAGCCCTGGCCGATCAGCGAGGTGAAGACCTGGTTTTGGGCTGCGAGCTCGCCCATATGCGCGATCGCTTCGGTCTCGCTCAAGGGCTTGCCGAGATCGAGCGGGCTGGCCTGCCGGATCGAGGCGGGCAGCGTCTCCGCAATCAATGCGTCGACGCTTTTAGCTCCGACGGCATCCAGCATCGCGGCGACATCGCGCGCCGAGGGGCCGATATGGCGACGGACGAAGGTGGCGGCGGTCTCGCCGCTGGATTTGCGGTGCGCGGTCATCGCTTGCTCCATCGCTCTCTAAGCCGTGTGCGCCTTGTAGGCGGCTTCATCCATGAGTCCGCCGAGCTCGCTCTTGTCGGCGATCTTGATCTTGAAGAACCAGGCCTTGCCTTGCGCATCCGAATTGACCAGCGCCGGTTCGCTCGCGAGACCTTCGTTCACCTCGAGCACCTCGCCGGAGATCGGCGCGTAGACGTCGGAGGCGGCCTTCACCGACTCGACCACCGCGGCAGCTTCCGTCTTCTTGAGCGCGCGGCCGACCTTGGGCAGTTCGACGAACACGACATCGCCGAGCTGCTGCTGCGCGTAGTCGGTGATGCCGACGGTGGCGACATCGCCGTCGATGGCCAGCCACTCATGGTCGGAGGTGTACAGCGTCGTGGTCATTCTCGATCCTCAGCGTTTGTAGGTATTTTTCACGAAAGGCATGGCGGCGACTTGCAGGGCCAAGCGCTGGCCGCGCACCTCGGCAAACAGTTGTGTGCCGAGCGCGCTCTGCGCGGTGGGCACGTAACCCATCGCAACCGGCGCATTCAGGCTCGGGCCAAAACCGCCCGATGTGACCTTTCCGATCGGCTCGCTCGACGTCGCATCGGCAAACAGCGGCGCGCCCTCGCGCACCGGCGCGCGCCCCTCGGCGCGCAGGCCGACGCGGCGGCGGCTTGCGCCCTGGTCGAAATGCGAAAGGATCTTCGCCGCGCCCGGAAAACCGCCGGCACGCGCGCCGCCGGTGCGGCGGCTCTTCTGCACCGACCATTCCAGCGCCGCCTCGACCGGCGTGGTGGTGGTGTCGATGTCGTGGCCGTAGAGGCAGAGACCTGCCTCGAGCCGCAGGCTGTCGCGCGCTCCGAGCCCGATCGGCAGCACGTCGGAATTGTCGAGCAGCGCCTTGGCCAGCCGCTCGGCATCGCCTGCGGGAACCGAGATCTCGAACCCGTCCTCGCCGGTATAGCCCGAGCGCGACACGAAGCAGTCGATGCCGTCGACCTTGCGTTGGCCCGCATCCATGAATTTCATGGCCGGCGCCTCTGCACAAAGTTTCGCCAGCACCGCTTCCGCCTTCGGGCCCTGCAGCGCGATCAGAGCGCGGTCGGTGAGCGATTCGATGTTGCAGTCGTCGGACAAATGCGCGCGCAGATGCGCTTCGTCCTCGGCCTTGCAGGCGGCGTTGACGACCAGGAACAGGTGATCGCCGAAATTGGCGACCATCAGATCGTCCAGGATGCCGCCGTCCGCATTGGTGAACTGGGCATAGCGCTGCCGTCCCGGTGCGAGCGCCACGATGTCCTGCGGCACCAAGCGCTCCAGCGCCTTTGCCGCATCCTCGACCTTGCCGGACTTCGGCCACAGCGCGATCTGGCCCATATGGGACACGTCGAACAGGCCGGCCGATGACCGGGTGTGAAGGTGTTCCTTCAGGACGCCCGCGGGGTACTGCACGGGCATTTCATAGCCCGCGAACGGCACCATCTTGCCGCCGAGGGACAGGTGCAGGGCGTAGAGGGGGGTGCGTCTGAGGGAGTTTTGGTCGTCGCGTGCAAGCATCACAGGGGCCCTCGCGGTTCCCGGGGAGGATTCCCCGTCGAAACCAGTCGAAGCCCCATCTGTCGCTGTGCCTGAGAGTATTATCCCGTCGGCGGGTGCCACCCGGGCCTCAAGCCCGTCGGCGCCTCTTTCCAGATGCTGTCAAAGCCACGCGGTCCTTTTGCCTGAGAGTTTCCGGGGCGGTTGCTCCTTCGGCGCCGGCTACCAAAAGCCGGTCTCTCCCGACGTGGCCGTACGATACAGGTAGGTACAGAACACAGCCGGGCCAAGCCTGTCAACGCGGCCAAAACGGCTATCAACGGTCGATTGCGCGCCTGCGGCAACCCTCTGATCTGTCTGCACAGTTTCTGGACAGCGAAGCTGGCCTTGTCTAAAAGCGCATTGGCCCGCAGATATCAGCCTAAATCACAGGTTTGGATGGCGTGAAGCGGGTCCAAGCACACCCGATTGGATGAACATGAGCGGCGTCAACGAGATCAGGTCGACCTTTCTGAACTTCTTTGCCAAGAACGGCCACGAGATCGTGCCGTCCTCGCCATTGGTGCCGCGCAACGACCCGACGTTGATGTTCACCAATGCCGGCATGGTGCAGTTCAAGAACGTCTTCACCGGCATGGAGAAGCGGCCCTACCAGCGCGCCACCACCTCGCAGAAATGCGTGCGCGCGGGTGGCAAGCACAACGACCTCGACAATGTTGGCTACACCGCGCGCCATCTCACCTTCTTCGAGATGCTCGGCAATTTCTCTTTCGGCGACTACTTCAAGGAGCGCGCGATCGAGCTCGCCTGGAATCTGATCACCAAGGATTTCGGGCTGAAGAAGGACAAGCTGCTCGTCACCGTCTATCACACCGACGACGAGGCCGCCGGCTTGTGGAAGAAGATCGCGGGCTTCTCCGACGACCGCATCATCCGCATCCCGACCTCGGACAATTTCTGGGCGATGGGCGATACCGGCCCGTGCGGTCCGTGCTCGGAGATCTTCATCGATCGCGGCGAGCACATCTGGGGCGGACCTCCGGGCAGCCCGGAAGAGGACGGCGACCGCTTCCTCGAATTCTGGAATCTCGTGTTCATGCAGTACGAGCAGGTGACGAAGGAGGAGCGCGTGCCGCTGCCGCGTCCCTCGATCGACACCGGCATGGGCCTGGAGCGCATGGCCTGCATCCTGCAGGGCGTCGACAGCGTGTTCGAGACCGATTTGTTCCGTCAGTTGATCGATGCGACCGCATCCGCGCTGGGCAGCGGGCCGAATGAGCAGACCGTCGCCTCGTTCCGGGTCATCGCCGATCATCTGCGCTCCTCGGCCTTCCTCGTCTCCGACGGCGTGCTGCCCTCGAACGAGGGCCGCGGCTATGTGCTGCGCCGGATCATGCGCCGCGCGATGCGCCATGCGCAGCTTCTGGGCGCGAAAGAACCGCTGATGCATCGCCTCGTCTGGGCGCTGGTGCGTGAGATGGGCCAGGCCTATCCGGAGCTGGTGCGCGCGGAGAAGCTGATCGAGGAAACGCTGCGGCTGGAAGAGACCCGTTTCCGCAAGACGCTGGTGCGCGGCCTTGCGATCCTCGACGAGAAGAGCTCGGGCTTGAAGAAGGGCGACATGTTCGACGGCGACGTCGCCTTCACGCTCTATGATACCTACGGCTTCCCGCTCGACCTGACGCAGGACGCGCTGAAGTCGCGCGGCATCAGCGTCGACCAGTCCGCTTTCACCGACGCGATGGAGCGTCAGCGCGAGAAGGCGCGCGCGTCATGGGCGGGCTCGGGCGAGGCCGCCAGCGAAGCGATCTGGTTCCCGCTGCGCGAGCGGCTAGGGGCCACCGAATTCCTCGGTTACGAGACCGAGAGCGCCGAAGGCGTCGTTGCGGCGCTGGTGAAGGACGGCAAGGAAACCGACAGCCTCAAGGCTGGCGAGACCGGCTCGATCGTTCTGAACCAGACGCCGTTCTATGCGGAATCCGGCGGTCAGGTCGGTGATACCGGCGTAATGGTCGGCGAGGGCGGGATCAAATTCCGCGTCACCGAGACGCAGAAGAAGGTCGGCGATCTCTTCGTTCATACCGGCACGGTGGAGCAGGGCACGCTGAAGGCCGGCACGGCGCTGCAGCTCGACGTCGATCATACGCGCCGGTCGTCGATCCGCGCCAATCACTCGGCGACGCATCTGCTCCACGAGGCGCTGCGCCAGGTGCTCGGCGACCACATCGCCCAGCGCGGCTCGCTGGTCGCGCCCGACCGGCTGCGCTTCGACTTCGTGCATCCGAAGCCGATCACGGCCGAGGAGCTCGCCCGTGTCGAGGACATCGCCAACGATGTGGTGCTGGAGAATGACGAGGTCACGACCCGCATCATGGGCGTTGACGAGGCC
The DNA here is from genome assembly GCF_000426265.1 of Bradyrhizobium sp. Cp5.3. Classification (NCBI taxonomy): domain Bacteria; kingdom Pseudomonadati; phylum Pseudomonadota; class Alphaproteobacteria; order Hyphomicrobiales; family Nitrobacteraceae; genus Bradyrhizobium; species Bradyrhizobium sp. Cp5.3. The sequence continues at coordinate 200,079 of NZ_AUFA01000010.1, read as the reverse complement.
CGCGAGGCCGGCGCCCGCGCGCTGTTCGGCGAGAAATATGGCGATGAGGTCCGCGTCGTCTCGATGGGCAAGACCGCGCGCGAGCACGGTGCCAACGCGCTCGGCTGGTCGGTCGAGCTCTGCGGCGGCACCCATGTCAAGCGCACCGGCGACATCGGCCTGATCACGCTGACGGGCGAGAGCGCGGTTGCTTCCGGCGTCCGCCGCATCGAGGCGCTGACCGGACGTTTCGCACGCAAGCATGCCAATGACACCATGGCGCTGGCGAAGACCGCGGCGGCCGAGCTGCGTACCTCGATCGAGGATGTCCCGGCGCGCATCACCGCGCTGATGGACGAGCGCAAGAAGCTGGAGCGCGAGCTGTCCGACGCGCGCAAGAAGCTCGCGATGGGCGGCGGCGCGTCCGCCGCCAACGGCGCGGCGGCAGGCGTGCGTGAGGTCGGCGACGTCAAGCTGATGGCGCGCGCAGTCGAGGGCATCGAGATGAAGGATCTCAAGAGCCTCGCCGATGACGGCAAGAAGCAGATCGGCTCCGGCGTGGTCGCCATCGTCGGCGTCACCGAGGACGGCAAGGCCGGCGTCGTGGTCGGCGTCACGCCCGATCTCACCTCGCGCTTCAACGCCGTCAATCTGGTTCGCGTTGCTTCCGAAGCGCTCGGCGGCAAGGGCGGCGGCGGCCGGCCCGACATGGCGCAGGCCGGCGGTCCCGACGGCGCCAACGCTGCCGCGGCGCTGTCGGCGATCGAAAAAGCGATGACAGGCGCGTAAATCGCCATGCGCCTCGTTCCACGAGGACGTGGGCTTCGCGATCCCAATTTGAGGGATCGCCTCTACGAATTGCTCGAGCACGATCCGCTGGCTTATTCCGTCGGCTCGCGCTTCATCCAGCTCATCATCGGCGTGATCGTGCTCGACGTGGTGGCGATGACGCTCGCCTCGGTGCCGGAGCTGGACGCGCAGTTCGGCGCGCTGTTCTCGGCGATCAAGATCCTGGCCGTGATCGTGTTCGCGCTGGAATATGTCGCGCGGCTGTGGACGGTGGCGGGCCACACGCAGCGCGGGGCCTCGCCGCTCGCGGACCGACTCGGCTATGTCTTCTCCGCGCTCGGCATCATCGACCTCATGGCGTTCCTCCCCGCCGCGATCGTGCTGGCGACAGGCCGGCACGCGACGCTCGCCGCGCTCGGCGTGCTGCCGTTCTTCAAGCTGGTGCGCTATTCGCCGGCGATGCGCTCGCTGCTCGCTGCCATTCACGCCGAGCGGCGGGCGCTGATCGGTTGCGTCGTCATCCTGGTCGGCGTGGTGCTCACCTTCGCCTCGCTGCTCTACGCCATCGAGCGTGAGGTACAGCCGGATAAGCTCGGCACCATTCCGCAGGCGATGTGGTGGGCGATCGTGACGCTCGGCACCGTCGGCTATGGCGACGTCGTGCCGGTGACGGCGCTCGGCAAATTCGTTTCCGTCTTCGCCATCATCAGCGGCTTCGCCATGATCGCGCTGCCAGTCGCGATCATCTCCACCGCCTTTGCCGAGGAGGTGAAGCGGCGCGATTTCGTCGTCACCTGGGGCATGCTGGCGCGGGTGCCTCTGTTCTCGAACCTCTCGGCATTGGAGATCGCCGACATCATGCGGCTCTTGCGGGCACGCACCATCGAGCAGGGCGAGATCCTGGTTCGCCGTGGCGATGCTGCCTCGTCGATGTATTTCATCACGGCCGGCGAGGTCGAGATTTCACTGCCGAGCCAGCGTGTGCGGCTTGCCGACGGCACTTTCTTCGGCGAGATCGCACTGCTGCACAAAACCAAACGCAGCGGCACGGTGACCGCCACGCGCAAGACCCGCCTTCTGGTGCTCGACGCCCAACATTTTCATGCCCTGATCGAACGCATGCCGACGCTCGCCGCGCATGTGCACAACACGGCCAAGGCGCGGCTCGAAGAGACGGGCGACCTCGCGGCGACCGAGCTCGCGCAGGCTGAGCGCGAGGGCACCGACCGCTGAGCGATCAGCCCTTGCGCAGGAAGACGTACTCGGCCGAGTAGGGCGCGCTTCTGAACTCGCCGGCCTTGTCGCAGGCGCCGTCGAGCTTGCCGCCATGGGTGTTGATGCGCTGGACGGTGGTAACAGGCGTCAGGACGCCGCTGCCGCGGTGGGCGGTGACCTCCAGCTTCAGCCAGGGAATGTCAGCAGCCGTGGCACCGGGCGCGTTGCCGATGGCCTTGCCAACCACGGCGCTGCCGTCGGCATGCTCCCAGCTCGGGCCGGCATAGTGTCGGCCGACCGTCTTACCCTCGGAAAGCAGCGTGGCGATCGGCTCGCGGAAGGCCCAGGCGAGCTTGCCGTCGGTGCCTGCCTTGCACTCATAGACCTGCGCGCCCTCGGCGTGGGCGCTGAGCACAACGGTCTCGCCGGGTGCGGCGATGGCTTCGGGAAGTGTCTCCGCGGCCGCAACCGGACCGGCCATGGCCGAGAGCAGCAGCAGGCAAGGGACGGCAAGCTTGATTGACATGGTCGGTCTCCGGGCAAAGGTCTCAATAAACGAACGGGCCGCGCTTTGGCGCAGCCCGTGATGATGTCTGGCCCAGTCGGGCGAAAATGCGGATGACAGCTTAGGCCGCCAGCGCCTTCGCCAGGTTCTCGGCGACCTTGTCGAGGAAACCGGTGGTCGAGAGCCAGCGCTGGTCGGCACCGACCAGCAGCGCGAGGTCCTTGGTCATGTAGCCCTCTTCGACGGTGTCGACGCAGACCTTCTCCAGCGTGCTTGCAAACTTCGCGAGCTGCGGATTGTTGTCGAGCTTGGCGCGGTGGGCGAGACCACGGGTCCAGGCGAAGATCGACGCGATCGAGTTGGTCGAGGTCTCCTTGCCCTTCTGGTGCTCGCGGTAGTGGCGGGTCACCGTGCCGTGGGCGGCCTCGGCTTCCACGGTCTTGCCGTCGGGCGTGAGCAGCACCGAGGTCATCAGGCCGAGCGAGCCGTAGCCCTGCGCGACCGTGTCGGACTGCACGTCGCCGTCGTAGTTCTTACAGGCCCAGACATAGCCGCCGGACCACTTCAGCGCCGAGGCGACCATGTCGTCGATCAGGCGGTGCTCGTAGGTCAGGCCCTTGGCGTCGAATTCCTTCTTGAACTCGCGGTCGAAGATGTCCTGGAAGATGTCCTTGAAGCGGCCGTCATAGACCTTGAGGATGGTGTTCTTGGTCGAGAGATAGACCGGGTAGTTGCGCATCAGGCCGTAGTTGAACGACGCGCGGGCGAAGTCGATGATGGAGTCGTCGAGATTGTACATCTCCATGGCGACGCCGGCGCCGGGGGCCTTGAACACTTCCTTCTCGATCACGGTGCCGTCCTCGCCGACGAACTTCAGCGAGAGGGTGCCCTTGCCCGGGAACTTGATGTCGGTGGCGCGGTACTGGTCGCCATAGGCATGGCGGCCGATGATGATCGGCTTGGTCCAGCCGGGAACGAGGCGCGGCACGTTCTTGCAGATGATCGGCTCGCGGAAGATCACGCCGCCGAGGATGTTGCGGATGGTGCCGTTCGGCGACTTCCACATCTGCTTGAGGTTGAACTCCTTCACCCGAGCCTCGTCCGGGGTGATGGTGGCGCACTTGACGCCGACGCCGACCTTCTTGATCGCCTCGGCCGCGTCGATGGTCACCTGATCATTGGTCTGGTCGCGGTACTCCATCCCCAGGTCGAAATAGAGCAGCTCGACATCGAGGAACGGGTTGATCAGCTTGTCCTTGATGTACTGCCAGATGATCCGGGTCATCTCGTCGCCATCGAGTTCGACGACGGGGTTGGTCACCTTGATTTTTGCCATGATCGGGAAAGCCTCTCGGGAACGGCGCCTTGGGCGCCAACGTGAATGTCCGGGGCCTCATAGCACCGGGACGCGGCGGGCGAAAGCCAAGTGATTATGCACTTTTAGCTCATCCAGCTTCCGCAGATGGGCAGCCGCGGCCAGCCCTCCGGCCGCCCCGGCGGTAAAGTTTCAGGCGAGATTCAAAAGCCGATTCTAACCCCGTTATTTCCCTTGAGAATTTTGTCAGGACAGGCAAACGACAGGCGGACGGAGCCGGCCCCGAGGGGCCCGGTTTGAATCAATTCCAGGGAATGCCTGCGTAAGGCCTTCAGAACCAGCGTGAAAGCAAAACGAGATGTCGGGGACTGACAAGAGCAAGGCGGGCCTCGCCCTCGACGGTCCCATCGTGATCCTGGTCGAGCCTCAGCTGGGTGAGAACATCGGCATGGCGGCGCGCGCCATGGGCAATTTCGCCCTCAGCCGCTTGCGCATCGTCAACCCCCGCGACGGCTGGCCCAACATTGCCGCCCAGCGCGCGGCGGCCGGCGCCGACCACATCCTGGAACGGGTCGAGCTGTTCGACACGGTCGAACAGGCCGTCGCTGATCTCGACCTCCTGTTCGCCACCACCGCTCGCCCTCATGACCAGGCCAAGCCGGTGGTCGGGCCGGAGGCGGCGGTGGCGGAGATTTCGGGGCACATCGCGGCAGGTGGCGGTGCGGGCATCCTGTTCGGCCGCGAGCGCTGGGGGCTGACCAATGAGGAGGTCGGGCTCGCCAACCGGATCATCACCTTCCCGGTCAATCCGGGCTTTGCCTCGCTGAACCTTGCCCAGGCCGTGCTGCTGATCGGCTATGAATGGTTCAAGCGGGCCACATCCGGCGCTCTGCCTCACGCCATGCCCGAACGTTCCGAGCGCGCCTCGCAGCACCAGATGCAGGCCTTCTTCGACAACCTCGTGCGCGAGCTCGACCGGGTCGAATTCCTGCGTCCGCCCGAGAAGCGCGACACCATGCTGGTGAATCTGCGCAACATCTTCACCCGGATGGAGCCGACCAAGCAGGACATGCACACCCTGCACGGTGTGGTCATGGCGATCGCGGAGGGGCGCAAGGGGCCGGCCAAGGGCGGTGTGCTCGATGGCGAGCAGGCGACACGGCTGCGCGCGCTTCTGGCCGAGCACGGTCAGGGCGGCGGGGTGCCCGACAGCGGCTCTACGGTGCGCGGGCTCGCGCGTCTGCTCCGCCGCAACCCGACCGACGCCGAGCGCCTGCTTTGGCAGGCGCTGACTCGCGACCGCCGCTTCGCCGGCCAGTTCAAGCGGCAGACCCCGGTCGGGCGGCACATTCCGGATTTCGTCTCGTTTGCGCACCGGATCGCGATCGAGCTGGTCAATCCGGGAGAGGGGGAGACGATTGCCGGCGACCGCGCGTCGCGGCGTGCGTGGCTGGAGGCGCGCGACTATCGCGTGATGGAGATTCGGGCGGCGGATGTGGAGCGCGATCTGGAAGTGGAGCTGGAGCGGCTGCAGGGGATGATCGCCGAAGGATCGAAGGCCTCGTAGGGTGGGTTAGTCGAAGGCGTAACCCACCTCTTCTTGCGATCCTTGCTGGAGAAGCGGTGGGTTACGCTTCGCTAACTAACCCACCCTACGAACTATCAGATGATCGAGATGCGGGCGGCGAGTCGAGCGGGATCTCGCCAGCGAGCTGGATCGGCTGATTGCAGGCATGACGGCCGCGCGCTGAACGACGTCCGGAGCGGCTAGGCGGCGGCCTCGATTCCAGTGCCGCCGCTGCGCTGAAGCCGGCGCAAGGCAGCCAGGTTGGTCTTCACGGACGCGAGGCAGCAACGTGACTTGCCGCCGGATTTCGCCTCGTAGAGCGCGGTGTCCGCAACCGCAAGCAGCTCTTCGACCTCGCTGCCGTGATCCGGTGACATGGCGATACCGACGCTCGCGCCGACATTCGCGCAAATCCCGTCAGCAAGCTCGTAGGACATCGTCACCTCGGCGATGATGCGATGGCCCGTGTCGAACGCCTGCTCGGCCGTGGAACTGTCGGACAGGACCACGAATTCGTCGCCGCCCATGCGCGCGATGACCGAGCCGAGCGGCAGCGCGCGGTGCAACCGTTCGGCGACCCCTTTGAGCACCTTGTCGCCCGCGGCATGTCCAAAGGTGTCGTTGATCGGCTTGAAATTGTCGAGATCGAAGAACAGCACCGCAAACTGCGTTCCCTCGCGGTGCGATGCCTTCAGCTTCGTGGTGAGGGCCTCAACGAACCCGGCGCGGTTCAATAGCCCCGTCAGTGCATCATGATGCGCGCGATGACTATTCTCGCGTTCGGCGCGCATGGTGGTGATCAGCATTCGGTTGAGCCGGAACGCGGCGGCGGTCATGGCTGCGAGATACATCGGTACCTGAAGATACACGATGTAGAGCAGCGGCTCTCCGGCCAGCGCGGCGCCGGGGATGATCGGGCCGAGGCTGAGCAGGATCATGGCTCCAGCAAGCCGCGGCGCACTGAAGTTGCGAAAGCAGATGCCGCCGACCATCGCCGCCGCGGACAGGGACGCGAGCATTGCGACCACCAGGTCGCCGCTCGCGATGCTGACGAACACGCCGAATCCGACGCTGGCGCTCCAGGCAACGGCAAGGAGCAGGTGCAGGTCGGTGGGCGTCGACCGGTGAGCGCGCGCTGCGCGAAGGGCCATGATCAGCACTGTGAGGCGGGACAGGCAGACGGCAATCTCGAGGACCAGCCAGGAGACGAAAAGGGCGGTCGGCTGTCGGATCGCGATCACGGCGGCCACCGCAACGGTGTTGACGGCGCCGGTCGCAAAGACCGGCAGCGATCCATGGAGCTGGGCAATGAGTGCCGTGCGGATGTCCTCAGGCGCGCCGGGTCCGGCGTCGGCCAACCAGCGTGTCACGCGCCATTGCGGCAGGCTGTAGAGCAGCTTCTCGGATTGCATTGCAGAGCGTCCCAGTATTCCGCCGGCCAACAACGACGGCCGCTCCTAACGACCATTTAAGACCGCCTCCGATCGTTGGCCGTGCTTGACGCGGGGTAAATCAGGCGCTCGGCCCGTGGCGGCGGTGCAGGCCCGTGCGGATCGGTGCAGGCGAGGACTACGGCCCGATCCGCTGGCACATTTCGTGCAAATCCAAAACGACACGAAGCGAAGTTGCGGATATCGTGCTTCTCCGCCGGGAAAACGATGATGCGACACAATGGCCTGCAAGGGAGACTTTCAAATGAAGCGTTCCGACCTCACCGAAAAGCTGCTCGACATCAAGCGCGAGAAGGGCTGGAGCTGGAAGTACATATGCGAGAAGATCGGCGGCTATTCCGAGGTGCTGATCGTCGGCGCCATTCTCGGCCAGATGAAGCTGACCAAGCCGCAGGCCGCCAACGCCGGTGAGCTGTTCGCCCTGTCGAAGGCCGAGACCGCCATGCTCAACGAGGTGCCGATGCGCGGCACCGGCACGCCGATGCCACCGACCGATCCTCTGATCTACCGCTTCTACGAAATGGTGATGGTCAATGGTCCGGCCTGGAAGGCGCTGATCGAGGAAGAGTTCGGCGACGGCATCATGTCGGCGATCGACTTCGACATGGCGATCGAGCGCGTCGCCAATCCCAAGGGCGACCGCGTCCAGATCACCATGAGCGGCAAATTCCTGCCGTACAAATATTACGGCGCCAGCGGCAACGTGCCCGAATACGGCTTCAAGGAGGGCTGACCGAAACGAAGGAGATCGCGGGCGCAGAAGGGCGGTTAACCCTTAGTGAAGCGGCAGGTCGGTGTTTGCGATCCGCAGTTTGCCCGATCGCAACCTGCGGTGGCTATGTACCGACATGTCACTTCAATCACAGGTGCCCCTCATGATGTTGCGCTCGCGTCTTGCCTTGGCAGGCATTGTCCTGCTGTTCGTCGTCACTCCGGCCGCCGCCCAGTCGCCCGGCCAGGTGCGTGTGCAGAGCACGATCAACTTTTTCGTCGCGGGTCCGAGCGGAGACAGCGAGGAGGGGCAGAAGTTGCGCGATCGCGCACGCCGCACGGTCTACGAGATGGCGGCGCGCGAATGCGAACTCCTGCGCGAGACGCTCGCCCGTGATTGCCGGATGGAATCGGTGAATACCAACATCAACCGGCAATTCGGATCGCAGCAACCCGAAGGATTCAACGTCAGCGGCTCGATGGGCTTTCAGATCACGCTGAAATAGCCGCCGACCGGCGGGGCCTATTTCCCCGCCTTCACCTCTGTAACCGCCACCGCGATCAGCTCGTTCATCTTGGCGCGAATCGCCTGTTCGGTGATGGCGACGCTTTTGGCGGCGAAATCGGCCATGACCTTGCGCAGCACGTCGCCGTCGCCGGCTTCCTCGAAATCGGCCGCGACCACTTCCTTGGCATAGGCCGTCGCCGCGTCCCCGGTCTTGCCGAGCTTTTCCGCGGCCCACAGGCCGAGCAGCCGGTTGCGGCGGGCTTCGGCCTTGAATTTTTGTTCCTCATCAAGGGCGAATTTCTTCTCGAAACCTTCCTCGCGCTTGTCGAACGTGGTCATGCCTCTATTCCAATTCCCTGCTGAATCGATGTCCGGGGCCTCGTTGCGGCGGCCCCCGCGCATGCCTAGATAGGGGGCACGAATCGGCAAAACAACGAGCCGTTAAGCCGCAGGCAAGACGGTATAAGTTGGTGCCGGACTGCCGGATCGATTGTGCTGGGACAGCCAATCGGATAGGTTGCCTAAAGGCTCGGTTCCTGTTCTGTTTCCATGGGTTCCGGGCCGTTCACGGCAGCTCCGCTGTGGGTCGTAATCCTAGTCAACCGGAGCACACCAAATTCATGGATTTCAACAAAACACGGTACATCCCAATGAGCCGTCGGCGTCGCATTTATGAAGGCAAGGCAAAGGTCCTGTACGAAGGTCCGGAGCCGGGCACCCTGATCCAGCACTTCAAGGATGACGCCACCGCGTTCAATGCCAAAAAGCATCAGGTGATCGAGGGCAAGGGCGTCCTCAACAACCGGATCTCGGAGTACCTGTTTCAGCACCTCAACGACATCGGGGTGCCGACCCACTTCATCCGCCGCCTCAACATGCGCGAGCAGTTGATTCGCGAGGTCGAGATCGTGCCGCTGGAAGTGGTGGTGCGGAACGTCGCCGCCGGCTCGCTGTCGCAGCGGCTCGGCATCGAGGAGGGCACGCAGCTGCCGCGCTCGATCATCGAATTCTACTACAAGAACGACCAGCTCAACGACCCCATGGTGTCGGAAGAGCACATCACCGCCTTCGGCTGGGCGACGCCGCAGGAGATCGACGACATCATGGCGCTCGCCATCCGCGTCAACGACTTCCTCACCGGCCTGTTCCTCGGCATCGGCATCCGCCTCGTCGACTTCAAGATGGAGTGCGGGCGGCTGTTCGAGAACGAGATGATGCGGATCATCGTCGCCGACGAGATCTCGCCGGATTCCTGCCGGCTCTGGGACATCAAGTCGAACGAGAAGCTCGACAAGGATCGCTTCCGCAGGGATCTCGGCGGGCTGCTCGAGGCCTACACGGAAGTCGCCAAGCGCCTTGGCATCCTAATGGAGAACGAGCGGCCTGCGGGTTCCGGGCCGGTGCTGGTGAAGAGCTGAGAGAGGATTTCGACGTGAAGGCACGTGTTACCGTTACCTTGAAAACGGGCATCCTCGATCCGCAGGGCAAGGCCATCGAAGGCGCGCTGAAGTCGCTCGGCGTCGACGGCGTCGCCAGCGTCCGTCAGGGCAAGGTGTTCGACATCGAGCTCGCCGGCGCCGACAAGGCCAAGGCGGAGGCCGTTCTGAAGGAGGCCGCCGACAAGCTGCTCGCCAATACCGTGATCGAGAACTATCGCGTCGAGATCGTTTGAGTCTGCCGTCTCCTCATGGTGAGGAGCGCGAAGCGCATCTCGAACCATGAAGGCCCGCTGCCGCCCGCGGCCCATCCTTCGAGACGCGCGCGAAGGGCGCGCTCCTCAGGATGAGGAGCCAGACTGGTCGTGACGTTGTTGGCAGGTGCTTTCGCCGTCACAGCCACCCGGCGCGGCGGAAGCGCCAATAGAGCGCGATGCATGAGATCGCCATCACGCTCAGCAGCACGGGATAGCCGTACTCCCACTGCAGCTCCGGCATGTTCTTGAAGTTCATGCCGTAGATGCCGGCAAGCGCCGTCGGGATGGCGAGGATTGCAAGCCACGAGGCGAGCTTCTTCGAGACCGCAGTCTCCTGCGCCTGGCCGACCAAGAGGCTCGCCTCGAATGCAAAGGCCAGCACCTCGCGCATGGAATCGATCCGCTCCTGGATGTTGCGGACGTGGTCGGTGACGTCGCGGAACAGCGGCTGCATGGTCGGGCGCACCATCGAGAGCTCATCGTGCTCCAGCCGGCGGCATACCTCCACCAGCGGCCCGATCGCGTTGCGCAGCCGCAGGAGGTCGCGGCGCAGCATGTAGAGCCGCTCGATCTGCGCCTTGGTGATCGCGTGCGACAGCACGTAATCCTCGATCTCCTCGACCTCCTCGTGAATGCTCTCGAGCACCGGCGAGTAGTTGTCGACGATGAAATCGAGGATCGCATAGAGGATGTAGTCCTCGCCGCGCGCGAGCGCCCGCGGGCAGCTCTCGCAGCGTTCGCGCACCGACGTGTAGGAAGTCGAGGCGCCGTGACGGACCGTCACGAGATAGCCGTCGCCGACGAAGATGTGGGTCTCGCCGAACGCGATCCGGCCGTCGACCAGTTGCGCGGTCCGCGCCACGATGAAGAGGGCCTCGCCATATTGCTCGATCTTGGGCCGCTGGTGGGCGTGGTTGGCGTCCTCGATCGCGAGCTCGTGCAGGTCGAACTGCTTCTGCACGGCGCTGAGGAGCGCCAAGTCGGGCTCATGCAGGCCGATCCAGACGACATGGCCGGGCTTTGCCCGCCAGCTCGAGGCCTCGCTGATGGCGATATTGGCGACGCGGCGCCCGTCGACATAGGCACCGGCGGCAACGACGCCATCAGCGGAAACCGGCTCGGCGGGAGATATCGGGCGTGACGGGACATTCATGGCCTTCATCCCGGCAAATCGTTCGGCCAAATGGTGGGCTATGGCCTGTGCACAACGCTCGCAGGCGAGGCTAGCACTGGTAAAATCCCCGTCAAATGGTTATGTCTGCTGGCAAATTGGCCCTCGCGCCAGCCCGATTCCAATCCTCGCCCGGAACTTTAATCATGAAAGCCGCCATCCTCGTCTTTCCCGGAATCAACCGCGAGCGCGACATGGCGCGGGCGCTGAAGCTGATCTCGGGACACGAGCCCGCGATGGTCTGGCACGCCGAGACCTCGCTGCCGGCCGGCACCGATCTCGTGGTGGTGCCTGGCGGCTTCTCCTATGGCGACTATTTGCGTTGTGGCGCCATCGCGGCGCGTGCGCCGGTGATGGACGCGGTACGCGACTATGCGGCCAAGGGCGGCCTCGTGCTCGGCGTCTGCAACGGTTTCCAGATCCTCTGCGAGTCCGGCCTGCTGCCGGGCGTGCTGATGCGCAATGCGCGGCTGAAGTTCATCTGCCACGACGTGCATCTGCGCGTCGAACGCTCCGATACACCGTTTACCCGCGGCTACAATGCCGGGCAGGTGATCCGCGTGCCGGTCGCCCATGGCGAGGGCAATTACGAGGCGGACGAAGAGACCATCAAGCGCCTCGAAGGCGAGGGCCGGGTGCTCTATCGCTACTGCTCCGCCGACGGCGTGGTCGACGAGGCCCATAACATCAACGGCGCCGCGCACTCCATCGCCGGCATCGTCAACGACAAGGGCAACGTGCTCGGCATGATGCCGCACCCGGAAAACCACGTCGAAGACATCATGGGCTGTACCGATGGTCGCGGCCTGTTCGCAGGGCTCGCCCAGCATCTGGAAAACGCCGCGTGATTTCATTCGTGGTGAAGCGGCTGTCGGCCGCGATTGCGGTCGCTCTGCTTTCGAGCGCGGCGCTTGCGCAGGATTTCCCAAAACGTCCGATCACCATGATCGTCCCGTTTGCGGCCGGCGGCACCTCGGACGTGATCGCGCGCACGGTTGCCGAGCAGATGGGCATCGCGCTCGGCCAGACCATCGTGATCGAGAACGTCGCCGGGGCCGGCGGATCGACTGCGCTGGCGCGGGCCTCGCGCGCCGAGCCGGACGGCTATACGATCGCGATCGGCAATGCCGGCACCAACGCTGCGACGTACACGATCTATCCGAAGCTGCCGTTCACGCCGGATTCTTTCGTGCCGATTGCCATGGTGGCGAAGACGTTCGGTATCATCGCCCTGCGCAAGGATTTTCCGGCGAAGGACCTCAAGGAGTTCATCGCCTACGCCAAGGCCAATCCCGGCAAGATCAATCTCGGCCATGCCGGTGTCGGCTCGTCGAACTATCTGATCTGCAAGAGCTTCGTGACGGCGGCCGGGATTGATGCGACGCTGGTCGGCTATCGCGGCGCTGCGCCCGCGCTCACGGATGCGATCGGCGCCCAGATCGACGGCGTTTGCGATGCCGCGGCCTCCGTCTCGCAGTCGATCAACGAGAAGCTGGTGAGGGGCCTTGTGGTCGGCTCGACCGTGCGCCTCGCCACGTTGCCCGATCTGCCGACCTCGACCGAAGCAGGCCTGCCCGAATTCGAGGCGCAGGGCTGGAACGGCCTGTTCGCGCCCAAGGGGACGCCGCAGGCGTCATCGCCAAGCTGAACGCGGCCGCGCGCACGGCGGTGGAGACCGACGCGGTGAAGAAGCGCTTTGCCGATCTGTCGACCGTCGCCCCTGACGCCGACGAGCACACGCCCGAGGTGCTCCAGCAGCTTGTGACGCGCGACGTCGAGAACTACCACAAAATGCTGGCGGGCGACGCCAAGCAGTGAGAGCGGCTGCTGCAGCGTTGTGCCAGCGCTGCCCGGTCATCATGCCTTCGTGAACCTCCCCGACGATTGAGGCGACTGATGCTTCGTCGCCATCAAGGCGCATGCGCCCGCAGTCAGCGATTCCTAACCGCCGGAATCAGGGTGCCTGCGCCGTCGTTGTGCTCCCGGAAGTCACATGCCCATCGCTTTGGTCGTTCTGCTGCTCGATATCACGCTGATCTATCACGCATCGCGAACCGGCCGGCTGCAACCCTGGGCGTTCATCATCCTGATGGTGCCGCTGATCGGCTCGCTCGCCTATATCGCCGTCGAGCTCATTCCCGAATGGTTCTCCAGCCCCGGGGCGCGGCAGGCGCGCCAGCGCGTCGCCAACCGGCTCGACCCCGAGAAGCGCTATCGCGAACTGTCCGACCGGCTCGCCGCCACCGACACCATCGCCAACCGCGCGGCGCTGGCCGAGGAATGCGCCAGGATCGGACGGTTCGGCGAGGCGGAAGCGCACTACGACCACATCCTCAAGCTGCCCATGGGCCACGATCCCGCCTACGCGCTCGGCAAGGCGCAGGCGGAGTTTGCCGCCAAGCGCCCCGCCGATGCGCTCGCGACCCTGGACGATCTGCAGAAGCAGTGGCCCGAATTCGACTCGGCCGACGCGCATCTGTTGTACGCCCGCGCGCTCGCCGAAGTCGGCCGCCTCGACGAGGCGCTCGAGGAATATCACGCCGTCTCCGGCTATTTCCCTGGCGCGGAGGCGCGGGTGCGCTACGGCATGCTGCTGCAACTGGTCGGCCGCACAGCCGAGGCGCGGATGGTCTTCAACGAGCTCCTGATCCAGATGCGGCGCGCGCCGAAATATCTGCGCGAGGCGCAGGCCGAGTGGCTGTCGATCGCGGAGAAGCAGCTCTCGACCTGAACTGCCTGCGCTAAAGCGTGATGGGATTAGCCTTCTCGTAGACACGCACGCGGTGCGCTCCCTCTCCCGCTTGCGGGGGAGGGCTGGGGTGGGGGTATCGCGGCAATCGGTGATCCCAAAGCGGAGAGAGCCCGCACCCGGCGCTTCGCGCCGACCTCCCCCGCAAGCGGGAGAGGTTGACCGAGCCAGCGGTCCAATCGATTCAGCCAAAAACCATTCCGCTTTAGCGCAGCTTCAGCCGCTCCGCCGGCACCGTCATGGCCGCGACGCCGGCCATGACCAGCAGCAGACCCAGCGCCAGGTTGGACGGCACGCTTTCGCCGAGCAGCAGCACCGACAGGCCGACGCCGATCGGGATGCGCAAATAGCCCTGTGCATTCGTCGTCAGCGTGCCGAGCCGGCTGAGGCACATGTAGAACAGCATCAGCCCAACGGCGCTGGAGACGATCCCCATGACGATGGTCGCGGCGATCGCCTGCGGTGTCGGATGCAGCGTCCAGGGCTGGTCGATGATCAGCGAGGGCGGCAGCAGCAACAGGCCGCCGAACAGGAGTCAGCCGGCCGCCACCACCATCGGGTCGTAATCGGACAGCCTTAAGCCGAAGATCGTCGCACAGGCGAAGGATATCGTGGCGAGCAGGATCGCGATCTCCGCGACGATCTCGCTGCCGAAGCCGCGCAGCGCATCGAGCCCGACGATGGCGACGGTGCCGGCGAGGCCCAGGATCGCACCCGCGAGCTTCAGCAGCGTTGCCGGCTCGTGCCGTGTGATCAGCGAGGTGATCAGGAAGGCGAAGATCGGCGTCGTGGAGGCCAGCACGACCGTGTTGGACGCCGGCACATATTGCTGCGACCAGGTGATGACCAGGAACGGGAAGGTCGAGTTGATCAATTGCTGGGTCGCGAACAGCTTCCAGGCCTTGGCGTCCGTCGGGATCCTGACGCCGCGCATCGACAGGATGGCGAACAGGAAGGCGGCGGCGATCAGCGAGCGGGCCGAGATGAAGGTGATCGGCGGAATCGTATCCAGCGCGAGCTTGGCCAGCGGATAGGTCGAGCTCCAGCAGCAGGCGAGCGCGAACAGCAGCGCGTAGTCGCGCCAGCCGCGCGCGGCACCAGCTGCTATCGTCGGTAAAGGCGTTGGTTCGGGTGCCGCGGTGCGACCCGTCCTCGATGTGCTCTGCGGCACCTTGTCTGGCTCCCCGGCGCGACAGCGCCTCGCCAACACTGGGCGAGGGCGCGCCAAAAGGAAAGGCGCCGAGCTATGCGTTTGGCTGAGGTTGCGGCTTCCGCTTCACCCGCTTGATCGTGCCGGAGAAGGTAAACAGCGGCCGCCCGCCGGACGTCAGCTTGCCGCGCAGGAAGATCAGCGAGCCGCCGGCGCGGGACACTTCCCCCGTGCATTCGATCAGCTCGCCCTCGCGGGCCGCGTCGAGGAAGTCGCAGGCGAAATTGGTGGTCACGGCCGGCCCGTCCAGCTCGTGGGTGGCGATCGCAAACAAGCAATAATCCGCGAACGCCATGAAGCATCCCCCATGGACATTCCGGGCGCCATTGAGGTGCTTTTTCTCGACCCGGAAGGCGCAGCGGACGCTGCCGTCGTCCTCGATCCTGTGCCAGAACGGGCCGATATGGCTCTCAAAACTGTCGCGAATCCAGGTCCGCCAGCCCGTGAATTCCCCTTCGGTGGCCACGTGCAGGTCGGGGCGGCGGGATGCGGGGGCTTTGGTCAGTTCGTGCAAGGAAATGGGCCTTCAATTACGGGTCTTTTGACCTTAAATCCGATCCGTCAGCGCCTTGCAATTCCTGTTCCCGCGGACCCCGGCCACAAAATGTGGGACAGCGGGAAAATGCGTCATAAAGGGCTTTTCGTAGGCCCCCGATGTTCTTAAGAACGGCCAACCTCGCCGAAAGCCCCGAATCCATGTCGAAAAACGAACCGAAGATCACCCCCGAACTGATCGCCGCCCACGGGCTCAAGCCCGACGAGTACGAGCGCATCCTGAAGCTGATCGGGCGGGAGCCGACCTTTACCGAGCTCGGCATCTTCTCGGCGATGTGGAACGAGCACTGCTCGTACAAATCCTCGCGCATCCATCTGCGCGGCTTGCCGACGAAAGCCCCCTGGGTGATCCAGGGCCCCGGCGAGAACGCCGGCGTGATCGACATCGGCGACGGCCAGGCCGTGGTCTTCAAGATGGAGAGCCACAACCACCCGAGCTACATCGAGCCGTACCAGGGCGCGACCACCGGCGTCGGCGGCATCCTGCGCGACGTCTTCACCATGGGCGCGCGGCCGATCGCCTGCCTCAATGCGCTGAGCTTCGGCGCGCCCGAGCATGCCAAGACCCGGCATCTCGTCTCCGGCGTCGTGGCCGGCGTCGGCGGCTACGGCAATTCCTTCGGCGTACCGACGGTGGGCGGCCAGGTGCGCTTCCACACCCGCTATGACGGCAACATTCTCGTCAACGCGATGGCGGTGGGCCTCGCCGATACCGACAAGATCTTCTATGCGGCGGCTTCCGGCGTGAACATGCCGATCGTCTATCTCGGCTCCAAGACGGGCCGCGATGGCATCCACGGCGCCTCGATGGCCTCGGCCGAGTTCGACGACAAGTCCGAGGAGAAGCGCCCCACCGTGCAGGTCGGCGATCCCTTCGCCGAGAAGCTGCTGCTCGAGGCCTGCCTCGAGATCATGGAGAAGGGCTGCGTCATCGCGATCCAGGACATGGGCGCGGCCGGCCTGACCTGCTCGGCAGTGGAGATGGGCGCCAAGGGCGACCTCGGCGTCGACCTCGATCTCGACGCGGTGCCCACCCGCGAGACCGGCATGAGCGCCTACGAGATGATGCTCTCGGAGAGCCAGGAGCGCATGCTCATGGTGCTCAAGCCCGAGAAGGAAAAGGAAGCCGAGGCGATCTTCCAGAAGTGGGGGCTCGATTTTGCCGTGGTCGGCTACACCACGCCGACCAGGCGCTTCGTGGTCAAGCATGGCGGCGACGTCATGGCCGATCTGCCGATCAAGGAGCTCGGCGACGAGGCGCCGGTCTATGACCGGCCGCATGTCGCCTCCGCGGCGCTGCCGGTCGTGCATGCCCGCGAGGTATCGGCCCCGATGGGCATCGGTGCGGCACTGGAGAAGCTGATCGGCACGCCCGATTTGTGCAGCAAGCGCTGGGTCTGGGAGCAGTACGACCACGTCATCCTCGGCAACACGCTGCAGCGTCCCGGCGGCGATGCCGCTGTCGTCCGCGTGCAGGACGGGCCGAAGGGGCTCGCCCTGACCGTCGACGTCACGCCGCGCTACTGCGAGGCCGATCCGTTCGAGGGCGGCAAGCAGGCGGTGGCGGAAGCCTGGCGCAACATCACCGCCGTCGGCGGCAAGCCGCTCGCGATCACCGACAATCTCAATTTCGGCAATCCGGAGCGGCCCGAGATCATGGGCCAGTTCGTCGGCTGCCTGAAGGGCATCTCGGAAGCCTGCCGCACGCTCGACTTCCCAGTCGTGTCCGGCAACGTCTCGCTCTACAACGAGACCAATGGCCGCGCGATCCTGCCGACGCCCTCGATCGGCGGCGTCGGCCTGCTCGACGATTTCACCAAGTCTGCTTCGCTCGCCTTCAAGGCCGAGGGTGAGGCGATCCTCCTGATCGGCGAAACGCACGGCTGGCTCGGCCAGTCCGTGTACCTGCGCGACATCTGCGGTCGCGAGGAGGGCGCACCGCCGCCGGTCGATCTCGCCGCCGAGAAGCGCAATGGCGATGTGGTGCGCGGCATGATCCATGCGGGCACCGCGACCGCGGCGCACGACCTCTCC
The DNA here is from genome assembly GCF_000426265.1 of Bradyrhizobium sp. Cp5.3. Lineage (NCBI taxonomy): Bacteria > Pseudomonadati > Pseudomonadota > Alphaproteobacteria > Hyphomicrobiales > Nitrobacteraceae > Bradyrhizobium > Bradyrhizobium sp. Cp5.3. The sequence goes on along the minus strand of NZ_AUFA01000010.1, from coordinate 182,627 downwards.
GACGGCGGCCTGCTGGTCGCGGTCGCGGAGATGGCGATGGCGAGCGGCATCGGCGCGAAGCTGCTTGCGGCCCCGACCGCACTCATCCCGCACGCCTATTGGTTCGGCGAGGACCAGGCGCGCTATCTCGTCACCGTGCCCGAAGCGGAGGCCGGTCGCGTGCTTGCCAAGATGCGCGGCTGCGAGGTGCCCTGCGTGCGGATCGGCACCACCGGCGGCGACGCAATTGCGATCGCCGGCGAAGCCCCGGTTTCGATCGACACGCTTCGCGCCTCGTTCGAGCGCTGGCTGCCGGAGTACATGAGCGGCAAGGCGGCGTGAGCGGCCGCCGCTACCACAGACTCCGGTCATTGCGAGCGTAGCGAAGCAATCCAGTCAGCCTCCGCGGAGAGACTCTGGATTGCTTCGCTACGCTCGCAATGACGTACATGCATCACAGCACTTTCGTTGCTCCGGGGATCTGGCGCAAGGCGTGCGTCAGCGCCCAACTGAACGCGACCGTCAGCACGAACCCGATCGTCGCCTTGATGATCGCCGGCAGGTTATAGTCGAACAGCCAGTATTGCAGCCAAAGCGCGATCGGGTAGTGCACCAAAAACATGCCGTAGGCATCCGCCTGCATCGGATCGAGTAGCCTGGCCGAGCCTATTTGTTTGAACCTCTGGAAAAAGGCCAGGATCAGAAACATGATGGCCACGCTGAAGACAGCGAAGCAGGCGGCATAGAGCCCCTCATACCAGTTCGGCAGCGGCGACGGATTTCCCAGTATTTCGCGCTTGATGAAGATCAGCACCCAGAGCAGGCAATACGGAACGATCGTCAAGACCATCCAGTCCCAGGTGACCTTTGCCATCCGGCCGTCTGCCGCGAGCAGGCCGCGATCCATATTCGCGACACCGATGCCGGCACCGAAAAAGAAGTAGCTCGCATAGAGCATCACGCGCCCGTGCTGCACCGAGAACGGCCCGAACTCGAACCAGCTGCTTGGTCCATAATACATCAGCCCGGGAACATAGAACGCTGCGGTGACGGCAAGCATGACCGCGAAGAACACGGCGGGCCGGCGGCGGCCGTGCAGCGAGAGGCGGTTGATCGGATCGAGCAGGTTGGGCGACAGCCGATGCAGGATGCAGGCAATCACGTCGAAGCCGAGCAGGACCCAAAGGAACCAGATCGGCCCGCTCGGCCACGGGCCCTTCGTGACCATATTCCACCAGTATTCCGAAAAGCCGATCTCGGGATGGTGCCGGAGCGAGATGGCGTAATAGGCGAGCGGAATGATCGTGAATGCGCAGACCACGAACGGCAGGCCAAGCCGAAGCAGGCGATCCGTCAAATAGTTCAGCGCTCCCTTGCGGGCGATGCCCGACCACGCAAACAAGCCCGACAGGAAGAAGAACATCGCCATGAAGAAGCTGTCGGTGGCCAGCACGATCATGTCGAAGCCGAAGAAGAATTTCGGGTCGGTATGACCAAAATAGGTATAGGGGATGACGGCATGGTGCAGCAGCACCACCAGCGTCAGAAAGGTCCGGGCGCGATCGAGCGACAGGTTGCGCGCCTTGCGCTTGGGCGCGGCATGCGCTTCCGTGCCGATCGTCGCTGAATGTGAGATCGCGCTCATGGTCGCCCCGCTTGTGCTGCCTCTCCCAATCGGACTCTGCCGCCGGGAACCAGATTCAGCAAGGGCAGTTTTGGTCATTCATCGCCCCAACCGGCACCCCCAGGAACCAGTCCCGCGTCGCGAAGTTAGCGATCACGAAATGGCCGAGCCGCCTGAGGCGGCACGAGGCGTCGGAGCTCGCGATGACAATCCTGAAATGGGCGCTGATCTTTCTGCTGGTCTCGATCGTGGCCGGCGTGCTCGGATTCACCGGCATCTCGGCCGCCTCCGCCGACATCGCCCGCTTCCTGTTCTATATTTTCGTCGTGATCTTCCTGGTGCTTCTGGTGCTGGGGCTCACGATATTCAGGGCATAACGGGGCCGCAGCAGCATTGTCAGTCGTTGCCCGGGACAAGCCCGGGCATGATGAAGCCTTGCGCAGTGGCTACCCCACTTCCTCGATCTTCACCTTGTCCGGATAGAAGGCGAGATGGCCGGAAATCTCCGCCATCGCGGGGTAGGGCGTCTCGTAGGTCCAGATCGCGTTGTCGAGGACCTTGCCGTCGGCCTTGACGCTGTAATAGCTGGCATCGCCCTTGTAAGGGCAGTGGGTGACGCGGTGGGTGCGCTCGAGCAGCGCCATGTTGGTGTCCTCTCGCGGCACGTATTGCACCGCCGGATATTTGGCTTCCTTCAGCGTCAGCGCCCTGGCGGTTTCCGCGATCACGACGTCGCCGGCCGTCACGCGGACGCGCCGGGGATTTTGGGTGATGGTGATGGGGTGGTCGGGCCCTGGAAGCTTCATGATTTCACGCCTTTTCGATCAATCTGTCGCGCGCGGCACTTTGTCGTGCCTTTATCCTGGTCGGATCCGGAATATAGTGACCGGGTGCGTGACCTAGAAGACCGTTCACGCTAAGTTTGGCCCTGCCGGCGAGGGGACCCCGGCAGTGATTCGAAGCCGAACGAGACCAGAAGGAGCGCGACCCGAATGCCAATGGACGCCCGCGATATCGAGGCGATGATCAAGGCGGCGATCCCCGATGCCGAGGTAACCATCCGTGATCTCGCCGGCGACGGCGACCACTACGCCGCGACTGTCATTTCGGAATCCTTCCGCGGCAAGTCGCGTGTGCAGCAGCACCAGATCGTCTATCAGTCGCTGCGTGGCCAGATGGGCGGTGTGCTGCATGCGCTTGCGCTGCAGACCGGGGTGCCTGGCACCTGATCTGACGCGCGAGGGTACGAAGATGGCTGCGGACAATCCTCGCGGCGCGATGTTTCGTGTCATCGTGCCGAACCAGCATAGCCGCGTGACCTATGCCGAGCTGTTCTTCGATCTCGTCTTCGTCTTCGCGGTCACGCAAGTCTCGCACACGCTGCTGCATCACTTCAGCCCGCTCGGCGCGGTGCACGTCACGCTGCTGTTTCTCGCGGTCTGGTGGGTCTGGGTCTACACCGCCTGGGTCACCAACTGGCTCAATCCCGAGCTGACGCCGGTCCGGATCCTGCTTTTCCTGATGATGCTCGGCGGCCTCGTGCTGTCGACGACGATCCCCGGTGCGTTCGAGGGACGCGGCCTGTGGTTTGCGATTGCGTACGCGACCATGCAGGTCGGACGCACGGCGTTCTGGCTGTTCGCGACCCCGCTGCACCGGGTCCCGGTCCGGCACAACGCCATCCGCATTCTGGTCTGGCTCTCCATCTCCGCGATCTTCTGGATCCTCGGCGGCTTCGCGGAAGGGGAGACCCGGTTGTGGCTTTGGATCGCCGCGCTGACGATCGAATACGTGTCGCCCGCGGCCCGCTTCTGGGTCCCGAAGCTGGGCTTCTCGTCGGTCGAGGCCTGGGCCGTCGAAGGCGGCCACATGGCCGAACGCTGCGCCGGCTTCATCATCATCGCGCTCGGTGAGGCCATCGTCGTCAACGGCGCGACCTTCGCCGAACTGGATTGGACCGCGGACAACATTCTCGCCTTCGTCGCCGCGCTCGTCGGCAGCATCGCGATGTGGTGGGTCTATTTCCACAAGGGCGCCGAGGCCGGCTCCGAGCTGATCTCGAAGACCGCAGAATCCGGCCGGCTGGCGCGGCTCGCCTACACGTATCTCCATATGCCGATCGTCGCCGGCATCATTCTGACCGCTGTCTCGGACGAATTGGTGCTGAAGCACCCGACCGGCCATTCCGACATCCGCACCGTCGTGAGCACGATCGGCGGGCCGCTGGTGTTCCTGATCGGCACCATCCTGTTCAAGCATTCGATCCGCGGCTTCCTCCAGCTCTCGCATGGCATCGGCATCATCCTGCTGCTCGCGCTGAGCTGGTTTGCCGCCGATCTCTCCCCGCTATGGCTGTCGGTCGCGACCAGCGTGATCATGATCGTGGTCGCGGTGTGGGAGTCGGTCTCGCTGGGCTCGACGCCGGCCGAGGCCGAGGAGCATTGAACCGCCGCGAGGATGGCCGCCGGCGCTCTGGCTAAGGCGACCTGAACCGGCGTGTTCGGCTGCAGGATGTTACTCCGCGGCCTCCAATGCGTGCACCGAGAACATCTTCGCCGCATCCGTCCAGGTCTCGCGCACCCGCCAGCCGGCGCCCCGCGCCAGCGCCGCGAAACGCGCGAGGCTGTATTTGTAGCTGTTCTCGGTGTGGATGCTCTCGCCCGGCCGGAACGAGAAGCTCGTGCCCAGCATGCGCACGGTCTGGTTCTTCTTGCTGATCAGATGCATCTCGATGCGGTGCCGCTCGCGATTGTAGATCGCGCGGTGGGTGAATGCGGAGAGATCGAAATTGCCGCCGAGCTCGCGGTTGATCCGCACGAGCACATTGAGATTGAAGCGCGCGGTGACGCCGGCGGCATCGTTATAGGCATCGAAGAGCACGCGCTCGTCCTTCTCGAGGTCGGCGCCAATGATCATCAGCGCGCCTTGGCCGAGGATTTCGCGCGCGCTTCTGAGGAAGGCCTGGGCTTCCTGCGGCTCGAAATTGCCAATGGTCGAGCCCGGGAAGAAGCCAACCTTGGGCAATGACGCGACCGCCTTGGGCAGCTCGAACGGCGTGGTGAAGTCGGCGGCCACCGGATAGATGCCGAGCGACGGGAAGTCCCGCTTGAGCCCGCTGGCCTGTGCCTGAAGGAAGTCGCCGGAGATATCGACCGGCACATAGGCGGCGAACTTGCAGTGATTGAGCAGCAGGCGGACTTTTGTGGTCGCGCCAGCGCCGAACTCGACGAGGGCCGAGTGTTCCGGAATGATTTCCGCAATCTCGCTGCCGCGCTCCCTCAGGATCGCAAGCTCGGTGCGGGTCGGATAGTACTCCGGCAGGCGTGTGATCGCCTCGAACAATTCCGATCCCGCCGCGTCGTAGAAATATTTCGGCGACAGCCGTTTCGGCTGCTGTGACAGGTCCTCGATGGCCTCGCGGGCGAACGCGGTGGTCTGCTCGTCGGGAAGATGGGCCTCGGCCAAAGCGCTGGCGTGCACATTCATGATACTCTCCTGAACGCGCTGTCCGGCGCGCGGTTGTCGTCGGATGAGAACTCAGTCGTAGTCGGCGAGCCGCAATCCCGTGAATTGCCAACGGTGATGGGGATAGAAGAAATTGCGATAAGTAATGCGGCTGTGCCCGCTCGGGGTTGCAAGCGAGGAGCCGCGCAGCACAAGCTGATTGACCATGAACTTGCCGTTGTACTCGCCGAGCGCGCCTTCGATCGCGCGATAACCGGGGTAGGGCGAATATGAGCTGCGCGTCCATTGCCAGACGATGCCGAAGACGTCGTTGAGCTGCCCGGCGCGGGCGGCGACCTCCCATTCCATCTCGGTCGGCAGGTGTTTTCCGGCCCAGCGCGCGAACGCATCCGCCTCGTAGTAGCTGATGTGGCAGACGGGCGCGTTGGGATCGACTGGCTTGAGGCCGGCCAGCGTCATCATGTGCCACCTGCCGTCGACCTCGCGCCAATGGCCTGGAGCGTCCCAGCCCTCGTTGTTGACGGCAGCAAAGCCGTCCATCAGCCACAGCGTTGCAGTCCGATAGCCGCCGTCGCGCATGAAGGCGAGCCATTCGCCATTGGTGACGAGATGGCGCGCGATCCTGACCGGACCGACCAGCGCGCGGTGCGCGGGCTTCTCATTGTCGAAATGGAAGCTGTCGCTGCCGTGCCCGATGGTGTGGATGCCCTCGTTGAGCGTCAGCCAATCCTCGCCCGCTCGTATCGACGCCGGGAAGTGCCAATCCGGATCGTAGGCTGGCGAGACCGGATTTTGCGCAAAGGCATGCAGGATGTCGGTGAACATCAATTCCTGGTGCTGCTGCTCATGATTGAGCCCGACCTCGACCAGCGGCGCGATCGCGCGAAGCTTGTCCGCATCGGCTTCGCGGAAGAATTTTACGACGGCCGCATCGACATATTTACGATAGCAGCCGACCTGATCGGCGCTCGGCCGCGTGATGTCGCCGCGGCGATGCCGGGCGTGACGGGGGCCGGCGCTGACATAATAGGAATTGAACAGGAACGCGAAGTCGGGGTGGAAGGGCCGGTAGCCCGGACAGTGCTCGCCAAGCAGAAACTGTTCGAAAAACCACGTTGTGTGCGCGCGGTGCCATTTCACGGGGCTCGCATCCGGCATGGACTGGATCTGCTGGTCCTCGGGCGAGAGCGGCGCGGCCCGGCGTTCGGTCTCGTTGCGGACGGCGAGAAACGCCTCCTCCAGTGCCTGGGCGAGGCCACCCGGGCCGGACAATGGTGACGAAAGCGGTGGCGTGGCCGTGGCGGAGGCTTGTTTCGTCACGTTTTTCTCCAGACAAGACGAGAGAACGTTGTTGGCGTAGTCCGGTTCCAAAATTCAGGTTCGTCCTAGATAGGGCCTCCGTTACGGGAAAAAAGTCCTCCCCGGCGATGATATTAGCGTCATCAGCCCATAGGCCATGGCCGGGCTCCGGAGCGGCGCCGGGAGCCTCGTCGCTGCCATTTTACTTTGGATGCACAATAGTTTGGGCTACATATATGGTCAGGTATCGGGTTAAATCGGCTGAGCCGCCCGAAGCGATTATTGAGGGCTCCGCCCCAGAAGGACATGGATATGAGCATCGAGGAATTCATCGACAACGAAGTGAAGTCGAACGACGTGGTTCTGTTCATGAAGGGCACGCCGCAGTTTCCGCAGTGCGGTTTTTCCGGCCAGGTCGTCCAGATCCTCGATCACATCGGGGTCGGCTATAAGGGCCTCAACGTTCTCGAATCCGCCGAGCTGCGTAACGGCATCAAGGTCTATTCGAACTGGCCGACCATTCCGCAGCTCTATGTGAAGGGCGAGTTCGTCGGCGGCTGCGACATCATCCGCGAGATGTTCCAGGCCGGCGAATTGCAGCAGCTCTTCTCCGACAAGGGCGTTGTGGTCGTGGCCTGACGCTTGACCACGCTGACGCGCCGCGTCGGTGACGTCCAACTTGATGTCATCGTTGCCGACATCACCACAATGAGCGTTGACGCTATCGTCAACGCGGCCAACACGTCGCTGCTCGGTGGGGGCGGCGTGGATGGGGCCATCCATCGGGCGGCCGGGCCTGAGCTCGTCGCCGAATGCCGGATGCTCCACGGTTGCAAGACCGGCGATGCCAAGATCACCAAGGGGTATCGGCTTAAGGCGGCCAACGTGATCCACACGGTGGGGCCGGTGTGGAATGGCGGCACCCTCGGCGAGGACGATCTGCTCGCCTCCTGTTATCGCCGATCTCTGGAGCTGTGCCGGAAGCATCAGCTGACGTCGGTGGCCTTCCCCGCAATTTCGACCGGGATCTACCGTTTCCCCGCCGACCGCGCCGCCGATATTGCCGTCCGAACCACGATCGAAATGCTGCCCGGGACGCCATCTGTCACCCGTGTCGTGTTTTGCTGCTTTTCGGAGCCGAGCGCCGGCCTCCATGCCGAGGCGCTCGGGCGCCACGCCGGCCCTTGTGCCGACTGAGCCGGTCAGTACACTCCGCCCGGCCATGTTCCGGGGAGGGGATATGATTTCACATATTGGTATTGGGCTGCGCTCGCTGGTCTGCGGCGCTTTGATGTCTTTTGGCGCAATTTCGCTGGCGCAGGCGGAGGGGACCTACGAAATCCCGGCCGGCGCGCATTTCAATCAGGACAAGCTCGCCAAGGTCAGCGAGTTCTTCAGGAACGAGGTCGCAACCGGCAAGATCGCCGGCGCGACGGTGCTGATCCAGCAGCATGGCAAGCCGGTCTATCACGAGGCCTTCGGCGTGCAGGACGTGGTCAGCAAGGCGCCGATCACCGACAAGACGATCTTCCGCCTGTCATCTCTAACCAAGGTGATCACCTCCGTTGTGGCGATGCAATTGATCCAGGACGGAAAGATCAAACTCGACGATCCCGTCTCGAAATACATTCCCTCCTTTGCAAATGTGAAGGTCGGTGAGGAGAAGAAGGCCGAGGACGGCACCAAGACGCTCGAGCTGGTACCGCTGGTCCGGCCCATCACCATTCTCGACCTGATGCGTCATACCTCCGGCATCACCTACGGCTTCTACGGCGACAGCCTCGTTCGCAAGGCCTATCGCGACGCCAATATCTACGCGGGCGAGTTCGACCTCGCCGAGTTCGCCGAGCGGATCGCCAAGCTACCGCTGCACAATCAACCCGGCGCGCTCTGGCAGTACGGCCATTCCACCGACATTCTGGCGCGGATCATGGAGATCGTGTCCGGAAAGTCATTGCTCGAGCTCGAGAAGGCAAAGCTGCTCGATCCGCTCGGTATGACCGACACGGGCTTCTTCGTCACCGAACCGGAGCGGCTGAAACGGCTCGCCCAGCCGCTGCCGAACGACAGCAATTTCCGGGTCGGCCGCGAGTATAGGACTGAGGTTCGCCAGAAGTGGGAATCCGCCAGCGGCGGCATGGTTTCGACCATGGCGGACTTTTCGCGCTATGCGCAGATGCTGGTCAATGGAGGAACGTTCGAGGGCAAGACCTATCTCAGCCCGAAGACGTTCGAACTGATGGCATCGGACCATGCCGGCAAGGACTCCGGCGTTGAGCGGGACTACTTCTATTTTCCCGGTGACGGTTTTGGCATGGGACTTGGGTTTGGGGTGCGCACCGATCCCGGTCATGCCAAGCCGCCGCCGCCCGGCGATCTCGGTGAATTGAAATGGGACGGTGCCTCCGGTTGCTATTTGGTGGTCGACCGCAAGCAGGACATGTTCTTCGTCCTATTGGAACAGACCCCGAGCGAGCGCCAGCGCGTGCAGCGGACACTGAAGCAGTTGGTCTATGAATCCATGGAGAAGTGACATGTGCGGGCGCCGCGCGCTGATCGCGGCGCTCGTCCTTCTGCTTGGTGCAATCGGCGCGCAGGAGGGCTCCGAGGGACGCGCCGCGCACAATTTCTCGCCCGAAGGGCTGGCGAAGGTCTCCGACTACATCAGGAACGAGGTCGTGACCGGCAAGATTCCCGGCGGCATTCTGCTGCTGCAGCAGCATGGCAAGCCGGTCTATTACGAGAATTTCGGCGTCCGCGACGTCGCGACCGAGATCTCGATGAGCGCGGACACGATTTTCCGCCTCTATTCGATGTCGAAGCCGATCACCTCCGTCATGGCGATGATGCTGGTTGAGGAGGGCAAGCTCGCGCTGGATGATCCCGTCTCGAAATACATTCCGTCCTTCGCCGGCATGAAGGTCGGCGTCGAGACCAAGGCCGAGAACGGCAAGGTCGCGCTGGCGCTCCAGCCGCTCGAGCGTCCGGTCACGATCAAGGATCTGCTGCGTCACACCTCCGGGCTGCCTTACGGCTATTACGGCGGTGGCGTGGTGCATCAGCTCTATGCCGAGGCCAACCTCTTCGACGGCGATCTCAGCAATGCCGACTTCGTCGCGAAGATCGCGACGCTGCCGCTGGTCGAGCAGCCGGGGAAAGTGTGGGACTACGGCTACTCCACCGACGTGCTCGGCCGCGTCGTCGAGGTGATCTCGGGGAAGACGCTGCTGCAGTTCGAGAAGGAGCGGCTGCTCGATCCGCTCGGTATGACCGAGACCGCGTTCTACATCGCCGATCCCGCCAAATTCCCGCGCATTGCCGAGCCGATGCCGGATGACCGCAACATCAATCCGACGACGCAGGTGCGCGATCCCAGGCTGCCGCTGAAATGGCAATCCGGCGGCGGCGGCTTGGTCGGCACGGTCGGTGATTACGCCCGTTTCGCGCAGATGCTGCTGAATGGCGGCACCTATGACGGTCGGCGCTATCTCAAGCCTGAGACGATCGCGCTGATGGCGTCAGATCATGTCGGGCCGGAGACCAAGATCGCGCGCGACCAGCACTATTATCCGGGCGCGAGCAGCGGCTTCGGCCTCGGCTTCGCCGTGCGCACCTCGGTGCCGCCGAACACCTCGTGGCCGCTCGGCGAGTACCGCTGGGACGGCGTGGGCGGCACCTTCTTCTTCATCGATCCCGAGGACGATCTGTTCGGGATCTTCATGGTGCAGACCCCGTCGCAGCGCGGCAGGATCCAACTGGCGCTGAAGACGCTGATCTATCAGGCGATGGGGCGTTAGCTACGCGCCGCGCACGATCTCGCGGACGTGGCCGAGCGTCTCCTCGATCTGGCTCGCGGTGACGTCGAGATGCGTGCAGGCGCGGATGCGGCCGTCCATCATCGCCAGCATCACGCCGCGCTGGCGCAAGGCCGCGACCATCTTGTCGCCGGGGACGCCGGCGCCGTCGGGCCTGAAGAACACGAGGTTGGTCTCGGGCTCCTGCACCTCGATCCCAGCGATTTGCGCCAGCCCGCGCGCCAGCGCGCGCGCATTGGCGTGGTCGTCGGCGAGGCGATCGACGTGATGGTCGAGCGCATAGATACAGGCGGCTGCGCAGATGCCGGCCTGCCGCATCGAGCCGCCCAGACGCTGCTTCCACTGCCAGACCGCGTCGATGAATTCGCGGGAGCCGGCGAGCGCGCCGCCAATCGGGGCACCGAGGCCCTTGGAGAAGTCGATCCAGGCCGAATCCCAGCCGGCGGCCATGTCGCGCGCGGAGATGCCGGTCGCGACGGTGGCGTTCAGAAGGCGCGCGCCGTCCATGTGAGTAGCAAGGCCGTTGGCTTTCGCGATGGCGACGATCTCGTCGAGTGCCGCCTTCTTCCAGACCGTGCCGCCGCCGATATTGGCGGTCTGCTCGACGCTGACCACCGTCTGCGGCGGCTGGTAGCGGGTGCGCGGGTGGAGCGCCTTGCGGAATGTCTCCGGCGTGAACTGACCGTCGGGGCCTTTCAGTTGCGTGATCTGGAAGCCGCCGATCGCGGCATGCGCGCCGCCTTCGCGCGCGATGATGTGCGCGGTGTCATGGGCGAGGATCTCGTCGCCGGGACGGCAGTGCACCAGCGTCGCGGTGACGTTGCACATCGTGCCTGACGGCATGAACACGGCGGCTTCCTTGCCGAGGAGATCGGCGACGCGCGCGCACAGCGCGTTCACGCTCGGATCATCACCGACCTGCTCGTCGCCGACTTCGGCGCGCGCCATCGCCTCGCGCATCGCAGCCGTCGGCCGCGTCTGCGTATCCGAGAGCAGGTTGACGCGCACCGGCGGTGCCTTGGGATCGACGGGGGGAGGGGTGTAGAGCATCAACTTGCTCCCTGAGGGAATGGCATTCACTCGCGTTCAGCGAGTTCTGGGTGGACGTCGGGCGGCGTGACGAAACCGCATAATAACGATTTCTGTCGCGGTCACACGATAATCGATCAGATAGGGATAAGGGTTGACCGGCAAGCGACGGACGTATGCACGAGTAGTCTGCCGCCCTGCATAAGGATGATCCTGGAGTAACGCGATGAGAGCGACAATACGGTCGCGTACGTGCACTGCTCCCTGGGCGATCGCGCCTCGATGTAGGTCAGGACTTCGTCGATCTGGGCGAGCGCCCGCTTCGTGTAACGGACATTCACAGCCCGTGCTTGGCCCACATGGCGCGAACATCGTCGGCCGTGGCAAGCTCGCCACGGGCGATTTCAGCCTCGGCCTCGTCGAGATCCGCCTCTTCCGCGGCCGTTAGCTGGATCGGAGGCTGGTCGACACCAGCGAGCTCAAGCAGCGTCCGCGCCAACTCGTCCTGCTCTGAATCAGGCAGGGTTGAAACCTTGCTAAAGGCCTCTTCCATAAGACGCGTCATGGTGTACTCCGCGAAGCGCAATCATAGCACAGATAGCCTGAGACGTGGGAGTGGCCGCCTCAAATGAAAAGGCCCCGGCGAACCGGGGCCTTTCGAACTTCGTTATCAGCGCGAATAGAATTCGACGACCAGGTGGGGCTCCATCTGCACCGGGAACGGCACGTCGGAGAGGCCGGGGATGCGCGCGTATTTCGCGGTCATCTTGCCGTGGTCGACTTCGAGATAGTCGGGCACGTCGCGCTCGGGGAGCTGGCTCGCCTCGAGGACGTGCGCGAGCTGCTTGGAGGCTTCCTTGACCTCGATCACGTCGCCGACCTTGAGCTGGTAGCTCGAGATGTTGACCTTGCGGCCGTTCACCTTGATGTGGCCGTGGTTGATGAACTGGCGCGCGGCGAAGATCGTGGAAACGAACTTGGCGCGGTACACGACCGCGTCGAGACGGCGCTCGAGCAGGCCGATCAGGTTCTCGCCGGTGTCACCCTTGAGGCGGCTCGCCTCGACATAGATGCCGTGGAACTGGCGCTCGGAGATGTTGGCGTAATAGCCCTTCAGCTTCTGCTTGGCGCGGAGCTGCACGCCGAAGTCGGAGAGCTTGCCCTTGCGGCGCTGGCCGTGCTGGCCGGGGCCGTATTCGCGGCGGTTCACGGGGCTCTTCGGGCGGCCCCAGATGTTCTGGCCCATACGGCGATCGATCTTGTACTTCGCCTCACTGCGCTTAGTCATCGCGTCCTCTTCGGGTTCATGGTTTGAGGAAACGCGCCCTCCTGTGTGACGGGCTAGCCCGGCACCGACAGGTCCGATCCCCAAAGCTTGGAAAGGGACAGGACCACGGGTCGCGAAACGCTTCGCGGGCCGAAATCGGCCCGCGAGCAGGGGGCTTTTAGGAGAGTTTGGGCCGCCCTGTCAATGCGATTAGCCCGGAATCAGGCCCTCACCGCCCGGATCGGCTTCGACCGAGCCGTCCGCAACTCGGTAGCAATTTCAGTGTTCAGCACCTGTTCCAGCCGGGTCAGGACCCGGGCGATCGGGGCGGCATCGGTCACGCGGTGATCCCAGCGGATCACGACATTTATGGTCTGGTCGGGCTCGACCACCCCATAGCTGACGATAAAGGGGCCCGGCGTGATGGCATGGAGCGCGCCGCCGCCATAGGCCGCGATAGAGGTCACCGAGAAGCTGCCGAACCAATTGCCCCGCTGTCGGCCGAAATTCAGCCCGACCGCCCAGGACAGCCGCCGAATGCGCGCATGAGGTCGCAGATCAGGCGGCGCGGCAGCGAAATGGACTTGGGTGTACCGCGCATCGTTCTCCGGTTCCCGCGGGTTGGAACGGCACTGGCGAGGCGGCCGTCGCCCGCCGCTTTGATCTAGCATGAGCGAACCGGTCCGGGGCCAACCGTTGTCGTCCCCACGACGGTCAAAAACTCAGGCGAAGATCTCCATAAATCGTGTCTTATCAATGTCTTGAATGGCTAATTTGACGTAACTTCGTACCCTCTTGCAAGATCGCCGGAACCTGCAATCTACCGCTTGATCCCCTCGAATGCGGCCATTATGCCGCGCTGGAACAGCGACCAGTCGAAGCCGAGCGCGATCGCGCGGTAGCCGCGGTCGATCAGGCGGTTGGCCTGCTCGGCGGTGCGGGCGACGCCGCCGATCGGCACACCGCTTTTGAGGATGCCGGCCTCGGCGCGGGCGATCAGTTCGAGCAACTCCGGATCGTCCATCTGTCCGCGCTTGTTGATCGAGGTGGCGAGGTCGCCGGGGCCGATCACCGCGACGTCGATGCCGGGCGTCGCCATGATCTCGTCGATGCGGTTGACGGCGTCGACATGCTCGATGGTGATCATGCAGATCATCTCGTCATCGGCGCCGGCCATGTAGTCCGGCATCGACTGGCCCCAACGGAACGGCGCGTGGAAGGGACCCCAGAGCCGGTCGCCGCGCGGCGGGTAGCGCACGCTGCGCACGGCCTTCTCGGCATCAGCGCGGCTCGCGATCATCGGAAAGTTGATGCCGAAGGCGCCGATGTCCATCGGCGCTTTCGCAAGCCACGGCTCGTTCGCCGCGATCCGCACCAGGGGCGTGCATGGCGTGCCCGTCGTGGCAGCGATCATCGCATGCGCTTCCGAAAGGCCGATCGGCCCGTGCTCGAGATCGACGATGATCCAGTCGAGCGAGCGCGCCATGATCTGCACGGTCTGCACGCTCGGGATCGTCGCTATCGCACCGAAGGCGGGACGGCCCTCGCGCCAGAGTTGGCGGAGGCGGTTGAGCGGCGTTGGCGAGACCGACATGGCAAACCTGCGGGGACGATGACGGCGGAGCCTAGCAGTGCGCCGTTGACGCGAGAAGTCAGGCCGGCACGCGGCCGCCGAAGAACGGCGTCAAGGTGGGCCCAAGCCCGTGTACGCGGTTCGAGGTGAAGATCATTTCCGCACCGGTCTGCACGATCTCCGCGGCCCGCGGACCGAGCAGGTCGGAGACGCGGCGTGCGATCGCGGGCGCTGGATCGATCCAGTCGACCGGCCAGGGCGCGAGTTTTTTCAAGCGCTCGAGCAGCAACGGATAATGCGTGCAGGCGAGCACCACCGTGTCGGTGCGCGCGCTCGCATCGTCGGGATCGCCGACAAAGCAGGGCTTCAGCTCGGCGAGAATGTCGCCGTCGCTGATCGTATGGCCGCCGAGCGCGGCTTCGGCGAGTGAGGCGAGCTCGGGCGAGCCCACAAGCGTCACCTCGCAGCCTTGCGCGAAGTCGCGGATCAGCGCCTTCGTATATTCGCGCTTCACCGTGCCCTTGGTGCCGAGCACCGAGACACGGCGGGTCTTCGACTGCGCACAGGCCGGTTTGATCGCCGGCACCGTGCCGACGAAGGGCAGGGAATAAGCGGCGCGCAGATGCGATAGGACCAGGGTGGACGCCGTGTTGCAGGCGATGACGGCGAGGTCAGGATCATGTGTGCCGATCAGTTCCCCCATCAGCGGGACCACGCGGGCGATGATCTCGTCCTCGCTGTGGTGGCCGTAGGGGAAGAAGGCGTCGTCGGCGACGTAGACGTAATGCGCGTCCGGGCGCGCGGCCACGACCTCGCGCAGCACCGTGAGCCCGCCAAGGCCGGAATCGAACACCAGGATGGTTGGAGTGTCGGTCACGTGGTTACCCTAGTCCTCGCATGGTTACCATTCGGTTTTTGGGGCGATTTTGCGGCCGAGCCGCCATGGTGCCGATTTGGAACGATTCCATTTCGTGGCTGCCGCATTGTCCCGCGATCAGCAGCCACGCTGCGGTGCGAGCCGGGATGCCTTCCGCAAACGGGGAGCTGACATGATCAGAAACACGAATGCCGGCTGGGGCAGCGTCGCCCGGTGGCTGCACTGGATTTTGGCGCTGGCGATCATCGGCATGATCGGCTTCGGCTGGTGGATGAACCACATCCCGGCGCGCCCGGACCGGTTCTTTTACCGCTCGATCCACGCCGACATCGGCTATGTGATCCTGCTGCTCACACTCATTCGTCTTGCCTGGCGCGCTTTGAACCCGACGCCGGCGCTGCCGGCCGAGACCTCGCGCTGGCAGAAGATCGCGGCCCATATCAGCCATGGCGCGCTGTATCTCGTGGTCGTCCTGGTCGCGGCGCTCGGCTGGGCGCATTCCGGCGCACGTTCGCCCAACTACTCGGACTTCTTCGGCCTGTTTCACATGCCGCAATTCACCTCGCCGGACCGCGCGGCAGCGGACGCCTACGAGCACCGCCACATCTTCTTTGCCTATGTCCTGCTTGCGCTGATCGCGGTTCACGTGATCGCCGCCCTCTGGCATCAGTTCATCCGCCGCGACCGTGTCGTGGCGCGAATGGTGAGCGGCGAGGCCGAGGCGGGGTAGCGGAGCGTCTCGGGGGGCGGGCGCTGCGCCTTTCATATGCCGCTGTACTGGATCGCCCGCCCCAGTGCGCAAGCGCGCAAGGCGGGCTATGACAGTGAGATTGTGGAACGCGCTTGCCCCAATCTCGTCCTTGCGAGCATAGCGAAGCAATCCAGACTATCTCCGTGGAAAGACTCTGGATTGCTTCGCTGCGCTCGCAATGACGACTCTGGGCGGCCGATCACGCAATCCTGTTCGTGGTCGCGGCCCGTTCGGCAGCCAACTGCTTCTGCAAGCGGTCGATGTTTTGCAGGAGGCGCTGGCTGGTCAGTACCAGGAAGTAATAGCCGAACTGTGGGTCCTGAAAATAGATCTCGAGCAGCCGGTCATAGGTGATCGTCAGCACCTGTCCGTCTTCGACGCATTCGATCGTTCCGGTTCGCCGGTTATCCGGCGTCAGGAATCCGAGCTCTCCCATGAGAGCTCCGGGCCCGATCTCGACGTTGATCTCCTTGACCAGGAACTTGCCGGTTACCGTGAGAAGCATCTCCTTGGCTGGATCGCCCAGCCTGAACAGGGTATCGCCGCGGCGGTATTTTCGTTCGGTCATGAACGGCTTGAGCCATTCGATCGACATGTCGCCTTCGGCCGCATGGCGCGCCTTCTTGACGAGCTTGAGCATCTGCCGGAGGCGCACGGCGTTGATCGGAAGCAGCAGCAGATAGAGGAGAAACGTCGAGACATTCGCGGAGAGCGCGCCGAAGGCGGCGAAGAACACGCAGCCGACCATGTTGGCGACGCGCAGCGGCACCATCGTCCGCATCAAGAGTGTGGCGACGAAGAAGCCGGCGCCGATGGCGGCGAGCAGATTGGCCAGCGTGATGTTGTGCAGGAAGATCTCCAGCAGCCGATTGAAGATCGCGTCGTAGGTGACGTTGTTGGGATCGAGGCCCATCTGGACCAAGATCTTCGCGATCCTCAGATTATCCGTTGCCGCATCGAGAATGCGGTCGAGGATCGACGAAATGTCTGCGCTGCCGGACGCCATGATATGTCCCCGCGAAAGGCCTTCAGTCCAGGTCGATGGTCTCAAGACGTATAGCCGAAATCGAATGACGACCGCTTGAATGGAATTTCCGGCGGTCTTGCCGCAAGAGGCAAATTTTAGCCTGAACGGGGGTTTCGGCAATTGCCCGTTCGTTGCGCCTGTGATCCGAGCGGTTCGTGATTCGGGAGCCCGGTTGGCGGCTTCGGACCTATGAATGGACTTGTGGGCGGGCTTGGCCCGCGTCAAGGCCATCAGCACGGGGGAGCGTCGGCGATCCCGTACCTTATGGCTTGGCGGCGGGCTGGACGACCTGCTGCTCGACGAGGGAAAGGTGCCCCGGCAGCGCGCCGGCGCGCAGCAGCATGGCGACTCTGTTGGCCTCTTCGAGAGTGAAATTGCCGGAGATCTGGACCGAGCCGCCGGTGATGGGCTCACGGATCACGGGGGCCGAAATCACCCTGTCGTCGAGCACGATGGCAAAGGGCTTGCCGATGTTCTCTTCCGTGACGTGCGCGAAGCGCCGGGCGCCGCGCGCATTGAAGGTGAACGAGGCAATCGGATCCTTGGTGCCCGTGGCAAAGCCCGGGCCGGCATAGCTGATGTCGTCGCCGTCGAGCGCGCTGTCCTTCGAAACCAGGTAGGATCGCTTGTCCTTGAAGCCGAACAGGACTTCGGAGCCGGCGGGAGGGCTGCTGAGCTCAGCCTGCTCCGCCGGCATCGAGAGGTCGACCGTGCGGAAGCTGACGCGCACTTTTTTGGCGAAGATCGCGATCACGCGCTCGGGCTCCATCATGCCCGGCAGGAAGATGCGGATGCGGTCCGGCCCGTCCGGCTGCACGCTGGCGAGCTTGATGTCGTTGTCCTTGAGGCGCTGCTCGATCATGGCGATGGAGTCTTCGACCAGATCGTGCTGCCGCGCGGCGAGGGCGGCATCCGCGGGCGTGAGCCTGATCAGTCCATCGCCGGCGTCGGTCACGGTGAACGCGTGCGTGGGCAACGTGTTTGCCACCGAGGTGAGCTTGCGCTCGAGCTGATCACGGCCCTTGGCGTCGGCGATCTTGACCTCGACGCTGCCGTCATGGATCGCAAGGCCTGAGAATGCAATGTGGCCGTCCCGCAGGTTTTTGTAGACGTCGTCGCGCAGGTCCGTGACGGCAGCCTCGCGCAGGCCATCCGTATCGACCTTGTAGACGATGCGCGATCCGCCCTGCTTCTCCATCATGTTGCCGACGAAGGCCGAGATTTTCGCGCGCATCTTGTCGAGCTGGGTCTCCTCGGCGCGGGCGGCGCGGGGCAGGGCGATCGCCGATGCCATCGTGAGCACGACAATCATCCGTGTGATCCGCTGCTGCAGGGTCGTGGTCATGGGGTCCTCAATTCGCCCAAGCGCGGGGTCAGGTGGCGAGACCAGCGCCAGTTGTTGGTCCCCCGATCGCGCGTGGAGGTTCAAGAATGAGGGTTCGAACCTCCTGGGCGCCAGGCGCAACTCACAGCCAACGCTGCCGACTTTGGAACATGCCATGCGAGCCGGGATCATCGGAATCATGTTGAGTGCGATGCTGGCCGCAGGCCCGGCAGCCGCCTACGACACGTATGACAGCCGAAGCCTGTTCGCCAACCCGATGTTCATCGACCACGGGACCAGCGACGTTGCCTATGACCCCCGAAACTGCGCCGGCGTTGATTGGGACGACGAGGTCGTGCTGGCGCGGGTGACGGCCGGCCCGCGCGTCAACTTCATCAAGAGTCCGGACGACGAGACCGGCAAGGCCCCAAGCTGCCCCGCGGCGGGCGGGGCCTGCCGCAAGAAATCCTATCTCGTGCCCGGCGACTTCGTGCTTGCTGGCCGGACGCGGGGCGATTTCACCTGCATCAGCTACCGCTCGCCGGTGAGAAGGATCCCGGCCTGGCGGAACGGCTGGCTGCCGCGCGCGGCGCTGAGCCCGGTCGCACCGATGCCGGCACCACAGCTCAGCGATTGGCTGGGCACCTGGAGCCTGCCGAACGGCAGCATCGCCATCACCGACGATGGCATCGGCGGTCGTCTGCACATCGTGGGCGAGATGGCCGTGGCCACGATGCGCGACGTCCACACCGGCACGCTCGATGCGCAGGTGAAGCCTGGAACGGACAACATCGCCTTCCTCGAGGACGGCTGGCTGCCGTTCGAGACCAATTGCGACAGCGGCTGCCGGGTGCGCATGCGGCGCGTCGGCCCGTTTCTGCTGGTGCAGGACAATGGCGATTGCGGCGGCGCCGGAGCCAGTTTCACAGGGCTCTATCGCCGCAGCCCGTAGGGAATGGACGAACGCCAAATCATCCATCATTCTGTCCACGCCCGACCGGCAAGCGGTCGGGAGCCCGCCTGAACCAAAATGTCAACGACAAAGGGGCGCGGAATGAACATGAGGGAGGACGGAATTCCATGGCGGGCATCCACGCGCTCGATCGGCTCATCGGCAACGACTACCCGGACCTGGCAACGGACGCGGAGGTGCGGGCCTTCGAGCAGGTCCCTTACGCGGATCGCGTCGCGGCCGCGAGCACTTATGACGCCATCAAGCTCGGCGCTGAGCGCAACCCCGACGGTCCGGCGATTCAGTTCCTGCAAAATGCCGATCCGGCCGACACGCCGCTCGTCGTCAGCTACCGCGACTTCATCGTCCGCGTCACGCAGGCCGCCAACATGTTTCACGCGCTCGGTGCGGAAAAGGGCGACGTCATCAGCTTCATGCTGCCGCTGGTGCCCGATGCCTTCGTGACGCTGTTCGGCGCGGAGGCCGCGGGCATCGCCAATCCCGTCAACCCGCTGCTGGAGCCGCACCAGATCGCGGAGATACTGGAAGCCGCAAACACCAGGATCCTGGTGGCGCTCGGGCCGATGCCGGGCACCGACATCTGGCAGAAGGTCGAGCAGATCCGCCCGCAGCTGAAACATCTCAAGGCGATCGTGCAGGTGTCCGGCGGCGGCGATCCCGCCAACGGAATCTACGCGTTCAACGATCTCATCAAGCAGCAGCCGTCCGACCGGCTTGTCAGCGGGCGCAAGATTCCTGGGAGCGACATCGCCGCCTATTTCCACACCGGCGGCACCACCGGCACGCCGAAGCTGGTGCGGCACACCCATGCCAACCAAGTCTATCAGGCCTGGGCGCTCGGTCTGATGCTGAAGTCGAAGCCAGGTGGCAACATGCTGTTCGGCATGCCGCTGTTTCACGTCGGGGGATCGCTGACGCAGGTGCTGCTGACGCTGTCGAGCGGCGGATCGCTCGTCGTGCTGTCGCCGAGCGGATGGCGCAATCCGAATTCGGTGAAGAACATCTGGGGACTGGTCGAACGCTTCAGGCCCGAGGCGCTGTCGAGCGTGCCGACGGTGCTCGCCGCCGCGCTCGCGGTGCCGCCGGGCAATGCCGACATCTCCAGCCTGAAATATGCCGCCGGCGGTGGCTCGGCGATTCCCGTCGCGGTCGGCTCGGCGATCCAGGACAAGCTCAGCTTGCCGGTGGTCGAGGTCTACGGCATGACGGAGACCTCGAGCGTGCATACGCTGGCCTATCCGTCGCGGCCGATCCGGCTCGGCTCGGTCGGCCTGCCGATGCCCTATGCGCGCGTGCGCATCGTGCAGCTCGATGCCGACGGTCGGCTGATCCGTGACTGCGCACCTGACGAGATCGGCGTCGTGATCATGGCCGGTCCCGGCGTGTTCGGCGGCTATCTCAACGGCGAACACAACGAGGGCGCCTTCGTCGACGAGGTCTGGGTCAATTCCGGCGATCTCGGCCGGTTAGATGCTGACGGCTATCTCTGGATCACCGGCCGCGCCAAGGATCTCGTGATCCGCGGCGGCCACAACATCGATCCGGCGCCGATCGAGGAGATCATGTTCCGCCATCCTGCCGTGGGCTTCGCCGCGGTGGTCGGCCAGCCCGATGCCTATGCCGGCGAGTTGCCGATCGGCTATGTGCAGTTGAAGCCGGGTGCCCAGGTCGAGCCCGGCGAGCTGGAGACGTGGGTACGCGAGCGCACGCCCGAGCGCGCCGCCGTGCCCGTGCAGATCATCCCGATCGATCCAATGCCGGTCACCGGTGTCGGCAAGGTGTTCAAGCCGCAGCTGCGCTGGGACGCGGCGCAGCGTGTCTTCGCCAAGGTGCTGGCGCCGATCGCCGAGCGCGGCATCGACTGCAAAGTGAAAGTCGGGGCCCATGGCAGCCACGGCTCGATCGCCACCGTCACGCTTGCGGGACTCGCGGCGGAGCAGCGCGAGGTGGTCGCCGGCGAGGTGCACGCGCTGCTTGCGCCGTTCGTGATGCGGCATGAGGTCGGATTCGCCTGACCGGCATTGCCGAGCGGCTAGTTAGGCCCGATGGAGCCGCGCACAGCACGGCTCCATCACTACCGATTGGCCGCTACCCGCGGATCGCCGCATTGGCCTGCTCGGCCGCGCCTGTCATCGCGTCCTTTGCCGATTTCGCCCCGTTGACCACTTCGTTGACGCCGATCATGAAGGCGTCGAGGATCAGCTTCGATTGCGGGTGGAAAAGAATGGCCTTGGCGCGGTCGACATCGGCATTTTGCAGGTTGGTGAGCGCCGCCTCAGCGGCCTCCGCGCCGAACGCCGTCTTGAAGCCTTCGCTGGACCACGCCGATACGCGTGTCGTGGCCAGCCCCGCTGCAGCCGTCTGCAGCGATGTCGGCTTGCTCGTCGCCCAGAGCAGGAACAGGAACGCTGCCCGCTTGTTTCGTGACTTGGAATTGATGCAGGCCTGCCAGTGCGACATGAAGGGAACGGGTGCACGGCCGGGGAGATGCGGGAAAGTTGCATACCCGGCGTGCCCAGCCACACGGCTCTTCGCGGGATTGGAGATGTCGGTCGCGAAGTTGCTGCTGTCGATGGCCATTGCGGTCCTGCCCTGCAGGAAATCATCCAGCACGTGGTACCATTCATAGCTGCCGGCGCCGAAAGGTCCGGCCTGGCTCAGTATCTGTCCGTACATCTCGACGGCCGCGATCGCCTCGGGGCTCGCGAAAGCGGCCTTGTTGTCCTTGACCATGGCTCCGCCGTACGAGAACACGAAGCCCAAGGCCGGCGGGCAGGAATTGAAGCTGGCCTGGGCCCGCATGGCGATGCCCGACATCTCGCTGGTCTTGACCGCCTTGGCTGTGGCAAGCAGCTCTTCGAATGTCTGGGGAACCGGCAGGTTCCTGGCTGCCAGCGCATCCTTGTTGATGAACAGGGTCATCGCCTCCGAGGTGATCGGGATGGCGTAGCGTTCGCCGTCCGACCACAGCGGGAAGGCTCGGGCTGTTTTCAGCAGGTCGTTCTCGTCGTACCAGCCGAGATCGGTCAGCGACCTCTGGGAGTAATAGTGGTTCAGCGGCTCGAGCCATCCTGCCGAGATGCCTTGACCGTAGATCGTGAACATGAAGACGTCGGGCGTGCTGCTGCCGCGCGCGAGCCTGATCGGCAGAGCGCTCATGAACGTGGTTTCCAGCTGGAAATCGGCGTCCACCGTGATGCCCGTGAGCCTGGTGAACTCCGGCAGCAGCGGCGTGATCGCATGCGACCAGGGATGGATCGCACCCGCAAGCGTGATCGTCTGCCCGGCAAACTGCTTCCAGTCGATCGACGCGCTTGCGTAAGCCGCAGTGGTATCCTCGGCAAAGCCCCAGCGCGGCAGCGCGGTCAGAGCCGGCAGGACTACGCCAGCCGTCCCCAATCCCCTGACGAAGCTGCGTCGGCTCGCCCGATAGCGACGGCCCGATGAGTTTTCACCCTGCGCCATGTTGATGCTCCCTCGATCACCAAGGGCATTCATTCATAGCACGCGCGCGGGACCGTACACCTGCGACATCGCGGCTCTCACCACTGAAGTGGTCCGATGAATGTCGGGTTCCCGACCTACCCATCCGTGCTATTGTCCTATCATGCTCTGGCGTCGGCACCAGAACACGCACGGTCACACGAATCGAAGACGCACGGCCAATGTCCGTCCCTGTTCGGGCCCTGCCTTTGCGATGGCTTGCTCGTCCGCTGGTCCTGGCGGTCGTGGCGCTGCTGACGCTGTTTTCCGCGACCGCAATTCTCGGCCTGGAATATTGGCAGGAGCGGCAATCCACTCATCACGTGGTCGGGCATAGCCGCCAAGTCCTCGAAACACTCGATCGGCTGCGGGCGATCATCGCGGAACTGGAGGCCGAACGTCGCGGGTATCTGATGACCCTCGACCCGACCTATCTCAAGGCCTACGGCGTCTCCGACGAAGGTGTACGGCGAGAGGCGCAGGCGCTGCAGGCGCTGGTCGCGGACGATCCGTTGCAGAGGCTGCGCGCTCAACATCTGGCGCTGACCGTTACAGCCAAGCTGCGCGAGATCGACGAGATGGTGAAGACGGCCGGCACGTCCGGGCTGGCGGCGCTGGCGATGATCCGCAGCATGGATGAGATCCGCTCGCAGATCGACCTGATGGTGGATCACGAGCGCTTCCGTCTCGCCGACCGCGAGGCGCGCGCCGAAGCCTTCGAGCAACGCTGGACATGGTGGATCACCGGCGCCGTTGTCCTCGTCGTCGCGCTGGCTGGAGCTGCGCTGGCGCTCGCGCGGCTCGAAGCGAAACGGCGCAGAAAGGCGACCGAGGAGAACATCCAGCTCCAGAGCGATGTTGCAGCGCGCGATATCAAGATCCGGCGCCTGTTCGATGCCAACATCATCGGCATCATCATCTGGGAGGTCGAGGGACGCATTCTCGAGGCCAACGATGCCTTCCTGCGCATCGTGGGCTACGACCGGGAGGATCTCGTCTCGGGGCGCGTGCATCGGACCGACCTCACGCCGCCGGAATGGCGCGACCGCGACCTGCAAACCGTGGGGGAATTGAAGCGGGTCGGGACGGCCCTGCCATTCGAGAAGGAGTATGTGCGCAAGGACGGAAGCCGCGTGCCCGTGCTGATCGGCGGGACCATGTTTGCAGAAGGCGGGGATCAAGGGGTCGGCTTTGTGCTTGATCTGACGCCTCTCAAGCGGGCGGAAGCCGAAGCTCGCGAACACGAGCGGCGCTACCATGAAGCCCTGATTGAGCTCGCGCACGCCAATCGCGTCACCACGATGGGGCAGCTCACCGCTTCGATCGCCCATGAAGTCAACCAGCCGATCGCCGCGATCGTGGCGAACGCCGAGGCCGGGTTGACTTGGCTTCAGGCTCAACCGCCAAATCTGGAGCGGGTCAGGCAGACGTTCGGCTGGATCACCGCTGATGGCATGCGAGCCGGCGACATCATCGGCCGGATCCGAGCGCTGATCAGGAAGGCGCCCCCGCAAAAGGAGGACATGGAGATCAACCAGGCGGTGCTCGAGGTCATTGCGCTGACCCGCAGCGAAGCGTTCAAGAACGGCGTCTCGGTGCGAACGCAACTTGCCGAAGGCTTGCCGCCCGTTCAGGCAGATCGGGTTCAACTTCAGCAGGTGATCCTCAACCTGATTGTCAACGCGGTCGAGGCGATGGCCGGGGTCGGCGAGGGGGGACGCGAGTTGCTGATCAGCACCGGCAGGGACGCATCGAATGGCGTGCAGGTCACCTTGCGGGATTCCGGTCCGGGACTGGATCCGAAGAATGTGGAGCGCCTGTTCGACGCCTTCTACACCACCAAGCCGACAGGCATGGGGATGGGCCTCGCCATCTGCCGCTCGATCATCGAGGCGCATGGCGGACGGATGTGGGCCGGCGCGAACGAGCCTCACGGCGCCGTCTTTCAGTTCACCCTGCCTCTCGCGCCAGACGAGACCGCATCTCGCCTGCTGAGGACGGGTGAGCCAACGGCTCTACGCTCTGCGGCCCGATGACGGGCATTATCCATAGACCCGCTTGGATGCCTTTATGTGACGCTTGTCACAGAAGGGAGATTGCTTTCGGCCATGCTGTGAATAGTGTGTTCTGGAATTGCATCCGGGGGGACTGCAGTGATTCCGTTTCGGCTTTTTGGTTTATTGATTTTTGCAATCTGGCTGACTTGCGGACCGGCTCATGCCGAGAAGCGGGTCGCGCTCGTGATCGGCAATTCCGCCTACAAGAGCGTGCCGCGGCTCGCTAATCCCGTGAGCGATGCCGGCCTGATCGGCGGCATGTTCAAGAGGGCTGGCTTCGACGCGGTCGATGTTAAACAGGATCTGAGCGGCGCCGAGATGCGCAAGGCGCTGCGCGAGTTCGGCACCCGCGCGCGCGATGCCGACGTCGCGGTCGTCTACTATGCCGGCCACGGCATGGAGGTCGATGGCAACAACTACCTCATTCCGATCGATGCCGCTCTCGAGACCGATACCGACGTCTACGACGAGGCGTTCCCGCTTGATCGTGTGCTGGTGAGCATCGAGCCGGCGAAGCAGCTTCGGCTGGTCATCCTGGACGCCTGCCGCGACAACCCCTTCGCCAAGACCATGAAGCGGACGGTGGCCTCGCGTGCGATCGGCCGCGGCCTTGCCAAGATCGAGCCGACCAGCCCGAACACCATGATCGCCTTTGCCGCGAAGGCCGGCTCGACGGCCTCCGATGGCGATTCCAAGAACAGTCCGTTTGCGACGGCGCTGGCCGATCATCTGCCGAAGCCCGGCCTCGATCTGCGCAAGGCGTTCGGGTTCGTGCGCGACGATGTCCTGAAGGCGACGAGCTACAAGCAGGAGCCGTTCGTCTATGGTTCGCTGGGCGGCGATGACGTGGCGCTGGTGCCGGCGAAGCCCGCCGCGGCCGGCCCGCAGGCCAATCCGCAGGACAGCGTACGCCGCGACTACGAGCTTGCGTTGCAGGCCGGCCTCCGCGAGGCCTGGGAAGCGTTTCTGCAGGCCTATCCCGACGGGTTCTATGCCAATCTGGCCCGCGTGCAACTGAAAAAGATTGCGGCCGAAGAGGAGCGCGCCACGGCGACCGAGAAGGCGCGTCTGGCCGAACAGGAGAAGGCAAGGCTCGCCAGCGAACGCGTCCAGAAGGCGGAGCTGGAAAAGGCCGCCGCTGCGGCGAAGGCCGCAGAGGACGCGCGCATCGCCGCCGAGAAGGCCAAGCAGGTCGAGCAGGCCAGAGCCGAAGCGGCCGAGCAGCAACGCAAGGCGGCCGAAGCTGCCGCCGCGAAGGCGCTTGCCGAGAAGCAGGCGGCGGAGAAGGCCAAAATCGAGCTTGCCGCCAGGCAGGCCGCGGAGAAGGCGTCCGCCGAGCAGGCCGCAAAACAGACAGCCGATCGGCAGATGCCCGAGAGCGAGAGCCAGAAAGTGGCGGCGCTTTCGCCGGCGCCCGCGTCCACACTATCGGCGGCCGATCTGGCGAAATCCGTGCAGAGCGAATTACGCCGCGTCGGCTGCCTTTCCGCCGCCGTTGACGGCGACTGGAGCGCCGCATCGCAGCGCTCGCTGACGCTGTTCAACAAATATGCCGGCACCAAGCTCGACGCGAAGCTTGCGAGCATCGACGCGCTGGATGCGCTGAAGGCAAAGCCGGGCCGCGTCTGCCCGCTCGTGTGCGATCACGGCTTCAGGGCCGATGGCGATCAGTGCACGAAGATCTCCTGCCGCGCCGGCTATCGCGTCAGCGACGACAACGAATGCGAGAAGATTCCGGAGAAGAAGCCGGTCGCGACGCGCGAGGATTCAAGGAAGCGCGATACGGAGCGGAAGGCCACCGAATCTTCACCGGCCAAGCCTGAGGCGAGTGGGCAGATTATTTGCACTCAGACAGGCTGTCGCCCGGTGCAAAAAGGGTGCCGGCTGGGCAGTGGAGTTATCCCTGGAAGGGTCCAACTCCCCGGTGTAGGCCAAGAGGTGTGCAATTAGTTTTGCGTAACGACCGATTCTGTGCCGTGCATCAAGGCCCGCAGGTGATTAGCGTGAACATCATTCGATTATTCTGTGCATTGATTTTTGCAGCTTTCTTCGCCTGCGCGCCCGCGCAGGCTGAGAAGCGCGTCGCGCTCGTCATCGGCAATTCCGCCTACAAGAACGTGCCGAGGCTCGCGAACCCGGCAAACGATGCCGGCCTTATCGGCGACATGTTCAGGAAGGCCGGCTTCGATGCGGTCGACGTCAAGGTGGACCTCAATGCCGCCGAGATGCGGCGGATGCTGCGTGAGTTTGCCGGCAAGGTCCGCGACGCCGACATGGCGGTGATCTACTACGCTGGCCACGGCATCGAACTCGACGGCAACAACTATCTCATCCCGACCGACGCCACGCTGGAGACCGACGGCGACGTTCTGGACGAGACGGTCGCGCTCGATCGCGCGTTGTTCGCGGTCGAGCCGGCGAAGCGGTTGCGTCTCGTCATCCTCGATGCCTGCCGCGACAACCCCTTCGCCAAGACCATGAAGCGCACGGTCGCCCCGCGTGCGATCGGCCGCGGGCTCGCCAAGATCGAGCCGACCAGCCCGAACACGATGATCGCCTTTTCGGCCAAGGCGGGATCGACGGCATCCGACGGTGACACCGGAAATAGCCCGTTCGCCACGGCGCTGGTCGATCATCTGCCCAAGCCCGGGCTAGATCTGCGCAAGGCGTTCGGCTTCGTGCGTGACGACGTCTTGAAGACGACCGGTAACAGGCAGGAGCCGTATGTTTATGGCTCGCTGGGCGGCGACGATGTGGCGCTGGTGCCGGCGAAGCCGGCCGCGACCGGCCCGCAGGCCAATCCGCAGGATGCCATTCGCAGGGATTATGAGCTCGCGCTCCAGCTCGCCACGCGCGACGCCTGGGAAGCGTTTCTGGCGCAATATCCGGAGGGTTTCTATGCCAATCTGGCCAAGGGCCAGTTGAACAAGATCGCCGCCGAAGAGGTGCGCGCGGCGGCGACCGAGAAGGCGCGTCTGGCCGAACAGGAGAAGACAAGGCTCGCGGCGGAGCGCGCGCAGAAGGCGGAGCTGGAAAAGGCCGCCGCGGCGGCGAAGGCGGCCGAAGACGCGAGGGTCGCGGCCGAGAAACAGAAGCAGGTTGAGCAGGCCAAAGCGGAAGCGGCCGAGCGGCAGCGCAAGGCGGCCGAGGCTGCGGCCGCGAAGTCCGCCGCCGACAAGCAGGTGGCCGAGAAGGCGGCCGCGGATCTCGCGGCAAAGCAGCAGGCCGAGCGCGCGGCAGCGGAAGCTGCGGCCAAGCCAAAGCAGGACGGAAGCGAGGCTGACAAGAAGGTCGCTGCGCTGGCCACGGGGCCAAATTCCGCATTGTCCGACGCCGATCTCGCGAAATCCGTACAGCTCGAATTGCGGCGCGTCGGCTGTCTCACCTCAGGCGCTGGTGGTGAATGGAATTCGGCGGCGCAGCGCTCGTTGACGCTGTTCAACAAATACGCCGGTACCAAGTTCGACGCGAAGCTTGCGAGCACCGACGCGCTGGATGCGCTGAAGGCCAAGCCGAGCCGCGTCTGCCCGCTGGTCTGCGATCACGGCTTCAGGGCCGATGGCGATCAATGCGTCAAGATCACCTGCCGTGCCGGCTATCGCGTCAGCGACGACAATGAATGCGAGAAGGTCCAGGACAAGAAGCCGGTCGCGACGCGCGACGACGCGAGGAAGCGGGACGGCGAACGGAAGCTAGATGAGGCCACTCCTTCCAAGCCGCAGGTCAGCGGTCAGATGATCTGTAACCAAGCAGGCTGCCGTCCAGTCAGGAGTGGGTGCAGACTGGTGGGGCAAAAATCCGGCCTCAACACGGCCGGATACTATGGTGGACAGATGGAAGTGTGCAATTAAGCGCTCGCGTCGAGACGGCATCGTAGCCCGGATGAGCGCGGCGATATCCGGGACCTTGCTGCAACCTAGCGAGAACCCTCCCGGGTGTCGCTTCCGCCCTCGCTTCTTGAACTACGACGGCCAAGTCCTCACCCGGGCTGGAGCGACTGCGAATGCGGTTCTGGTTTAGTCTAGCCCGTTGGCATCCTCGTCTCGATCAGGCGCACCCAATAGGAGGCGCCGTGGCCGAGGATGTTGTCGTTGAAGACGTAGGCCGGATGGTGGCACTCGTTGCCGTCGCCCATGCCGACCAGGATCATCGCGCCGGGGCGCGCTTCCAGCATGAACGAAAAATCCTCGGCGCCCATCATCGGGATGAACTTCTCGTTGACGCGCTCGGCGCCGACGATGTCGCGCGCGACATCGGCGGCGATGCCGGCCTCGCGCGGATGGTTCATCGTCACCGGATACATGCGCGTGTACTTCGTCTCGGCCGAGCCGCCATAGGCGCGCGCGACGCTGTCGGCGACTTCGCCGATGCGGCGCTCGACGAGATCGCGCACTTCGGGATCGAGCGTGCGCACGGTGCCGCTGAGCTCGGCGACCTCGGGGATGATGTTGAAGGCGGTGCCGGCGTGGAATTGCGTGACGGAGATGACCGCCGATTTCAGCGGATCGACATTGCGCGCGACGATCGACTGCAGCGCGTTGACGATCTGTGAGCCGATCAGCACGCTGTCGACCGCCTTGTGGGGGCCGGCGCCGGCGTGGCCGCCTTTGCCGTAGACGGTGATCTGGATGTTGTCGGAGGAGGCGAGCATCGGACCAGGCGTGGTCGCGAAATGGCCTTCGGCGAGGCCCGGCATGTTGTGCATGCCGTAGACCTCCTGGACGTTCCAGCGCGTCATCAGCCCGTCCTCGACCATGGCCTTGCCGCCGCCGCCGCCTTCCTCGGCGGGCTGGAAGATCAGAACTGCGGTGCCGTCGAAATTGCGCGTTTCGGCGAGATATTTTGCGGCGCCCAGCAGCATCGCGGTGTGGCCGTCATGGCCGCAGGCGTGCATCTTGCCGGGGACTTTCGAGGCGTAGGGTACATCGGCGGTTTCCATGATCGGCAGCGCGTCCATGTCGGCGCGCAGGGCGATGGTCTTGCCGGACGCGCTCTTGCGGCCGCGGATCACGCCGACCACGCCGGTGCGGCCGATGCCGGTCACCACCTCGTCGCAGCCGAACTCGCGCAGCCTGTCGGCGACGATGCCGGCGGTGCGGTGGACTTCGTAGAGCAACTCGGGATTCTCGTGGAAGTCATGGCGCCAGGCGGCCATTTCGTCGGAGAGGGCGGCGATGCGGTTGACGATGGGCATGGGGAGGGTCCGTTCTCTGGGATTCTTGAGCTACCGTATCGTCATTCCGGGGCGACGCGCCAGCGTCGAACCCGGAATCTGGAGATTGTGACCAAGGGGGTTACGACTCCCCGAACACGCGCTTGAAGATCGTGTCGACGTGCTTGAGGTGGTAGCCGAGGTCGAACTGCTCCTCGATCTCGGCGTCGGTGAGATACTTCTTCACCTCGGCGTCCTTCTTCAGGAGCTGGAGGAAGTCGCCTTCGCCGCGCCAGACCGGCATCGCATTGCGCTGCACAAGCTTGTAGGCGTCCTCGCGGCTCGCGCCCTTCTGCGTCAAGGCAAGCAGCAGGCGCTGCGAATGCACCAGGCCGCCGAGGCGGTCGAGATTCTTCTGCATGTTGGCGGGATAGACCAGGAGCTTGTCGATCAGGCCGGCGAGGCGCACCAGCGCGAAGTCGAGTGTCACGGTGGCATCGGGGCCCATCATGCGCTCGGCCGAGGAGTGCGAGATGTCGCGCTCGTGCCAGAGCACGACGTTCTCCAGCGCCGGCGTCACATAGGCGCGCACCATGCGCGAGAGGCCGGTGAGGTTTTCCGACAGCACCGGGTTGCGCTTGTGCGGCATCGCGGACGAGCCCTTCTGCCCTTCGGAGAAGAACTCCTCGGCCTCCAGCACCTCGGTGCGCTGGAGATGGCGAATCTCCACCGCGAGGCGCTCGACGGAAGAGGCGATCACGCCGAGCGTCGAAAAATACATCGCGTGACGGTCGCGCGGGATCACCTGCGTCGAGATCGGCTCCGGCGTCAGGCCCATGGCCTTGGCGACATGCTCTTCGACGCGCGGATCGATCTGCGCGAAGGTGCCGACGGCCCCGGAGATGGCGCAGGTCGCAACTTCTTTCCGCGCCGCGATCAGGCGCTCCTTGGCGCGCGAGAACTCGGCATAGGCATAAGCGAGCTTGAGGCCGAAGGTGACCGGCTCGGCATGGATGCCGTGACTGCGGCCGATGGTCGGCGTCATCTTGTGCTCGAAGGCGCGCTTCTTCAGCGCCGCCAGCACCTTGTCGAGGTCGGCGAGCAAGAGGTCGGCGGCGCGGGTGAGCTGCACGTTGAGGCAGGTGTCGAGCACGTCGGAGGAGGTCATGCCCTGGTGCACGAAGCGCGCCTCGGGGCCGACGATCTCGGCGAGATGGGTGAGGAAGGCGATGACGTCGTGCTTGGTCTCGCGCTCGATCTCGTCGATGCGGGCGACGTCGAAAGTGGCGTTCTTGGCCTTTTCCCAGACCGTGTTGGCAGCCTGTTTCGGGATCGTCCCGAGCTCGGCTAGCGCGTCCGCCGCATGCGCCTCGATCTCGAACCAGATCTTGAACCGCGTCTGCGGCTCCCAGATCGAGGCCATTTCCGGGCGAGTATAACGGGGAATCATCTGACGGCTCCAGAAGGTGGGGCGGGGGCGCCCCATGGGAGGCAAGGGGCGCGGCTCCGGCCAAAATGCTTTTTACGCCGCGATTTAGCAGAGCGGGGAGGGCGAAACAAACGGCCAGGACGAGGTAGCGGGGGATGACCGGAAGCCACGCGCCGAACGCGGCCGTTTCGGCCCTAACCGACGGCTCAGAAATTAACTGTCAATCACGGATCATTGACTGACAGATATTGAAATCTGTCAGCGTGACGTGTATATCCGTTCTGGGACGCTCCACTTGGGCGTCCCGCGGTCACCTCCTGGGGCCCCAACATCCGAAACAGTCACGGATCGAGGGACGCAATTGAAGGGCGAGGGCCGCGGACGAATGGAGAATAAGAAAATGACGACCGAAATCATCAACTTCACCGGGACGATTGGGCATTGGCTCAATTTGCTGGTGGCGCGCCAGATCGCGGCGCAGGCTGCAAAACTGCCTCATTAAGGCGAGAGCCTTCCGAACGACCGGCGCGGCCGCTTCGGAAGTGGTCCTATCGCCGGGTAACTGAGCCCTTTAGCGGGAACATGGTGCTGGCATGAATGAAGCCGTTGTACTGACGCCGGAGCGGATCCTCGAAGTCACCGAGGACGTGCTTCGGCGCTACGGACTTGCCAAGGCCACCGTGGTCGATGTTGCTCGTGCGCTCGATGTGAGCCATGGCAGCGTCTACCGGCATTTTCCGAGCAAGGCGTCGCTGCGCGAGGCGGTGGCCAAACGCTGGCTCGAGCGCATCGACGGGCCGTTGCGCCAGATCGCTGAAGACGCTGCTGGTCCCGCGCCGGAGCGGCTCGACCGCTGGCTGCGCACGCTGTTCGCCGCCAAGCGCGAGCGCGTCTGCGACGATCCCGAGATGTTCCAGACCTATCTCACGTTGGCGCGCGAAGCCTGCGCGGCGGTGAAGTGCCACAAGGATGGTCTGATCGACCAGATGTCGGCGATCCTCGCCGACGGCGTGAAGCAGGGCGTTTTCAGTGTCACCGACACCAAGGCCACCGCACGCGCGATCTTCGACGCCACCAGTCGCTTCCACCATCCGGCCCATGCCGACGAGTGGAAGGATGCCGATCTGCCCGCACGCGTCGACGCGACGCTGGCGCTGCTGCTGCGCGGGTTGCAGGCCTAGACCGGCACGCCCACTTCAAAGTGCGGAACGGTGCTTCCTGGTTCCACTTCCCATCGGGAGAAGTCGACTGCCGAAGCATGCAATACCGCCTGTGGGTCACACAGTCGCAGAGGCAGATTGGGACACTAACGTCTTGGTCGAGGTGCGTGCGACCGCTCTCGGAAGAATCGAAGAGACTTTTAGCGACCGCCAAGTGAGGCGGCCCCTTTAGGGCAGACAATCGGACGCCATACCTTTGAGTAAGACTTCACCCTCTCGCCTTGTGAAGAAGCGCGTCATCGCGCAGCGGCGGCGAGGGAGCCGCGTGTCTGCGCGCGTGCAACGCGGCGCGGGTCGACGGCACAACCGGCGGGCTTTCCGGGTATGCATTGACTGCGATTTCGACGACGTCCTTTGACCGCTTGCGAAGGCGGTAGAATGTCAGCTCCTGATCGAGCATGGGGCAGCGGAAGTTGACGACGGCCGTATCCGGCAAGCGGCAAAGTTCGTCGATGAGCTCGCCGACCGTGATGATCGGGGGATGAGGGACTGCCTTGTGATTAGCCTTACTCATGGCGCTACTCCTTCACTCCTCTACTAACCACAGCGTGACGGCCTCGGTTCCGTTCCGCGCAGCTCGTACAAAGGTACGAACTACGCACCTATGCGCTAGAGATTCGATCCCAACCGCAGGCTGCGCGACCGCAATATGCCGAACGGGTCTTCACGAGCGGCCAGTCTGCGATATGTCGTGAGGTCCTCGGGCGTCGGACCTTCCCCGCGTCTGACATTCGTGCCAGCAGTCGTTCCGAGCGGAATCGACGTGCCGAGGCCGGCATAGAGATAATTGTCGCCGAATGCCTTCTTGAGCGCGGCAAAAGTCGGCTCACCGGTGCAATGTCCCGGCGCGATGCTGTCGACCCTGAACCTGTCCTTCAGCGCGGTGACGACCTTCGCGATCATCTCGTCAGGCGCAACGACGAGATGAAATCCACCCGCGATGAGATGAATCCTGGGATTGATGGCGGTCGCCGCCTCGACGATGCGCTCGATCCCGGGATGCGAACAACCGACCAGAAGGACCACTCCGTCTGCAGTGTTGACGGCCAAGGACAGCTCCTTGAGTTCTTTGGTCCCGGGGGCATCGGAGATCAGCGAGATAAGCGTGATCCCGGGAGCAATCTCGGTCGTCTGGTCGATCAGTTCGAAATTTGCGTTGGCCCATGCCGAGCCGAACTTCATCACCTCGGGGGGCTTGCCAGCATAGTACCGCATCTCCGGCGGCAGCGCCTCGTCCTTCCGATAGAAGCTGGACGGCAGCGACGAGCCGTAGATGCCAAATCCCTCCTTTGGGGCATAGACCTTGACGGTCGGATTGACGCTCAGGACGTAGGACAGACCGGCCATGTGATCGGAGTGACGGTGCGAAAGAACGACAAAATCGAGGTCGGAGAGGTTGACCCCCTTGGCCTTCACGTTTGCCGCGAAGATCTCGGGGTTATCGCCCGTATCGAACAAGATGCGCTTTCCCGCGATTTCGACGAGGGCTGAATAGCCCCAGTCTTTTGTCATCGCGTCATTTGTGCCGAAGGCATCATAAAGAATGGTGATCTGATTTTTCGCTTCGATCGCGGAGCTTTCACCTGACGGGGCCACCGCAAGAATGCCCGAAGCAATCAGTGTTGCAAGAAGACTGTCCCTGATGTTCATGGAAGCGTCTCCTGTTGTCGTGCAAAACACACAACGGGAACGAGGCGGCTTCTGAGGAGCAGTTCAAATGGGCTCGCGTTGAAAAACCCGAGCCCGATAGACAGTCGCCGACCTTGTGCCAGATGTCGCGCGCGAACCAGCTTAGCATGGTCTGGGAAAGACTGGATGTTCTTCGTTGGGGAGGCGGTCGGAACGCCGTGCGGTAGCATATGGCCGATGGAGAAGGTGCTTTGGGTGCCTCGTACAGGGCTGCGAAGCACTAGATCTTCGTCAGCCCGCACGTTGCCGCGAGTCGCACGAGCTGCGCGTCGGTGCGTGCGCCGGTCTTGGTCTTGATGAGATAGTGATAGTTCTGAACCGTCTTCACACTGAGATTGAGGTGTGAGGCGATCTGCTCGGTCGTCGCGCCGCCGGCGAATTGGCGCAAAATCTCGATTTCCCGTTCACCCAGTTGATCAAGCACCGAGCCGGTCGGCGACAGGCTGTCCTCGGCCAGCACATGGGCGATGTCGTCGCTCATGGCGCGCTCGCCGCGGGCAACGCTGCGGATCGCGGTGACGACTGCTGACGGCTCGCTGCTCTTGGTGACGAAGCCGCTGGCGCCGGCGCTGAAGGCGGCTTTCACCAGCACCGCCTCGTTGTGCATGGTGAAGACGAGAATGCGCGCACGCGGGCTGCGGGCGCGGATGTTGCGGATCGCCTCCAGCCCGCTCGCGCCGGGCATCGAGATATCCATCACGACGACGTCGGGATCGTGCACCTTGAAGGCACCGTAGGCGTCCGCTGCATTGTCGGCTTCCGCCACGACATGGAGGTCGCCCTGGCTCTCCAGCACGCGCCGATAGCCCTGCCGGACGATCGGATGATCGTCGACCAGCAGTACGGAGATGCCTGTCGCCGCAACCTCGGTCATGCCCGCCTCATGCCGCGAGCGGGATCGTGGCGGCGACGCTGAGGCCGCGCGTTGCGGGGAGGATCGACAGTGAGCCGCCGGCGGCCGCGACGCGCTCGCGAATGCCGGTGAGGCCGAAGCCGGCGGAGCGCGCCACGCGCTCGGCATCGCCGCCGCCGTCATCCTCGACCCGGATCAGAAGCGCATCATCCTCGCCGGAACGGCGCTCGATGTGCAACGAGATCTCGCGGGCCGCGCTATGGCGCAGCGCGTTGGTCAGGCACTCCTGGGCGACGCGATAGGCGGTGGTGGCGGCCGGGCCGCTGATGTCGGCGAGGTCGCCCTTGAGATCGAGCTGGATCGTCGGCTGCGCCGCGCTCTGCGAGCGCCAGCGGTCGACGAGATTGACGAGGCTCGCCTCGAGCCCGAGCTCTTCGGGCAGGGGATTGCGCAGGCGCTTCAGTGTGTCGCGCAAGGACGCCATGATGCGGTGGGTCGCCTGCGAGATCATGCGTGCATCCTGTGCGGTGCCGTTGTCCTTGCTCTCCCTTGCGGCCGCGGTCTCGATCGTGTTGGCGAAGGCGAGGATGGCCGAGAGGTTCTGTCCGAACTCGTCGTGAAGTTCGCGGGCGAGCGCGCGCCGCTCGTCGTCGCGAATCTCGATCAGTCGCCTTGTCAGCGCCGCGCGCTGCTCGGTCGCCTCTTCCAGGCGCGCGCCGAGCTCGCCGACGGCCTCGCCGATCATTGCGAGCTCCATCGAGCGGAAGCGCGGCAGCTTCGTGCGATACTGTCCGCGTGCCATGCGCTGCAACGCGGTGACGATCGCGCGCGCCGGCGCCAGCGCGTGTGCGATTGCGAGCGAGGCGAGCAGCGCGATCGCCGCCGACATCAACAGCGCGACATCGACCACGTTGAGGATGTACTCCCAGGCCAGCGAGATCGCGGCGGCGGCATCGGGTGTCGCAACGACCGTGCCGGCCGCCGCGGCGCGGGGACTGACAGGGCGCACCACCTCGGCATGGCTGCCGAGGAACGTCGGCACGATGGCTGCGAACCAGCGCGGCGGGATTTTGCCGATGCCTTGGTTCTGGCCGCAGAGCGGCTTCTCAAATGCGGCCGCCGGCTGGAACTCGACGCATACGCCGGGCGAGATCAGCTTCATCGTCTCGATCGTGCGCCAGTCGGGAACCGGCAGCAGGTGCTCGCGCATTCTGTTGCTGCGCAACAACAGCTCGTGCCAGTACAGCGCCTGAAGCGCCTTCGCGACACGCTGCGCCGACGCCGCGGTCGCGCGGTCGACGCTGCGATAGGCGTCGAACGTAGCCCATATCGTGGCCGCCCCCAGGCAGAGCGCGACGATGAGAAGCAGGCGGGCGACGAGCTGGAGCACGAGACGCATGCGATCACCCCCAACGTTTGCTAAGCTCACAGTAACAACGTCGCCGCGCCTTGCCAATTCTCGGGGAAGGGCAGGACTGCTGCTCGGGCAAATTTCCCAAGCCGATTTGGGCATGGCTCTTTGGACCGGGCGCGGCGACTTTGATCTAATCCGCGACGAAAGATCGTTGCAGGCCCGGAGCGATGCAGCATGAGCTCGATCACGATTGGACCGACCGCACGGCAACCGGCCGACCCGGCCGAGCGGAGCGCGCTCCTGTTCTGGATGATCTTCACAGGCCTTTCCATCTTCGCCGTCATCCTGTTGTGGCGGTTCGGGCTGATCCATCTGATGCTCACCTCGGACCGGACCTACATTTCGAGCGTGATCGCGGTGCTCTACATCGTCACCTGCGGTCACTGCTTCCTGCGGACGCGGGCGATCGCGCGTGAGGGGGCGGCGGCGCGGCGCTGCCGCGCGGTGCTGGCGGCGACCGGTGGCAGCAAGGCTCTCGACGCCAGCGCGAACTCGCTGCCGCGCGGCCTGGTACGGGATCACATCGACAGCCTCGTGACGAAGGCTGCGGCGCAGGATTACCGCCGGGTCGACCAGACGCTGCTGCTGCGGACGCTCGCCGACCGCCTGCGCGGCTCCAACGGGTTCGGCGCCTTCGTCTCCGACACGCTGATGAAGCTCGGCCTGCTCGGCACCATCATCGGCTTCATCATCATGCTGGCGCCGATCGCGGGGCTGGACGCCGCCGACAAGGTCGCGATGCGCTCCTCGATGGGGATGATGAGCGACGGCATGGCGGTCGCGATGTACACGACGCTCGCGGGTCTCATCGGCTCGATCCTGGTCCGGATCCAGTACTACATGCTGGACGCCGCGACCCAGCGGGTGTTCTCGGACGCCGTCGTGCTGACCGAGACCTACGTCACGCCGGCTCTGGAACGCCGTCATGATGGATGATTTCGGTCTCTATCCGCGCGAGGAGTCGTTCGATCCGCTGGGCGTGATGCTGTTCAAGGCGCTCCAGGTGATCGCCTTCCTGTTCTTTCTCGCTCTGCTCGCGGTGTCCCCGGATGCCAAGGACGGCAAGATCGACTCCAAGGCCGAGTTTATGATCACGCTGGACTGGCCGGACAATCACCCCGACGATCTCGACCTGTTCGTGCAGGATCCCGCCGGCAACATCGCCTGGTACCGGCACCGCGAGGCCGGATTCCTCACGCTCGACCGTGACGATCGCGGCGGCGCCAACGATTTCATCACGGTCAACGGCAAGAAGATCGCTTCGCCCATTCGCGAGGAGATCGTCACGGTGCGCGGCATCGTCGCCGGCGAATACACCGTCAACGTCTCGCATTTCCAGGCCACGACCGGCGAGCCCGTCTCGGCCAACGTGAAGGTGCAGAAGCTCAATCCGACCGCGCAGGTCGTCTTCGACAACAAGCTGACGCTCGACCACACCGGCGACGAGAAGACGGCGGTGCGGTTCCGGCTCGATGCCGAGGGCAAGGTGGTCAACGTGGATCAGCGGCCGAAATCGCTGCTGGAGACGTTCCGCAGCACCTGGCGCAACGGCGGCGACATCGATCCGAAGACCGGTGTGAGGATACGCCGTGAGTGATCTGCAACAGGTCATCCTGACGCTGTCGATCGCCTACGCCGTGATCGGTGCGCTGCTGCTGGTCGTGCTGGTCTATGCCCGCCTCCACTGGTCGCTGAAGGCGACCGCCGTGGTGGTGACCAGCGTATTCTATGTCGTCAGCTTCGGCGGCATGCGCTCCCTGCTCGGCTGGGCCAGCGCGGAGCGGATGCCGACCTCGTTCAAGCTGCTCCAGGCGCGCATCGTCGAGCCGCATTCGCTGGCGGGCGACCCGGGCTCGATCTATTTCTGGATCGAGGAGCTCGATGAGGACAACCGCCCGAGCGGCATCCCGCGGGCCTTCCGCGTGCCCTACAACGACAGGCTGGCCGACAAGACCCACGCTGCGCAGAACGAGATCGCGGCCGGGCATCCGCAGGGCGGGCGCGCGGCGGATTTCGGCGGCGGCGACGGCAGCCTCATCGACATGGTCCGGGAATATGTGACGCCAAAGGCCGTGCTCGAGACGTCTGGCGGCGATTCCTCGACCGGTGAGTTCAACGCCCCGCCGGCCGGCGCGCAAGGCGCCGTCTTCACGCCGCTGCCGCCGCCCCGGATGCCGCCGAAGGACGAGCAATAGGCTCTTCACCATGGCCGCAAGCGGCGCGCTGGAAAATAGCCCGGCGCTGGCGCATCTTGTTGACGTCCCTCAAATTGGCTTTATCGGCGTCCAGATAGCCTTCGAGGGTGGAGGGTGCGTGCTCCTAGCTGTCTTCTCGGATATCCATGGCAACCGGCAGGCGTTCGATGCCTGCCTGAAGGCCGCGCGGGCCCGCGGGGCGGAGCGGTTCGTGCTGCTCGGCGATCTCGTGGGCTATGGCGCCGACCCGGAGTGGGTGGTGGACACCGCAATGGAGCTGGTGGCCCATGGCGCCGTCGCGGTGCGTGGCAATCACGACCAGGCTGTGAATTCCTCGGCCGAGACCATGAACGCCGAGGCGCAGATCGCGATCGAATGGACGCGGGGGCGGCTCGACACAGCGCAGCGCCGGTTCCTCGCCGAGCTGCCGATGCTGGTCGAGGATGGTGACCGTCTGTTCGTGCACTCGGAAGCCTCGAGTCCCCAGCGCTGGCACTATATCCGCTCGACGGCGGATGCCGCCAAGAGCCTGATTTCGACGCCCGCCCATGTCACCTTCTGTGGCCACATCCACCGTCCCGCGCTCTATTCGATGTCGGTGACGGCGAAGATGACGAGCCTCGTGCCCAAGACCGGTGTCTCCGTGCCGCTCCTGCGCGGGCGGCAATGGCTCGCCGTGCTCGGCGCGGTCGGCCAGCCGCGCGACGGCGATCCGTCCGCGGCCTTCGTGCTGTTCGACACGGTCTCGTGCGAGATCACCTATTGCCGCGCGCCCTATGACATCGCGAGCGCGGCGAGCCGGATCCGCGAGAACGGCCTGCCGCCCTGGCTCGCCGACCGGCTGTCGGAGGGACGCTGACAGCGATGCCGATACCCCTGGTCAAGCCCGGCGCCGAGATCGACGGTTACACCATCGGCGAATGCGTCCATGCCGGCGGCATGGCGACGCTGTGGATGGTTACCCATCCCGGCATCGACACCCCGCTGCTGATGAAGATCCCGCGGGTGTCCGAAGGCGAGGACCCGGCGGCGATCGTCTCCTTCGAGATGGAGATGATGATCCTGCCGCGGCTCGCAGGACCGCATGTGCCGGCCTGTTTCGGCACCGGCGATTTCGCCCGTCAGGCCTATGTCGTCATCGAGCGCATTCCGGGGACCACGCTGTACAAGCGGCTGCCCGACCTGCCGCTGCCCTACGAGGAGGCGCGGTCGCTGGTGGCGAGGATCGCGACCGCGCTCGCCGACCTCCACCGGCAGAACGTGATCCATCACGACATCAAGCCGAGCAGCATCATGTTCCGCGACTCTGGCGAGGCGGTCCTGATCGATTACGGCCTGTCGCACCACAACCATCTGCCCGACCTGTTGCAGGAGGAGTTCCGCCTGCCTTACGGCACCGCGCCCTACATGGCGCCGGAACGGCTTTTGGGCGTGCGCGATGATCCGCGCAGCGATCTGTTTTCTCTCGGCGTGCTGCTCTATTTCTTCACCACCGGCGAGCGGCCGTTCGGCGAGGGCGAGACGTTGCGCGCGATGCGGCGGAGGCTGTGGCGCGATCCGCATCCGCCGCGCACGCTGCGAGCCGACTATCCGCCCTGGCTCCAGGAGGTGGTGCTGCGGTGTCTGGAGATCGAGCCGGGCTGGCGCTACCCGACCGCCGCGCAGCTCGCCTTCGATCTCACCCATCCGGACCAGGTCAAGCTCACCGCACGCTCGGAGCGGTTGAAGCGTGACTCCTTGAGCGTCGCCTGGCGGCGCCGGTTCAACCAGGGCGTCATGCAGCCGCGCGCGAAGGCCGATGTCGCGGCGCAGATCGCATCGAGCCCGATCCTCGCGGTCGCGCTCGACACCGCGGAAGGCGCGCCGGAGCTCAACGAGGCGCTGCGCGTCACCACCGAACGCATTCTCGCAACGTTGCCGTCAGCGCGGCTCGCCTGCGTCAACGTGCTCAAGCTCAACCGCATCGCCGTCGACCGGACGCTGGACGAGCAGGGCTCGAACAAGCATGTCGACCGCCTGGTGGCGCTGAGGCATTGGGCCACGCCGCTCAAGCTGGACGAGAGCCGGCTGTCGGTTCATGTGCTGGAGGCGATCGACCCCGCCGCCGCGCTGCTGGAGTTCGCCGAGGTCAACCAGGTCGACCACGTCATTATCGGCGCGCGGCAGGGCTCGTTCAGGCGGACGCTGCTCGGCAGCGTCTCGGCCAAGGTGGCCTCGGAAGCGACCTGCACCGTCACCGTGGTGCGGCCGCCGCGGTTGGCCGCGGATGCGGCCGAGGCGGATACGGACGAGGCGACAGGATAGGCCTCGTCCTGCTGGCCGGATCAGGCTGCGTGAGCGACGCCCTTGCGGCGGATGGGCCAGGAGAAGTGCGGGCCGGCTTCGCCGTGATCCGCGCTGCCACCGAAGTACTGGACGATCTCGCGGCAGGGCTCGCAATTGAAGAGGTTAGGCGAAGCGGGCCCCTTGGTCATTTCCTTCAGGCAGTTCGGGCAGTGCGGTTTCATCGGTTCAATCCGGAAAAAGATTCAATGCCGGCGCGTGACCGGAATGGGCGATCCAGGTCCACCATCTCGGCCCCGGCGTTGTCGCGCATCTCGCCTTCGGTGCGTTCGAGACGACCGAAGAAATAGTCGAGGCTCGGATGCGGGCGCCGCGGGATGCGGCACCTGCGCTTCGGCTGGCGCTTCACGATCGCGATCTGCACGGGCGTCACGCCCTGTCGCGACGGATGATGCGTGCCGAACGTGCCGGGACCTTCACCGGTCCGGCCGATGGGCCAAACACAACGAATGCACCAAAACCAAGCCACAACGCCACGCCAATCCAAACCAGGGTCGTCGTCATGATGTGCTCCCGCCAAAACAGGCAGGAATCACTTGCTGTGATTTGCACGAATCAGGGAAGTCCGGAGGAGTACGGATTCAGGTTGCAATCTTAAGGACTGCGCGCTGCACCCCGCAAGAGCCGCAGCTTCTCCGCAACTGCTGCCGCGCAGCTCAGATCGCTTCGCCGCGCGCCCCGAGCGCCGCGTTGCGGATCGCGGCGATGTTGGTCTTGTAGGCTTCCTGCGTGCCGCCCCTGAATACCGAGGTGCCGGCGACGAACGCGTTGGCGCCGGCGGCAGCCAGCGCGCCCGCGACGTCAGGGCCGACGCCGCCATCGACCTCGATGTCGATCGGGCGGCCCGCGGTCATCGCGCGGATGTCGCGGATCTTGCCGATCGCGGAGGGGATGAAGGCCTGGCCGCCGAAGCCGGGATTGACCGACATCACCAGCACGAGGTCGATCAGGTCGATGACATATTCTAGCGCGCTGATCGGCGTGCCCGGATTGAGCGAGACGCCGGCCTTCTTGCCGAGCGCGCGGATCGCCTGAAGCGAGCGATGCAGGTGGGGACCGGCCTCGGCATGCACGGTGATGTGGTCGCAGCCGGCTTTTGCAAACGCCTCGAGATAGGGGTCGCAGGGCGAGATCATCAGGTGCGCATCGAAGATCTTCTTCGTGTGCGGGCGCATCGCCTTGATGATGTCGGGGCCATAAGAAATGTTCGGAACAAAGTGCCCGTCCATCACGTCGAGATGGATCCAGTCGGCGCCGGCGGCGTCCACCGCGCGGACCTCTTCGCCGAGTTTTGAGAAATCCGAGGCCAGGATCGAGGGCGCGATTGCCAGGGGGCGGGGGCTGAGGGCTTGGGTCATTGGGCGCGGTTTCCCGTGGCGGCCGAAGGAGGATTGGCCTCGCCTAACATGGGCATTTGCGCCGGGCAATGCAGGGAGGCCTGCTTCTTGTGGGCGGAAAATTCTGCCGCCTGCGGCATGAATTGCCGGTGTTCCCCGGTTTCGCAAGACACGGTCAGGCCGGATTTCATTGAGCTTTTCGTGCTGGCACGACGCTTGCTGACCTCCGTTCAGGACATTGGCTGCGGCATGCCGCATCGGTTGGAGTTGTGCAATGTTGTTCGCCCTCGGTGCCGTCTCGGCTGCGCTCGACGCGATTCAGTCGCTGACGAACTCGAAATCGTCGTCGTCGACGCAGAAGACGGGATCCTCGCAAGGCGCAACGAATCCGTTCGCGATCGACAGCGGCAGCAGCTCGACGACCGGCGCGACCTCGTCGGTCAACTCGGGCAATTGTCCGCAGATCGCGCCGGAGACGATGAGCGCACTGCTCGCTGCGCAAAGCCAGTCGTCGGACAGCACGAACACCTCCGCCAGCTCGACCTCGACGGGCTCGACCTCCTCGATGAGCCGGGACGATGCGCTGAAGCATCTGTTCTCGCAGATCGACGCGGATGGCGACGGCAAGATCACCCAGTCGGAATTCGAGAAGGCGCTGGGTGCCGGCGGCACCAACCTGGCGCAGGCCGATGACGTATTCTCGAAGCTCGACGCGAATTCCGACGGCAGCGTCACGGTTGACGAGATGTCGAAGGCGTTGAAGAGCGGCCATCATGGCCACCATGCCCAGGGCGCGAGCGGCTCGGGCGATGCGTCCGGCAGCGGCTCGGATTCGTCGTCGCAATCGAGCGGCGGGTCGACCTCGACCACGACGACCAACGCCGACGGCTCGACCACCACCACCGTCACCTACGCCGACGGATTCAAGATGTCGACGACGGTTCCGGGTGCATCAAGCGCCGGCAACTCGGCCTACGACTTGTTTGCGCAGCTCATGCAGCGCCAGGGGCAGGCCTCGTCCGCGACTCCGTCTTCAACGATGTCGATGAGCGTGTGAGCTCGGCTAGTCCGAACTAAATAGCGCTGACGCCTTACCTCTCCCCGCAAGCGCGGCGAGGGAGCGCACCTACGCAGCGGCCACGCCGCTAGCCGAACCGATCCTTCCACGCCGGCACTATGCCCGCGAACGGCAGCGCGGTCGCGCTATGGACGCCGCGCGCAATCGCGCGCGCGACGACGTTGGCAGCGACCATGCCGAGCTCGGTGAGCTCGACCAGCGGCTCGATCGGCTTCTCGCAGGTGGCCGCCGCGAACAGCACGTCGCCGTCGAGCGGGGCGTGCACGGGGTAGATGGCGCGGGCCATTCCGGTCTGCGCGATCATCGCGAGCCGCTTGGCCTGCGCCTTGGTCAGGATGGCATCGGTGACGACGAGGCCGATCGTGGTGTTCTCGCGTTCGCTTGCGGCCGGGCCGCCCTTGATGCGCATCGCCAGCATGTCCGGCGTGAATTTCGGCGGCAGGCCGCGCCCGCCGAACTCGCCGTTCTGCTCGAACGGCGCGGCCCAGAACCAC
Organism: Bradyrhizobium sp. Cp5.3; assembly: GCF_000426265.1. Classification (NCBI taxonomy): domain Bacteria; kingdom Pseudomonadati; phylum Pseudomonadota; class Alphaproteobacteria; order Hyphomicrobiales; family Nitrobacteraceae; genus Bradyrhizobium; species Bradyrhizobium sp. Cp5.3. The sequence continues at coordinate 138,880 of NZ_AUFA01000010.1, read as the reverse complement.
GGCCCGTCGCCGACGGTGACGCTGCCGACCGCGTTGACGACCATGATCGCGGCGACCTTGACGCCGTTCGCAGTCACGGCCGACGCCGAACCGAGCCCGCCCTTGAAGGTGGCCGTCGTGGCGCCGAGGCCGGCGCCGACGCTGCCGAGCGCAAAATCGGTGCCGGCGGCCGCGGCCGCGGCGTAGCCGAGATCGCGGTAGGGCGAAAAGCGGCCCCAGGCCTTGTCGCCGCCATTGAGCAGATCGAACACTATCGCGCCGGGCACGACGGGGATCACGGCCTCGCGGATTCGAAAGCCGCGGCCTTGTCCGGCGAGCCAGGCCTGCACGCCACCGCCGGCATCGAGCCCGAAGGCGGAGCCGCCGGACAGCGCGATCGCGTCGACGCGCTCGACCGTGTTGGCGACATCGAGCAGCGAGACCTCACGCGTGCCGGGGCCTCCGCCGCGGACGTCGATCGCTGCCACCGCCGGGGAATCGAAGATGATCGCGGTCGTACCCGAGGCGAGCTTGGCGTCGTCGGCATGACCGACGCGCACGCCGGCAATATCGGTGAGAAGGTTTTTCACGGACGGCACTCCATGCGCTGCAGACGACGTGAAGCGATAGCGCAGGTGCGGGGGCCGCTCAACTGGCGAGCGCCGTCCGGATCATCCTGGCGAGCTCGGACTTGCGGTAGGGCTTTGCCAGGAGCAGCACGCCGGAATCGAGCCGGCCGTGATGGACGATGGCGTTCTCGGTGTAGCCCGAGGTGAACAGCGTCTTCAGATCGGGGCGGCGGCGTGCCGCCTCGTCGGCAAGCTGACGGCCATTCATGTTGCCCGGCATGATGACGTCGGTGAAGAGCAGGTCGATGCCGGCATCGGCATCGATGATGGTGAGGGCCTCGGCCGCATTGGCGGCCTCGAGCGCGGCATAGCCGAGGCTCTTGATCTGGGTCACGACATATTGGCGGACCAGGGTGTCGTCCTCGACGATCAGGATCTTCTCGTCGCCGCCAGCGATGGGCACGTTCTGGAGCGCCTCGTACTCGGTCTCCTGCACGCCGCTCGAGCGCGGCAGGTAGATCTTCACGCTCGTACCGTGGCCTTCCTCGCTGTAGATCTTGACGTGGCCGCCGGACTGCTTGACGAAGCCGAACACCATGCTGAGCCCGAGCCCCGTGCCCTTGCCGACCTCCTTGGTGGTAAAGAAGGGATCGAACACCCGATCGATCAGGTCGGGCGGAATTCCGCTGCCGGTGTCGCTGACCGCGATCATCACGTAGTTGCCGGCAACCACGTCGGGATTCATGCTGGCATAGCCATCGTCGAGGAAGATGTTGCGGGTCTCCAGCACCAGGGTGCCGCCGTCGGGCATGGCGTCGCGCGCATTCAGCGCGAGATTGAGGATCGCGGTGGAGAGCTGGCCCGGGTCGATCAGCGCCGGCCAGGCATCCTCGGTGAGCATGGGCGTGATGCTGATCTGCTCGCCGAGGGTCGGGTGCAGCAGCTTGGCAGCTTCGAGCACCAGCGCGTTGACGTCGATCTCGCGCGGCTGAAGCGGCTGCTTGCGGGCGAAGGCGAGCAGATGCTTGGTCAGCTGCGCGCCGCGCTCGGCGGCATCGTCGATCAGCTTGGTGATGGCGGCAAGCTCGGGACGGTCGGCGACGGCGTCCGCCAGGATGCCGATCGTGCCGGTGATGACCGTGAGCACGTTGTTGAAGTCGTGGGCGACGCCGCCGGTGAGCTGGCCGATGGAGTCCATCTTCTGGGCCTGCCGGAACTGGGCCTCGGCGGCCTGCTTCTCGGTGAGGTCGCGCCCGATGAAGAAATGGCGCTTCACGGGCTCCGACCAGGTGCCCATCCAGTTCAGCGTGACCTCGTGACCGTCGTAGTGGTAGTAGCGCGCCTCGAAGCTGCGCTTGACCTGGCCGCGGCGCGCCGCGCGCATCTCGTTGCGGGTGTTTTCGAGATCGTCGGGATGGATGAACTCGGTCGCGCTGCGCCCGATCATGTCCTCCGGCTTGAGGCCTAGGATGGCGGTCGCGCTCGGGCTGACCTGGACGAAAGTGCCGTAGCCGTCGGTGACCAGGATGAGGTCCTGCGAGGTCTCGAAGATGCGCTGGCGTTCCTCGATCTCGCGGTTGAGCGCGATCTCCGTCCGTTTCCGTTCGGTGATGTCGCGGGCGACCTCGGAGGCGCCGATGATCTTACCCTCGGGCGTACGCAGCGGGTACAGGCTCAGCATGATGTCGACCAGCTGGCCGTTCTTCTTCATCCGCACCGTTTCGTGCTGGTCGACAACCTCGCCGTTGCGGGTGCGGGCCAGGATTTCCTTGGTCTCGTCGCGCCGTCCCTCGGGGACGACGATGTCGATCGGGCGGCCGACCGCCTCCGTCGCGGAGTAGCCGAAGACGCGCTCGGCCGCGTGATTCCAGCTCGTGATGGTGCCGTCGAGCGACTTGGTGATGATGGCGTCGTTGGAGGATTCGACGACGGCGCTGAACAGCCGCTCCCGCTCGGCGTGATAGTCGCGCTCGGAGCTCGACTGCCGCCGCAGCCTGCCGACCTGCCTCGCCATCTGGGCCTGGAGTCGGACGTTCTCCACCAGCAGCACCGCGAGCACAAACATGGCGGCGCAGAGGCCGTAGAGGCGGCCGGCGTAGAAGCCGAGATCGAAGCGGGCACTGTTGAATATCCCCGACAGGGCGATATCGAACAGCCAGGCGCACATCGCCGCCATGAGCCAGACGTCGAGCACCGTATGCGGCCGCCTGAACCACAGCCCGATCAGGGCGGCAAAGCTCAACGACCACACGAAGGAGATCACGCCCACCTGCGCCGCCGTGAAGCCGCCGCCTTCCTTCAACAGTGGCGGAAGTAGACCGTCTCTTGCGGTCACGATCCAGGTGAGGGCCGCCAATGCCGCGCCGACGCCAAGCAGGCTGCCGATGATCGCGTTTCGCGTCGAAGCCGACATTTCGGCCCGACCGTTCGCCCCCTTCCACCAGACATAGGCCAGCACGAACAGCGGAAAGCCGCCGTGCCAGATCATATAGAGCCAGGCGGTTGTCTGCGGGCCGGAGCCAAACAGCCCATTCGGCGCGAAAAGGCCGGGAAAGCTGAGCGCGTGGACCACGGCGGCCGCCGCGGTGAACAGATAGCCGCTCGAAAGCCACAGCAGTGCGCGGGTCCGCAACACCGCAAACTGCGAGAACAGCAGGACTGCGGTGATGATGTCGCAGACAGCAAGAGCGGATTGATAGCTCGCGATGAAGGCCGGCATGCGTTCAAGCGGAACGCTGGCGAAGGGGACGGCCAGGGCGAACAGAAACGCGGAAATGCCAACGATCGCCAATGCTGTTCTGCGATCGCTCTGTGTGGCCGGCAGGGTCGAAAGGAATGTGCTTCGGTCGTTCGGTACAGGCACGTTCACCTCTCGCTGGCCGCCGTGGATAACCGCGTCACTTCAGTCGCCGGCTGCCTTATCCTCCATGGTAGCCGGCTCCGGGCGCGTGTCCTAAGGGGACGAGCCCGCGACTCAACCGAGAGTTACAGCTTACTTAACTTCGATGGGGACGCGGAACGGGTAGCTGGTAAGGTTGGCTTTACTGGTGGGACGCATACTGCCGTACCGCACGTTTCGTTTGAATTGAACGAAATAATGATTGGAATCCGGGAGTTGTTCCCATGCCGCGAGTCCTGGTTATCGACGACCAGAAGGACGTCCGGGCGATGGTTGCCATCGTGCTCCGCGTCAACCGCTATGACGTGGTCGAGGCGGAAAGCGGCGCGGCCGGCCTGAGGGCCTTCGCCGAAGACGCTTTCGACGCTGCGATAGTCGATATTTTCCTGGCGGATACCAGCGGCATCGAGGTCATGGCCACCATCCGCGAGCGGGTTCCCGGGTTCCCGATCGTTGCGATCTCGGGCATGACCGCCCTGGATTTCATGGGCGAGGCGCCCGATCTCGCCAACGTGGTGTGCCTGCAGAAGCCGTTCCGGCCGAATGACCTGCTGCGGGCGCTCAAGGCGGCCCAAAGCCAGGAGGGGGCCGCCGAACAGGCGGCCGTCTAGCCAACGAAAACGCCCCGGCGAACCGGGGCGTCTGATGCGACTGGATGAAAGGTCAGCTTCGCTGTCTCAGGTGCCGCCGCCGACGATCTCGGCGTAGCCGCCCTTGGCGTCCCATTTGTAGACGACGTAGTCGATCTGCTTGATGTCGCCCTTGGCGTCATACTCGATCGGGCCGATCACCGTGTCCCACTTGCCAGCCTTCATCGCGTCCATGACCTTCTTGGCGTCGGTCGTGCCGGCCTTCTTGGCCGCCTGCGACCAGACCTGCATCGCAGCATAGGTGTAGAGGGTGTAGCCCTCGGGATCGATGCCCTTGGCCTTGAAGGCCTCGACGATCTTCTTCGCGGTCGGCTTGTTGCGCGGATCGGGGCCGAAGGTGAACAGCGTGCCTTCGCCGGCCGGACCGGTGATGGAGGCGTACTCCTTGTCGGCGAGCGCGTCGCCGGCCATCAGCACCGTCTTGAGACCCTGGTCGCGCATCTGGCGCAGGATCAGGCCGCTCTCCTGGTGGTAGCCGCCGACATAGACGAGATCGATGTTGTCGCGCTTCAGGCGCGAGACGATCGCGTTAAAGTCCTTGTCGCCCTTGTTGTAGGACTCGTACATCTTCTCGGTGATGCCGGCCTTGTTGAGCGCCTTCTTGGTCTCGTCGGCAAGACCCTTGCCGTAGGTGGTCTTGTCGTTGAGGATCGCGATGTTCTTGCCCTTGAAGTTCTTGGCGATGTACTGCGCCGCGATCAGGCCCTGCTGGTCGTCACGGCCGCAGACGCGCGCCACGTTCCAGAGCTTGCGCTCGGTGAACAGCGGGTTGGTCGAGGCCGGCGTGATCTGCAGGACGTTGCCGTCGGCATAGGCTTCGGACGCCGGGATCGACGACGAGGAGCAATAGTGCCCGGCGACGAACGGCATCTTCGCGCTGGCGATCTTCTCGGCGACCGAGCGTGCCTGTTTCGGATCGCAGGCGTCGTCCTCGACGTCGAGCGCGAGCTTCTTGCCGTTGACGCCGCCGGCGGCATTGATGTCAGCCACGGCCATCTCCGCGCCGTTCTTCATCTGACGGCCGAAGGCGGACTCGCCGCCGGTCATCGGGCCTGCAACTGCGACTGTGACATCCTGCGCGAATGCCGCGCTCGACAGCGCGATCGATGCGCCGAATGCCAGACCGATGAGCTTCAGTGATTTCATGAGATACCTCGCGGGTGGTCGCCTGTGGACGTTGCCGGGCCTGCCCGGCTCAAACCGGCGCCATTCTCGAATGAATTTGCGGAGAAGTCACCGGCAAAATACGGGCAGGGCTGAGGATATCTCGCCGCATTTGCGGCGCTCGAGGGCGCCTAGCCGTGCCGGCCGCCTTCCAGATAGGCGGCGCGAATCTCGGAGCGCTGCAACAATTCGGCGCCGGTTCCGGCCAGCGTGATCAGGCCATTGACCATGACATAGCCGCGATGGGCGAGCTTGAGCGCGTGGTTGGCGTTCTGCTCGACAATGAGCACCGTCAGGCCGTCCTGCCGGTTCAGGACGCGGATCGCATCGAAGATCTGGCGCGCGATCAGCGGCGCGAGCCCGAGCGAGGGCTCGTCGAGCAGGAGCAGGCGCGGGCGGCTCATCAGAGCGCGGCCGATCGCCAGCATCTGCTGCTCGCCGCCGGACAGCGTGCCGCCGCGCTGGGCATAGCGTTCCTCGAGCCGCGGGAACAGCGTGAACACGCGGTCCAGCGTCGCGTCGCGTTCCGCCTCCGTGCATTCGGTGGCGTCCGCCCCCATCTGGAGGTTTTCAGCAACGCTCATGCGCGGGAAGATGCGCCGGCCTTCGGGCGATTGGGCGATGCGCAAATGCGCGATCTCGTGGGTCGGAACGTCCGTGATGTCGCGGCCCTCGTACAGGATCTGGCCGGCGCGGGCCCGCGGCTTGCCGAAGATCGTCATCATCAGCGTCGATTTGCCGGCGCCGTTGGCGCCGATCAGAGCGACGATCTCGCCGGGATTGATCTCGATGTCGACGCCCTTCAGCGCCTCGATCTTGCCATAGGCGGCGCGCAGGCCGCGGATCGCGAGCAGGGGTGAGGTCACGACCCACTCTCCATCACGGCGATGGCCTCTTCCTCGTCAGTGCCGAGATAGGCGGCGATCACCTTGGGATCGTCGCGGACCTCGCGGGGCGAGCCTTGCGCGATCTTCATGCCGTGGTCCATCACCACGATGTGGTCGGAGATCTCCATCACCACCGACATGTCGTGCTCGATCAGGAGGATCGAGGTGCCCAGTTCGTTACGGATCGACAGGAGCAATTCGCTCAAGGCGGCGCTCTCGCGCGCATTGAGGCCGGCGGCGGGCTCGTCCAGGCACAACAGCGCGGGCTCGGTGCACATCGCGCGCGCGATCTCGAGCCGGCGCTGGTCGCCATAGGCGAGGTTGCCGGCCGCATCGTCGGCGCGGTCGAGCAGGTTGACCCGCCGCAGCCATTCGGTGGCGAGCGCGATGGCGCTCGCCTCGGCGCTGCGGTAGGTGGGCACGCCGATGAGGCCGAGAAAGGTGAAGCCGGATGCGCGCATCAGCGCGTTGTGCTGCGCCACCATCAGGTTTTCCAGCGCCGTCATGCCGGGAAACAGTCGGATGTTCTGGAAGGTCCGCGCGACCTTGGCCTGCTTGGCGATTCGGAAATCGTTCAGCCGTTCCAGCGCGATCTGCCTGCCGTCGTCATGGGTGAGGCGGATGGTGCCGCCGCTCGGCTTGTAGAAGCCGGTGATGCAGTTGAAGACGGTGGTCTTGCCGGCGCCGTTCGGCCCGATCAGCGCCGTGATCTTGCGCCGCTCGGCCGCGAAGGACAACTCGTGCACGGCGACGATGCCGCCGAAGCGCATCGTGAGCTTGTCGACCTTCAGGATGCTCTCGCCGCTCATCCGTGCCCTTCCTTGACGAGGTCGGAGGAGATCGCCTTCGCCTTCGTCAGGAACACCGTCGGCGCACGGTGGCCGATCAGGCCGCGTGGCCGCCAGATCATGATCAGCACCATCGCCATGCCGAACACCAGCATGCGGTAGGTCTCGAGGCCGCGGAACAGCTCGAAGCCGCCGATCATCGTGAGCGCGGCGAGCGCGACGCCGAGCTGCGAGCCCATGCCGCCGAGCACGACGATAGCGAGCACCAGGGCCGATTCCTGGAAGGTGAAGGATTCCGGGCTGATGAAGCCCTGACGCGTGGCGAAGAACGCGCCGGCAAAGCCGCCGAACATCGCGCCGGTCGCGAACGCCGTGAGCTTCGTGGAGGTGGTGTTGATGCCGAGCGCGCGGCAGGCGACCTCGTCCTCGCGCAGCGCCTCCCAGGCGCGTCCGATCGGCAAGCGGCGCAAGCGGATCGTCACCCAGTTGGTGAGCAAAGCCATCGCCAGGATCAGGTAGAACAGGAAGACGATGCGATGGGTCGGCGAATATTCGATGCCGAGCTTGGCGGCGAGCCCGTCGTCGCTGTTGTCGAGCGGGATGCCGAACAGCGTGGGGCGCGGAATGCCGGAGACGCCGTTCGGCCCGCCGGTCAGCTCCTGCCAGTTGATGATGACGAGGCGGATGATCTCGCCGAAGGCGAGCGTGACGATGGCGAGATAGTCGCCGCGCAGGCGCAGCACGGGGAAGCCGAGCAGCATGCCCCAGAAGGCCGCGAGGATGCCGGCGAGCGGCAGGCAGACCCAGAACGACCAGCCGAAATTGGTGGCGAGCAGTGCGTAGGAATAGGCGCCCACCGCATAGAAGGCGACGTAGCCGAGGTCGAGCAGGCCGGCGAGCCCGACCACGACGTTCAGCCCCCAACCCAGCATAACATAGGTGAGTACTAGGATCGCGAGATCGAGAATGTAGCGCTGGTTATAGAAGATCACCGGCACCAGCAGGGCGAAGATCAGAAGGGCCGGTGCGAGGAAGCGGCCAACGAACGCCATTCCGGTGTGCACTGCCGGCGGCACGAGCCGCTCGGCGCCGCCCGGACCGATCCATTGCCTGAGCAGCTCGATCACGATCGAGCCGCCGAACACGACGGCGACGAGCGAGGCGAGCTCGCCGAAGCGCGTCCAGTAGGTGAGCTGGCCGTCGGAGCCCGCCTCGGTGCGGATGCCGACCATCAGCGAGAACAGCACCAGCGCAACCAGCGCGTTGATGACGGCGGTCTTCAGAATGGAGGGGATGCCGGCGGTGCGACTTGCGTGCGTGGTTTGAGGAATGGTTGTCACGCGGGCCGGTCCGTCAGACTTTTTCGACTTCGGGACGACCGAGCAGGCCGGTCGGCATGAAGATCAAAACCACGATCAGGATGGAGAAGGCCGCGACGTCCTTGTACTCCACCGAGAAATAGGCCGACCAGAACGTCTCGATCAGGCCGATCGCGAGCCCGCCCAGCATCGCACCCGGCAGCGAGCCGATGCCGCCGAGCACGGCCGCGGTGAATGCCTTGATGCCGGCGACGAAGCCCATGAAGAAATCGACCAGGCCGTAATAGAGCAGGTACATCAGGCCGGCGACGGCAGCGAGCGCCGCGCCGATCACGAAGGTCATCGAGATGGTGCGGTCGACATTGACGCCGAGCAGCGCCGCCATGGTCTGGTCCTGCTCGCACGCGCGCATGTCGCGCCCGAGCCGGGTGCGCGACACCAGCCAGGTGAAGATCGCCAGCAGCACGATCGTGGTGATGACCACCATGATCTGGATGTTGGAGAGCTGGATCACGAAGCCGTCGGGGCTTTCATGCAGCGTGTAGCCGCCGGTGATGAAGGGTGGGATCGGCTTGACGCGCGCGCCCTGCGCAACTTGCGAGTAGTTGGTCAGCACGAAGGACATGCCGATCGCCGACAGCATCGGGGCGAGGCGGAAGGAATGGCGCAGCGGCCGGTAGGCGATGCGCTCGATGGTCCAGCCATAGAGGGCGGTGATCGCCATCGAGACCAGCAGCACCACGAGCAGGATCACCGGAATGGCGGTCAGGCCGAGCGAGATCAGGATCAGGAAAGTGATGAGGGCGATGAAGCCGCCGATCATGAAGATGTCGCCATGGGCGAAATTGATCATGCCGACGATGCCGTAGACCATCGTGTAGCCGATCGCGATCAGGCCGTAGATCGAGCCGAGCACGAGGCCATTGATGAGCTGCTGGGCGAAATAATCCATAGGCTGCCGTACCAAACCTGTCGCGGCTCAAAGGGAGCTCTTTAGAGAGAGAGTTCTAGGGCCCCGGCAGCCCTTGAGCGTTCGTCTCGTTTTCTAACAGGAGGGAACTGGCCGCCGCAACAGGCCAGGCCTCGACATAAAGGCTTGTACAGAGGTGATTTTCGCCTTCTGGTTCCCCCAAAACGGAGGAACCGGGTTCCGCGGGCAACCAAAATAAGGGGCGGCCGTTGTCTCGCCTCTGACGTCCAACAAGGGAGTTCCCCCGAATGACGAAGCAGCAGAACCAGAATCCGGGCCAGCAGAGTCAGAACCCCGGCCAGCGCAATCCTCAGCAGCAGCAGGGCGGCGGTCAGAAACCCGGACAGCAGCAGCAGGATCCGATGCGCCAGGGCGAGAAGCCCGGCCAGCAGGGCGGTCAGCAGGATAACAGGTAGACTGGGAGCCCACGGGCAAGCCAAGGCCAAGTGGAGAGCAGTGCAGGTCCCGCCGAAAAGGCGGGGCCTTCTTCTTTTGGGTGCGCTATGCTTGGGCTCTCTCGTCCTTCGGCGCGATGCGAAGCGTCGAACTATGGTGCGCATGCGCACCTGAGAATCTCGATATTCCGGATTCGGTCCTGCGGACCGCCCCGGAATGACGAAGGTGGCGGCGGGCCAGTTAAGGTAAACAAAGGGTTTAAATTGCCGCCACAGTCCGATGCGAGTTAGCTCCCGGCAATATCGCCGCCGTCCCCCCCGTGGGGGCGCGGCAAACGAAGCGGGAAGCGGCATGTTCACGAATTGGCGGATCGGCTCAGTCAACGGCGCGCTGCTGGCGGCCTATTTCATTCCGGCCTGGACGCTCGTCGCCTTCAACATCGTCATCGCGCCGGTGCATGGCCTCTACGAGCGGCCGAGCGTGGCGGTGGCGCTGTTCCTCAGCGATCACCTGCAGATGGCGGGGATGAGCACGGTGCGCGCCGCCTGGCTGCTGGCCCTCGGTCGGGCGACCGTTGTGGCGTTCTTTGCGATCTATCTCGCGCTTCTGTGCATTCCCCGCACCCGCAAGAGCGGCAGCAGCGACGAAGCCCTCGGCATCGCGCTTGCGATCGGCAGCCTGATCTCGTTTGCGAGCATGGTGATGGCCTCGAAGGTCGGCGAGATGGCCGCGCTCCGGCTGCATGCCACCGAGCTGTTGCTTCTGCTCGGTGCGGCGATCGTGATGGTGATCGAACGGCCGGAGGCGCCGAAGGCCGTCGAGGCCGCCGCGCCGCTAGGTTTTGAGCAGGCCGAGCTCCTGCACAATCGCTGAGGCTTCCTTCACGGCGTGGTTCGCTGCCGGCACGCCGCAATAGATCGCCTGCTGCAACAGGATTTCCTTAATGTCGTCGGGGGTGAAGCCGCCCTCGGCCAGCGCTGCGCGCACGTGCAGCCGGAATTCGTCCCATTGCCCTAGCGCGACCATGGTGCCGATCACCAGCACCCGTCTCGTGCGTTCGTCGAAATGCGGCCGGGTCCAGATCTCGCCCCAAGCATAGCGGGTGATCAGGTCCTGGAAGTCGGTGTTGAACGCGTTGCGGTTGGCGATCGACTTGTCGACCCAGGCATTGCCCAGCACCTTGCGGCGCACATTCATGCCGTCATCGCGGCGCTTCTGGTCGTCCATTCTATCCTCCTCTCCGTCATTGCGAGCGCAGCGAAGCAATCCAGAAACGTGTCCGCGCAGACAGTCTGGATTGCTTCGTCGCTACGCTCCTCGCAATGATGCGTTGTGAGATCAGCGTTGCGTCAAGAACCCAACCACCGCATCGGTGAAGGCGTGGGGCTGCTCGACATTGGAAATATGGGCGGCGTCGATGATGGTCATGCTCGCGCCGGGGATATTGCTGCGGATCAGCTCGCCGGCCGAGATCGGCGTCGCCATGTCGTGGCGGCCGGCGATCACCAGCGTCGGGCTCTTGATCTTCGGCAGCAGCGCGCGCTGGTCGAGCGTCGACAGCGCCTCGCAGCAGGCGAGATAGCCTTCGACGGGGGAGGCGAGCAGCATCGATTTCATCTTCGCGGTGATCTGCGGCTCCCGCTCACGGAAATCGGCCGTGAGCCAGCCGGCCAGCACGGCATCGGCGACCGCAGCGATGCCACCTTCCTTCACCGCCTGGATGCGCTCCAGCCATTTGGTCGGCTCGGCATAGTAGCAGGAGGTGTTGGCGAGGATGATCTTGCCGAGGCGCTCCGGTGCGTTGGCTCCCAGCCACTGGCCGACCATGCCGCCCATCGACAGGCCGCACCAATGCACCTTCTCGATGTTGAGATCGTCGAGGATCGCGAGCACGTCGCGGCCGAACCGCTCCATCGAATAGGGGCCCGGCGGGACGTTCGACTTGCCGTGGCCGCGGCGGTCGTAGCGGATGACGCGGAACACCTGCGTCAGCGCCTTCATCTGCGGCTCCCACATCTGCAGCGTGCAGCCGAGTGAATTGGAAAGCATCAGGGTCGGCCCGCCGTCGCGGCCTTCGACGGAGACGTTGATCAGGCAACCGTCGGCATCGATCATGGGCATGCGGCGTCTCCGTTCTATTCGCGGTCGAGGCTGTCGAGCAGGCGGTCGATCAAGGCCTGCGAGGACCCTTGATAGGCCATCGGCTCGAACAATGCCGCAATTTTCTGGGGCGTAAGATGCGCGGTGACCTGCGAATCGGCTGACAGCTCCTCGCGCAGGTGCTTCTTCTCGGCGACCGCGCGCTTGCTCGCGGCCTCGACGAGATGATGCGCGTTGCTCTTGCCGACTTTCTCGGCCAGCGCCATCGACACCGCTTCTGCCATGATCAACCCATGTGTCGCATCGAGATTGCTGCGCATGCGCGCCGTGTCGACGTCGAGCCCCTCGGCGATGTCGACGATAGCTGCGAGCGCTCCTGAGGCGACCAGCATCAGCTGCGGCAGCGTTGGCCATTCAGCATGCCAGGGGCCGGCGCTGCGCTCGTGATCCTGCACCTGCGCGGCAAAAATCGTCGCGGCGAGCTGCGGCGCCATCGTCGCAGCCCCCAGCGCACTTGCGGCCGCAACTGGGTTGCGCTTGTGCGGCATGGTCGAAGAGCCGCCGCGGCCTTCGCCAGCGGGCTCGAAGGCTTCGGCGACATCGGTCTGCATCATCAGCGAGACGTCGCGGGCGATCTTGCCGCAGCTTCCGGCGAGAATCGCGAAGCTTGATGCGGCTTCCGCGATCCGGTCGCGATGGGTATGCCAGGGGGCTTCGGGCAGGGGAAGATCGAGCTCCTGCGCGAGCTGTTCGGCAACTTTGAGCCCGTTATCGCCAAGGGCTGCGAGCGTGCCGGCGGCGCCGCCGAATTGCAGCGCGAGGCCTTCGCGGGAGAGCCGCCGCAACCGGCAGCGGGCGCGGGCGAGGCTTGCGGCATATTCGGCAGCCTTCAGCCCGAACGGCATCGGAAGCGCGTGCTGAAGCCAGGTCCGCGCGACCATGGCGGTGTTGCGGTGGGTGCGCGCCAGCGCGGCAAGGCCCTTGATGGCGCGGCTGAGGTCGACGTCCAGCGCGTCGATGCCGGCGCGAAGCGTCAGCATGGTCGCGGTGTCGATGACGTCCTGGCTGGTCGCGCCCCAATGCACGTAGCGCGCAGCCTCGCCGTCCGCCCTGGCGACGTTGGCGGTCAGCGTCTTGACCAGGGGGATCGCCAGATTTCCCGACCGGGTCGCGGCCTCCGCCAGCGCCGCGAGGTCGAAGGAGCCAGCCTTGCAGGCGGCTTCGATCGGAGCCACCGCGGCCGCGGGAATCACGCCTGTGGCGGCTTCCGCCCGTGCCAAGGCTGCCTCGAAATCGAGCATGTTCTGCAGGGTGGACCGATCGTCACAGACGGCGCGCATGGCGGCGCTCGACAGCATCGGTGCGAGCAGGGGGGAGAGGGATGTGCTCATGTTGCGCGGGACCTAACCATCATGGCCCGGCTCTGCCAATCCAAAACCGTTCGCGCAAGCCTTTTGCAGTTGCGAATATGCATTGCACGTGACCGGGCGCCGCCCTTTCCTTTGAGGCGCCCGTGCGTTACTTCAGCTAGCACGAAAGCAACGCGATCCGGGAGGCGCCCCATGGCCATGACAATGAACGGCGAAGTCCAGCTTGCGGCATCGCGCGAGGCCGTGTGGGCCAAGCTCAATGACCCCGAGGTGCTGAAGGCCTGCATCCCCGGCTGCGAGGAGCTCGAGAAGACCGAAGACGGCGGCTTTCGCGCGGTGGCCAAGATGAAGGTCGGCCCGGTCTCGGCGCGCTTCAGGGGCAAGGTGATGCTGAGCGATCTCGACCCGCCGAACGGCTACAAGATCTCCGGCGAAGGCGAGGGCGGGGTGGCCGGCTTCGCCAAGGGCGGCGCGGCGGTCAAGCTGTCCGAGAAGGACGGCGGCACGCTGCTGTCCTATGACGTCGAGGCGCAGATCGGCGGCAAGTTGGCGCAGCTCGGACAGCGCCTGATCAACGGCGCCGCCAAGAAACTGGCCGACGAATTTTTCGCGAACTTTGCCAAGGCGGTACAGGGCTAAAGCCCATCGCCTTTCGTATGGCGGCCTGCGCTCGGGGCGATGTTGCCCCGGGGCATAATGGCCCATATGATAGGCTGGAATAATTATAAGAACCGCTTCGACGGGACCCGTCGGGGCGCTGATAGAGAGTGCTTATGGCGAAAATCTCCCTCATCGTGAACGGCAATCCTGTGACGGCCAACGTCGATCCTCGCACACTGCTGGTGCAGTTCCTGCGCGAGAATCTGCATCTGACCGGGACCCATGTCGGCTGCGACACCTCGCAGTGCGGCGCCTGTGTCGTGCATCTCGACGGCAAGGCCGTGAAGTCCTGCACCACGCTTGCCGTGATGGCCGACGGCCACGAGGTCAAGACCATCGAGGGGCTGGCCGCCGACGGCGCGCCGCTGCATCCGATGCAGGAGGCCTTCCGCGAGCATCATGGCCTGCAGTGCGGGTTCTGCACGCCGGGCATGATCATGACCGCGATCGATATCGTCCATCGCAAGGGTCATGAGCTCGACGACCACACCATCCGCGAGGAGCTGGAAGGCAATCTCTGCCGCTGCACCGGCTATCAGAACATCGTCGCCTCGATCGCCGCCGGCGCCAAGGCGATGGCGAAATCCGATCTCGCCTAACACCTCTACCCGCGCGCATTCCGCGATCAGGACATTCAGATGTACGAATTCAAATATCATCGTCCCGGGACCGTGCGGCAGGCGGCCAATCTCCTGGTGAAGAACGAAGACGCCAAGGTGATCGCCGGCGGCCACACGCTGATTCCCGTCATGAAGCAACGGCTGGCGAGCCCGCCGCATCTGGTCGACCTCTCCCATATCGAAGGTCTCGACACCATCGAGATGAAGGGGCGCTCGCTCGTGATCGGCGCCACCGCCAAGCATGCCGACGTCGCCACCTCCGCCGTCGTCGGCGAGGCGATCCCGGCGCTTGCGAGCCTTGCCGGCGGCATCGGCGATCCGGCCGTGCGTCACAAGGGCACGATCGGCGGCTCGCTCGCCAACAATGACCCGACGGCGGACTATCCGGCCGCGGTGCTCGCGCTCGGCGCGACCATCGTCACCAACAAGCGCCGCCTCAAGGCGGAAGAGTATTTCCAGGGCCTGTTCACGACGGCGCTGGAAGCCGACGAGATCATCACCAAGGTGATGTTCCCGCTGCCGAAGAAGGCCGCCTACATCAAATTCCGCAACCAGGCCTCACGCTACGCGTTGGTGGGTGTGTTCGTCGCCCGCCGTCCCTCGGACGTGCGCGTCGCCGTGACCGGCGCGGGCTCCGAAGGCGTGTTCCGTGTAACCGCATTCGAGGAAGCCCTGAAGAAGCGCTTCTCCTCGAAGGTGCTCGATGGCATCGCCGTGCCGGCGGAGGGCCTCAACAGCGACATCCACGGCAGCGCCGAATACCGCGCGCATCTCATCGGGGTGCTGACGCGGCGCGCCGTCGACGCCGCCAATGCCAAGGAGTGAGGTGACCTCACTCCTTGGCCCAAACTTGTCCCTGGTGAGGGCGTAGCGAGACTGGCTCTTTCATGACTTCAGCGGCCAATACTTCCGATGCCTTGCCGGCATCGGTCGATGCGATGCTCGAACTTCTGACTTCGCGCGGCTATCTCGCGGAGCGCTCGCTCGCCACCGTGACCTATCTCTCGTTGCGCCTCGGCCGACCGCTATTCCTCGAGGGCGAGGCCGGGGTTGGCAAGACCGAGATCGCAAAGGTGCTGTCGGCGGCGCTGGGGCGGAAGCTGATCCGACTGCAGTGCTACGAGGGCCTCGACGTCTCGTCGGCTGTGTACGAATGGAATAGCGCCGCGCAGATGATCGCGATCCGGATGGCGGAAGCCGCCGGCGACACGGATCGCGACCAGCTCTCGTCCGACATCTTCGCCGACCGCTATCTGATCAAGCGGCCGCTGCTGCAGGCGCTGGAGCCGGATGTCGCCGGCCCGCCGGTGCTGCTGATCGACGAGCTCGACCGCGCCGACGAGGCCTTCGAGGCTTACCTCCTCGAAATCCTCAGTGACTTCCAGGTGACCATCCCCGAGTTCGGCACCGTGAAGGCGCCGCACCCGCCGATCGTCATCATCACCTCCAACCGCACCCGCGAGATCCACGACGCGCTGAAGCGCCGCTGTCTCTATCATTGGGTCGATTATCCCGCCGCCGAGCGCGAGCTCGCGATCGTCAAGACGCGCGTGCCCGGCATCTCCGCAAAGCTGTCGCAACAGGTCGTGCGCTTCGTGCAGGCGCTGCGCAACCAGGATTTCTACAAGTCGCCGGGCGTCGCCGAGACCATCGACTGGGCCACCGCTCTGTCCGAGCTCGACGCCCGCTCGCTGACCCCGCAGGTGGTCGGCGACACGCTGGGCGCGTTGCTCAAGTACCAGGATGATATTGTCCGGATGCAGGGCGACACCCTGCAGAAGGTGCTGAAGGAAGCGACGAGCGAGAATTGAGGATCGTGCGTCACAATTGAGCTCGTCATTCCGGGGCGCGCGTAGCGCGAGCCCGGAATCCATCGGCCCGCAGTGATTGGGATGAATGGATTCCGGGCTCGCGCCCAAGAGGGCGCGCCCCGGAATGACGAGGGGATGGATAAGAGACCATGGCCATCAACCACCTTGCGCCTGAGAAGACCGAGCAGTTCGCCGACAACATCGTCGGCTTTGCCCGTGCACTGCGCGCGGCGGGCATGCCGGTGGGGCCGGGCGCGGTGATCGATGCCATGAACGCGCTGCAGGTGATCGAGATCGGCAGCCGCGCCGACGTCTTCACCACGCTGGAGGCGATCTTCGTCAAGCGCCATGAGCATGCGCTGATCTTCAAGCAGGCCTTCAACCTGTTCTTCCGCGCCTCGGAAGAGTGGAAGCACATGCTGGATTCGGTGCCGCTGCCCGATCACGCCAAAAAGAAGCCGCCGCCGGCCTCGCGCCGGGTGCAGGAGGCGATGTCACAGCCGCACATGACGGAGACGCCGCAGCACCAGGAGCAGGATCTGCGCCTGTCGGTCTCCGACAAGGAAATCCTTCAGAAGAAGGATTTTGCGCAGATGAGCGCGGCGGAGATCACGGAGGCGTTGCGCGCCATCGAGAGGATGCGGCTGCCGCAGGCCGAGCTTTTGACCCGGCGGCACCGGCCCGATCCGCACGGCTTGCGCCTCGACCTGCGCCGCACGCTGCGCGCGTCCTTGCGCACCGGCGGCGACATCATCGACCTCCACCACCTCGGGCGGATCGAGAAGCCGGCGCCGATCGTTGCGCTGCTCGACATCTCGGGCTCGATGAGCGAGTACACCCGCCTGTTCCTGCATTTCCTCCACGCCATCACCGATGCGCGCAAGCGTGTCTCGGTGTTCCTGTTCGGGACCCGCCTTACCAACGTCACGCGCGCGCTGCGCCAGCGCGATCCCGATGAGGCGCTGGCGAGTTGCTCGGCCGCGGTCGAGGACTGGGCCGGCGGCACCCGGATTGCGACCTCGCTGCACAACTTCAACAAATTGTGGGCGCGGCGCGTGCTGAGCCAGGGCGCCATCGTGCTCTTGATCTCCGACGGGCTGGAGCGGGAGGCGGATTCCAAGCTCGCCTTCGAGATGGACCGGCTGCATCGCTCCTGCCGGCGGTTGATCTGGCTGAACCCGCTGCTGCGGTTCGGCGGCTTCGAGGCCAAGGCACAGGGCATCAAAATGATGCTCCCGCACGTTGACGAATTCCGCCCCGTGCATAATTTGAGGTCGATCCAGGAGCTGATCAAAACGCTCTCCCAGCCGCTGCCGCCGCATCACCGCAGCCTGATCCGCTCCGCAGCTTGAGAGGTAGCCATGCTCGATCGCGACGAGGACATCCTGAAGGCGGCGGAGGACTGGCAGAAGGCCGGCCATGGCGTCGCGCTCGCCACCGTGGTGGAGACCTGGGGCTCGGCGCCGCGCCCGGCGGGCTCGAGCCTCGTCATCAATGACGAAGGCACTTTCCTGGGCTCGGTCTCCGGCGGCTGCGTCGAGGGCGCCGTCGTCACCGAGGCGATGGACGTGATCGAGAGCGGCAAGCCCAAGATGCTGGAGTTCGGCGTCGCCGACGAGACCGCCTGGAATGTCGGGCTGTCCTGCGGCGGCACCATCCGCGTTTTCGTCGAGAAGGTCGGCTAGTCGTGAAGCTCGAGATCCTGCACGAACTCAATGCCGAGCGCGCCGCGCGCCGGCCGGTGATCCTGGTGACCGACACCGAGAGCGGCGAGCAGCGACTGGTGAAGGCCAGGGACTTTGCCGGGGATCCGCTGCGCGCAGAACTGGACAAGCAGCTTCGCATGGGCAAGAGCGCCAATGTCGAGGCCGGCGGCAAGAAGCTGTTCCTCAACGTCTACGCGCCGACCGCAAAGCTCGTCATCATCGGCGCCGTCCATATCAGCCAGGCGCTTGCGCCGCTGGCGCGCTCGCTCGGCTATGACGTCACCGTGGTCGATCCGCGCACGGCGTTTGCGAGCCCCGAGCGCTTTCCCGACATTCCGCTGGTCGCCGAGTGGCCGGACACGGCGCTGCCGCCGCTCAATGTCGATGCCTACACGGCGTTCGTCGCGGTGACGCACGATCCGAAGATCGACGATCCCGCGCTGCTGCACGCCTTCGAGCGCAACTGCTTCTATATCGGCGCGCTCGGCTCGCGGAAGACCCACGCCAAGCGCGGCGACCGGCTGCGGACGCAGGGCGCGAACGAGAGCGACATCGCGCGCATCCACGCGCCCATCGGCCTTGCGATCGGCGCTGTCTCCCCGTCCGAGATCGCGGTCGCGATCATGGCCGAGATCACGGCGGTGCTCCGGCTGCCCCCAAAAGAAAAAGAAGAAGCGGCATGAAATTCGGTCCGGCGAGCCCCAAGGATGCGATCGGCGGGGTGACCGTCCACACCCTGCGCCAGGGACCGCTGGTGCTGAAGAAAGGCACGACGATCGGCCCGGCCGAGGTCGAGGCGCTGACGCGCGCCGGCATCAAGGACATCGTCGTGGTGCGCATGGAGAAGGGCGACGTCTCCGAGGACGTCGCGGCCGCCAGCATTGCGCTCGCCGTCGGCGGCGAGGGTATCCATGTCGAGCGTGCCTTCACCGGCCGCGCCAATCTGTTTGCCGCGCGCCCGGGCGTGCTGGTGATCAATCGCGCCGCGGTCGACCGCGTCAACAATATCGACGAGGCCATCACGTTTGCCACGCTCTCCACCTTCAAGCCGGTGGTCGAGGGCGAGATGGTCGGCACCGTCAAGATCATCCCGTTCGGCGTTGAAGAAAACTTGCGCGATGCCGCGGTGAAGGCCGCCGGCAAGGACGTGCTGACGGTCGCACCCTACGTCATCAAGCGCGTCGGCGTGGTCTCGACGCTGCTGCCGGGCCTGTCCTCCAAGGTGGTCGACAAGACGCTGCGCGTCACTGCCGAGCGGCTGGCGCCCGCGGGCGCCAGCATTATCGCCGAGCGGCGGGTCCAGCACGAGGAGCGGGCGCTGTCGGCCGCGATCAAGGAGCTGCTCGGGCTTGGCGCCGAGCTCGTGATCGTGTTCGGCGCCTCCGCGATCGCCGATCGCCGCGACGTGATCCCGGCGGCTGTCACCGGAGTCGGCGGCGAGATCGAGCATTTCGGCATGCCGGTCGATCCCGGCAATCTGCTCCTGATCGCACGTGCCGGCGGCGTGCCGGTGCTGGGTGCGCCGGGCTGCGCGCGCTCGCCGGTCGAGAACGGGTTCGACTGGGTGTTGATGCGGCTGCTCGCCGGCATCAAGGTGACGCGGTCCGAGCTGATGGGCATGGGCGTCGGCGGCCTCTTGATGGAGATCGTGACGCGGCCTCAGCCGCGCGCTCAGCCGGAGACCGAGGGCAGCAGCCAGGTCGCGGCGATCGTGCTCGCGGCGGGACGCTCGACCCGGATGGGAGGGCCGAACAAGCTGCTCGCCGAGCTCGACGGCAAGAAGCTGGTGCGCCTCGCAACCGAACAGGCGCTGGCCTCAAAAGCATCCGAGGTGATCGTCGTCACCGGCCACCAGGCCGAGCTGGTCGAGCAGGCCCTGCAGGGCTTGAAGGTGAAGTTCGTGCGCAACCCGGATTTTGCCGGCGGAATCGCAAGCTCGGTCAAGGCCGGCATCGCGGCCGTGCCGGAGGCTTGCGACGGCGCCCTGGTCTGCCTCGGCGACATGCCGCTGATCGATGCCGGCCTGATCGACCGTCTCATCGACGGTTTTGCGCCGGACCGCGGCAATCTCATCGTCGTGCCGGTCAGCGAAGGCCGCCGCGGCAATCCCGTGCTGTGGTCGCGCCGCTTCTTCAGGGAGTTGATGACGCTCGACGGCGACATCGGTGCGCGCCACCTGATCGCCAAACACGCCGAGGCGGTCGCCGAGGTGCCCGTCGACGGCGAGAGCGCCTTCCTCGACATCGACACGCCGCAGGCGCTGGAAGCGGCACGGCGCGGATAGCGATGCCGTAGGGTGGGCAAAGCGAAGCGTGCCCACCTATTTTAGATCGTTGTGTGGATGGATGGTGGGCACGGCGCTTCGCGCCTTTGCCCACCCTACGGTGTTGGCGCTTCACGGCCGCCCGTTTTCAACCTCCCGTTCACCATCTGGAAACGACCGCCGCTTACAGTCGCCGCCACTTGCCTTGGGGGTGAGGGGTTTTTCCATGGCTTCGAATGTCGTCGCGCGCCGTTGCGCGATGTTTTGCTTTGTCTTGTCGGTTGTTGTGACTGCCGCCCGCTACATCACCGAAGTCCACGCCGCGGGTGCGTTCGCAGTCGGCAAGTGCGGCGCCTACGGCCAGGCTTTTGACTATGCTGCCGAACACGAGGCGCGCGCGGCGGCGCAAAAGCAGTGCAAGGGCGATTGCACGACGGTGACGATGAAGCGCGCCTGCGCCGCGATGTCGGTCGATCTCGCCAATCCTTGCGGCGCCTATGGCTATGCCGTGAAGCCGAAGATATCCGCAACGCTCAATGCCGCCACGCGCGAATGCTATAAGTATGGCGGCAAGGAATGCGTGATCCGCGCCTGGGCCTGCGACGCGAAGGGGTGATTCCTCTTGCCGTCATTCCGGGGCGATGCGTAGCATCGAACTCTGGTGCGCAGTTGCGCACCTGAGAAACTCGGGATTCCGGGTTCGGTCCTGCGGACCGCCCCGGAATGACAGTTGAGGAATTGCATGCAATTCGACACCAAGGTCGCCGTCGTGATCCGGACCGATCTTCAGGCCTGGCAGAAGCTCAATGTCGCGTCCTTTCTCGCCAGCGGCGTCGCTGCGGCCTATCCCGGATGCATCGGCAAGCCCTATGAAGACGCCTCGGGAACGAAATATCTTTCGCTGATCGGCCAACCGATCCTGATCTACGGCGCCGACGGTTCGGCCTTGGCGCGTGCGCTCGACCGCGCGCTGTCGCGTGGCGTCACGCCGGCGGTCTACACCGAGGACATGTTCAAGACCACGCATGATGCGGCCAACCGCGAAGCGGTGAGGGCAGTCGCGCGCACCGATCTCAATCTCGTCGGCATCGCCATGCGCGCCGAGCGTAAGGTGATCGATAAAATTGTCGATGGATTGAAGTTCCATAGCTGACATCGGCGCCGCGCGCGGCGCGTTGTCACCTGATTGTTATCGCGTCGCTTGCGCAAACATTGTGCTGCTTGACCCCAATCAAGGACACATTCCGCGCGGCCGTTAGTCTGCCTCCCGCAAATCAGAAGGAGCAGACCGATGCCGACCATGAAAGCTGCCCTCGTCAAGCAATTCGGCAAGCCGCTGGTGATTGAGGATGTCCCGGTGCCGCAGCCCGGCCCCGGCGAGGTTCTGGTCAAGGTGAAGGCGTGCGGTGTCTGTCATACCGATCTGCACGCCGCATCCGGCGACTGGCCAGTGAAGCCGGTTCCGCCCTTCATCCCAGGCCACGAGGTGGCCGGTACCGTTGCGGCACTCGGGCCCGGCGTGAAAAATCTCAAAGTCGGTGATGCCGTCGGCGTAGCCTGGCTGCACGATGCCTGCCTGCATTGCGAATACTGCGAGACCGGCTGGGAGACGCTGTGCGAGCACCAGCACAACACTGGCTACAGCGTGAACGGCGGCTTCGCCGAATATGTCATCGCCTCTGCCGCCTTCGCCGCAAGACTGCCCGCAAACGTGGATTTTGCCGCCATAGCGCCGATCCTTTGCGCCGGCGTAACGACTTACAAGGGATTGAAGGAGACAGACGCACGCCCCGGCGAGTGGGTTGCGATCTCAGGCGTCGGCGGCCTCGGCCATGTCGCGGTCCAGTATGCCAAAGCGATGGGGCTCAAGGTCGCGGCGATTGACATCGCCGAGGACAAGCTTGCGCTCGCACGCGCCGCCGGCGCCGATCTCGCGGTCAACGCACTCGCTGCCGATGCTGTGGACAATGTGTTGGCGGCAACCGGCGGCGGGGCGCACGGCGTGCTGGTGACGGCGGTCTCGACGGCCGCGTTCGCCCAGGCGCTGAAGATGGTGCGCCGGAAAGGCACCGTCAGTCTCGTCGGCCTGCCGCCGGGCGAATTCCCGACGCCGATCTTCGATGTCGTGCTCAAGCGCATCACTGTGCGCGGCTCGATCGTCGGGACCCGCAGGGATCTCGACGAGGCCATCGCGTTTGCCGCGGACGGCAAGGTCAAGGCCGAGGTCACCAAGGTGCCGCTCGCAGAGATCAACGGCGTCTTCGACCGGATGAAGGCCGGCAAGATCGACGGCCGCATGGTGCTCGATTTTGGCTAGAGCGTGGACTCATGACAACGCGTGACCGCGATCTTGGTCGATGTCCGCTTTGGTCTGCCCAACCGGACTGAACTCGGATATTTCCGTAGGTCCGAGCGCGCGACGAGGGCGCCCTCGAGAGGGCGTCCTCGTAACAGCGGCCTACCCGCCCGCGCAATCAGCCCTGAGCCCGCTACTGCGTCTTCGTACGCGGATCGTCCTTCGGATTGATGTAGTTGATGCCCCACGGACCGGTGCTGTTTATCTGAAGAATCGTGTCTTCGTCGGCGAAGAAATAGTGCTCCGTACCGGGGTGCAGCGCAAAGAAACTACCCGTGGGAAGAGCCTGGGCCTTGTCGTGATTGGCCGTCGTTCCCATCCCCAAGCGCGCTGTCCCCGAGAGCACGGTGACGATCTCCGGCTTGGGATGGGTGTGCGGGGCAACGTGATAGCCCTGCGGCACTTTCAGACGAAAAGCAAACAGGCCTTCCTTGCTCGGGTCGCCGTACAGCACCGCGGACTGCGCACCGGGTGGGAGGGACGGTGGCGCCGGTCCCCATTTGACATCCTGCGGCGTGATCAACTTATGCTCGCCTGTCTCCTGACCAACGGCGCTGCCAGTCAACGCAGCGAGCCCGATCGCCGTCATCGCAACAATGTTGAAGAGGCTATGCCGATTCATTGTGGCTCCTCCTTTGACTTATGCACCTCCGCGCGCGAATCCGCGGCATGGATGGTGGAACATCAGCGGTAAAGGTGGTTGGCTGAGATTGCGGCGCCGCCTACGGCAGTACGGCTGCCCGTTCGCCCGAACGGAATTTTCAGCACGGCCCGTCTTCAGCCCAGCCGCTTACAGTCTATCCGATCTTGCGACTGAGAGAGAGGGCACTTGTTGACGCAGGATAATCGAACGGCAATGTCGGATTCGGGTCTGGCTTTTCACACAGCCAGGGTCACAAGCCGGCATTGCTCTGTTTCAAATCGGCAGCAGGCGGAACGAGCTACCGCAAATCTCCTCGGTAGAGGCTTGCGTATCTCATCGACCGATGCCGACGAGACCGAGGATAACGGTCGCGGACTGCTCCGTTGCTCGTCACGTGATGCGCCAAAGGGGCGCCCGCCAATATCGTCCGCCACAAAACGGAACCGAGTGCTACCCAAGCCTTCGTCCCTGGGATAGCTGATGGAGGACATGACCTTCGCGACCGGCCTGCGGAAATTGCCTTGGCCGTA
Source organism: Bradyrhizobium sp. Cp5.3 (assembly GCF_000426265.1). Taxonomy (NCBI): domain Bacteria; kingdom Pseudomonadati; phylum Pseudomonadota; class Alphaproteobacteria; order Hyphomicrobiales; family Nitrobacteraceae; genus Bradyrhizobium; species Bradyrhizobium sp. Cp5.3. The sequence goes on along the minus strand of NZ_AUFA01000010.1, from coordinate 115,200 downwards.
GAGCGCTTCATCCCTAAAGTCTCGCCACCGTCGCCGGGTGCTCCGGATCGAGTTCAGTCACTACGGAGTAGAAGCCATGCCAAAACCGGAAAGCTTCGCAATCGACAAGATCTACGTTCCGGTGAAAAGGAAGAAGGCTCTCAAGCCTGAGCTCGTTCGAGAAATTGCGGAAAGTATTTTGGAAATCGGACAACAAGCCCCCATTCTCGTTCGGCCCGACGAAGGCCGGTTCGTTCTGGTCGAGGGACTGCATCGGTTCGAAGCCTGCAAGGCTCTCGGCGAAAAAACCGTCATCGGGATCCTCGTCTCGGCTGAGATCGTTCACCAAAAGACGCTTTTGTCCGACAGCGCTGAAGCCGAAGCAGAGCGCGACAAGATGGCGCGATTGAAAAAACTGCGTCTCGAAAAGGAGGCAGCCGAGAGATCAGCCGCTGCTTCAGAAGTAGTCATGGAGACGCAATCAGCAGTGCTTCTACGAAAATCTTCGGAGAAGGAGATCCGGAACAATCCCAAGGCGTCACGAAGCCAAGAAAATCGCGGGACTTCAGGATCAACGCCAAGAACCTTGTCGGAATGGATCACGCAACAAAAGCGCGATGGCGGCCGTTATTGATTGCCGGCTTGGCCACGATCACCGGCCTCGAGCGAGCTTGAGTTCAACAACCTAATGATAGGAAATCGGATTTTTCGTATGCGTGCGGAGTAGGAATTATAGGGCGCTGCGCTGGTATAATCGGGGCTCTCCGTGAAGCAGTTCATGCTGCTTTAGCCAGCGAGAATGCTATGATACTCATTGATGGCCGCCTCCATTGATCTCGTCGCGGGCGGCGCGGTCGTTGCGCAAATCCTCCGGACGTTCAACGCCCGACGGAAGTTGCGATGATCCTTACATCGCGGGGAAGCTCATGAGGTGTTCGAGCTGCGCGGCCGAGATCAAGAATGGCAACAGGTTCTGCATCAGATGCGGAGCATCGGTTGCGCCGACCTGCGCCGCTTGTGGTACGCTGAACGAACCGAGTGCAAGATTCTGCGGCCAATGTGGCTTGGAGCTCGCGAGTCAGCTCCAAGCAAGTGTCGCAGCGACGGACAAGCGGCCCCGCTTCGAACCGTCTCCGCAGGCCGCCGAGCGCCGCCACTTGACGGTCATGTTTTGCGATATGGCCGGCTCGACGGCGCTTTCGACTCGGCTCGATCCGGAGGACCTGAGCGAGGTCATACGGGGATTTCAGGAGGCTTGCGTCGGGGCGATCCGTCGATTCGACGGCTTCATCGCGAGGTTCATGGGCGACGGCGTGCTGGCTTATTTCGGCTATCCAAGGGCTCATGAAGACGATGCCGAACGCGCGGTCAGAGCGGGTCTCGCGGTCGTCGATGCGGTCAGCCGGCTGATGCCGCCGACTAAGGTCCAACTAGAGGTCCGCGTGGGCATCGCCTCGGGCCTCGTGGTGGTCGGCGAGACGTTGGGTGAAGGTTCGTCTCAGGAGCAGGTCGTCATCGGTGAGACGCCGAACCTCGCGGCCCGGCTCCAGACCATCGCCGAGCCGAACACTGTTGTCATTGCCGATGGAACGAGGCAGCTGCTCGGCAGACGATTTGATTTCGAGGATCTCGGGTCGCGCTTTCTCAGGGGAATGACCAATGCAATTCCGGCGTGGCGGGTCGTTGGCGAACACGCGACCGAAAGTCGCTTCGAGGCCGGGCAGGCTCAGCGTGCGAGTGGCTTTTTTGGCCGCGAGCGCGAGGTCGATTTTCTGATGGAACGCTGGGTCCAGGCACAAACTGGCGAAGGTCAGGTCGTGCTCTTATCGGGCGAGGCCGGAATCGGCAAGTCGCGGGTCGTCGCGGCGCTCCGGCAAAAGATCGCCGACGAGGCCCATACGCGCATTCTGTATCAGTGCTCGCCTCATCACACGAATAGCCCTTTTTATCCCGTGATCTCCCAACTCGAGCGTGCGGCCGCGATTGCGCCTGATGACTCCACCGAGACCAAACTCGACAAGCTGGAACAGGTACTGGCACGTTCGTTCTCGACGATCGATGATGTTGCGCCACTCTTTGCGACGCTCCTGTCGCTGCCAATCGAGGGCCGGTACGTAGCACTCAACCTCACTCCCCGAGAGCAGAAGGAGCGCACTTTACTGGCGCTCAACGAGCTACTCGGCGGCCTGGCGAAGCAACGCCCCGTCTTGTTCATCCTGGAAGATGCGCACTGGATTGATCCGACGACTCTTGAATCGTTTACGCGAAACGTCGACCGGCTGCAGTGCTGGCCGGTCCTGCTGATCGTCACCTTCCGCCCCGACTTCGAAGTGCCTTGGGACCACTACGCTCACGTGACCAGACTCGCCTTAAATCGGCTGGCCCAGAGCCATGTGGTGGCAATGATCGACAGATTGACGGACGGCAAGATGTTGCCGGCCGATGTCCGGGACAAGATCATCGCGAAGACGGACGGGGTGCCGCTGTTCGTGGAGGAGCTCACCAAAGCAATCCTGGGATCGGGGCTCCTGGAGGAGGCCGCCGACCGCTATGTCCTGCAGGGCCCGCTGCCTCCTCTGGCGATTCCGGCAACGCTGCACGACAGTTTGTTGGCGAGGCTCGACCATCTCGCGCCCGTGAGGGAGATCGCCCAGATCGGCGCTGTCATTGGAAGGGAGTTTACCTACAAGCTGCTGGATGCCGTGGCGCCGATTCACGACGAGGCGCTCGAGAACGCACTCGACGAGCTTGGCAAGGCGGAACTGATCTTTCCCAGGGGAGTGCTGCCCGAAACAACCTACACCTTTAAGCACGCACTCGTGCAGGACGCCGCCTATCGAAGCCTCCTGCGCTCAACGCGCCGACAGCTTCACGGCCGCATCGCCGCAGCGATCGCGGAGCTGATGCCCCAAATCGTCGAGACCCAACCCGAACTTCTCGCGTATCACTATGCGCAGGCGGGGCTCATCGATGATGCCATCGCTTATAGCCTGCGAGCAGGACGGCGCTCTGCGGCGCGTTCCGCCAACGAAGAGGCGATCACGCACTACACCAAGGCGCTGGAGTTGTTGGGGACGAAATCGGCGGGACTGGAGCGAGACAGGCAGGAGCTTGAGCTGCTCATCGCCCTCGGCGTACCGACGATCGCAGCGCGAGGCTACATGGCCGCTGACGTCGAAAGCATCTACGGCCGGGCGAGCGAGCTATGCGGCAGCCTGCCCGAGACTCCGCACCGCTTTACCGTGCTGCGCGGCCTCTGGAATAGCGCATTCCTGCGCAAACCGCTCCTGAAAGCGCAAGCACTGAGCGCCGAATTGGTGGCCCTGGCAGATGCGCAAGGTGATGATACACGTCGGGCGCTCGCTCATCGGGCGCAGGGCTGCGCCCTGTTTTTCAGCGGCGAGTTCGAGTCCGGCTGGGAAAGCTTTCGTCAGGCCATCGAGTTTTGGGATGCCGACACAGCGCGCGCGGAGATCCTCGTCTACGGCGAGGATCCGAGCGTGCTGTGCAGAGCCTATGGCGCGTGGCTGACATGGTTCCTCGGCTATCCGGACAAGTCGAGCAGATTGATCTGCGAGGCGTTGGCCGATGCCGAGCGGCTATCCAACCCTTTCATCAACGCCATGACCCTCGGCCTCGCATCCGCGCTGCACGTCTATCGCAACGAATTTTCTCAGGCATTGGAGCGCGCCGAGGCCTCCTCAGTCATCTGTGCCGCGTACGGTTTCCCGCAGTGGACGGCCTACGCCATGATAATGAGAGGCCGCGCTCGCGCGGCGCTCGGTCGAACCGATGACGGTATCGCCGAGATGGAAAAAGGTTGGGCCGACTGGCAGGCGTTGGGCGCCAAGCTTGCTACGACACAAATGAGCGTCGGGCTGGCGGATGTATGTATGAAGACAGGCCGCACCGCGGCGGGCCTCGATTGGATCAAGGTCGCGGCCGAGCATGCTCGTACGTTCCACGAAGAGATTCTCGGGGCCGAAATCCATAGGGTGCACGGTGAACTGCTGCTCGAGAGAGCTGCAACGGGGGATGCGGAGGCGTGCCTTCGCCGCTCCATAGAGATCGCCCAACACCAAGAGGCCAAATCTCTGGAACTGCGGACAGCCATGGTCTTGGCGCAACTCTGGCAGCAGCAGGGCCGGCGAGACGCCGCGTACGATCTGCTCGCGCGGATATACGGCTGGTTCAGCGAGGGCTTCGACAGCCCGGATCTGCGGAGTGCGAGGGCTTTGCTGGACGATCTGGCATGAACGATACCGAGCGGTGCGCGGTCCAATCGTGCACCTCACTATTTTCATGTGTGCTACCTGGTTGGGTAGCAAGATGGTAGCAGGAAGGGCAGATCATGACTGACGATCAGGTCAATCTCGTCGTTCAGCACCTTTGCGAGCACTTGCACTTGGCGCTCCGATTGAAGGGCAGCGAGGCACATCCACCAAACGCCAAAGATATTGGATTCGATCCCGCCTTTGTAAGAACTGTACTGCTGACCGGGTTGCGGTCGGCGGGTGTCACGATCCACCACGAGGCAGCCGGGGCCAGCGAAGAACCGCCGTGGTCCTAAACGCAAGCCGCGGGACAGAAGCCTCCCGCCAGTGTCTCAGTTGGGGCAGACTGGGTCACTCGGCGATGCTGGCTCGATCTCCGGTTTGCGCGAAAGCAGCACACGCCCTGGCGCTGGCTCCTCACGCCGGCGGCATGGTCTCGAACTTCGGCAGGTTTGGGTCGAGCTGGTCCCAGTCATGTCCGCGCGCGGCATATGTGACCGCTTGCGGCTTGTAGCGCGCCGGCTCGTCGAGGCTCGCGGCGCGGATGGTGAAGATGTCGGGCATCGCGGCGAAGGTCATGTAGACCGGCAGGCCGCACACGGAGCAGAAGGCGCGCGTCTTCACGTTGCCGCTGTCGCCGACCATGTCCCATTGCTTGGCCTCGCCTGTCACCGTGACGCCGGCGCGCGCGAAGGTCGCGTACGAGCCGTGGCCGCTGCCGCTTTCACGCTGGCAGTCCCGGCACTGGCAGTGATTGCTGAACAGGGGTTCGCTGGCAATCGAATAGCGGATCGCGCCGCAGGCGCAGCCGCCGGTATAGGGCTTGTTCATCGCGATATCTCCCACTCCCACTCACTCTTCGCCGCTGATTTCGTCGAGCTGTCGGACGACCTTCTTCCAACCGCCGCTCATGACGTTGTAGGCCGACTCGTTCCTCGGCATGACGAAGCCTGCATGAACCAGACGTATCCGCGTGCCGGCCTCGACCGGGGTGAGGGACCAGGTCACGACGGTGTCGAGCGGCGCGCCGTAGCCGGTGTTGCGCTCATCGCCGCCCTTCCAGGCGTAGACGAGGCGCCGGTTCCGCACGACCTCCAGAACCCGGCAGTGAATGACGCCGTCCCAGGCGCCACCGGGGGTGGTCTGGAATGTGAAGGTCGTGCCTTCGGTCGCTTCAAAGCCGGTTGGCGGCATCAGCCAGCGCCCGATCAGCTGTGCGCTGGTCAGCGCCTTCCAGACCGTCTCGGTGGCGTGGGGGAAGACCTCGTCGATGACGATGTCCTGTGTATTGGCTTTCAACTCGGCTGCACTCACGGATCGATCTCCTTCAAGAGGTCACGCAGGTTCTGGAAGCGCTCACGCCAGAAGACACCGTAATGATCCATCCAGGTGACCAACGGCTCGAGGCCTTCGGGGGAGGCGCGGTAATAGACGTTGCGGCCCTCGGCGCGCTCGGCGACGAGGCCGGCCTGCTTCAGCGACTTCAGGTGCTGCGAGATCGCGCCCTGGGTCACGCCGCTGCCGCGCGTCAGCTCGGCGACGCTGATCTCCTTGCTCTCGAACACACGCTCGAACACGGCGCGGCGGGTTGGGTCCGCCAGCGCGCGCATGACCGTCGTGATGGGGTTTGGGGCGGCTTCAGTCATGGCCAATAAATTAGTATTTGCTAATGCATTAGTCAATACTAATCCGTTCTGTTCGATCGTGGCTGTGCCTCTTTCTTGACAATGACTGACTGGTCAGTCAAAATATAGCAATGACGAAGAAGCCGATCGACATTTCCGCGCCGCCGGACATCCGCACGACCGCAAAGGGCCAGGCGCCCACAGCAGGCGGAGACGTCGTCGCGTCCGCCTCGAACCGCGCCGTGCGCGCAGCGGAGCGCCGTGCGGCGATCGTGGAGGCGGCGCTGGAGGAATTCATCGCGCGCGGCTTCGCCGCGACCCGGCTCGACGACATCGCGAAGCGCGCGGGCGTCGCCAAGGGCACGATCTACCTGCACTTCAAGGACAAGGAGTCGATGTTCGAGGAGCTGGTCCGCATCGTGATCGTGCCGGTGGTGGAGAAGCTCAACGCCCTGCCGCCGCCGACCGGTTCGGTGCGCGATCTCGTCGAGGCCTTTGCCAGCAACTTCCTCAAGGAGGTCGCCAACACGAGGCGCGGCGATCTCGTGCGCCTGATCGTGGCGGAGGGGCCGCGCTTTCCAGCCGTGGCCGATTTCTACTATCGCGAGGTCGTCTCGCGCGGGATCGCCGGCATGCGCGCGCTGATCGAGCTCGGCATCGCCCGCGGCGAGATCCAGCAGAAGAATCTCGCGCGCTTTCCCCAGATCCTGGTCGCGCCGGCGATGATCGCGGTGATCTGGCAGAGCCTGTTTGCGCGGCACGCGCCGCTCGACGCGCAGGAGATGCTGCGCGTCCATCTTGATTTGATTTTTGGCGAACGGAGGACGACATGAGGTCGTCGCAAGCAATTTTGAGAGTCGTATTGACCGTCGCGCTCGCAACCGGCCTCGCCGGCTGCATGGAGAAGCGCGATCCCGGTTTCCAGGGCTGGGTGGAGGCCGACATGATTTTCGTCAGCCCCGACGAGGCCGGTCGCGTGACGAAGCTCAACGTCCGCGAAGGCGACGAGGTCAAGGTCGGCGATCACCTCTATTCCGTCGACGACGATCTGCAACTCGCCGATCTCAACCAGACCAAGGCGACGCTGGCGAATGCGCGGCAGACCCATGATCGCGCGGAGTCGCTGAGAAAGACCGGCTCCGGCACGCAGGCGACGCTCGATTCCGCCGTCTCTGACCTGCGGGTCGCGGAGGCGCGAGTGGTGACGTCGGAGACTCGGCTGGCGCGGCGCAAGGGCTTCGCGCCGGTCGCCGGCACCATCCAGCAGATCTATTTCCGCGAAGGCGAGATGGTCGCGGCGCAGCGGCCGGTGCTCTCGATCATGCCGCCCGGCAACATGAAGCTGCGCTTCTTCGTGCCGGAGAGTGAGCTGCCGAAGCTCACGATCGGCGACCAGGTCCGCGTGTCCTGCGACAATTGCGCGGCCGATCTCACCGCAAAGATCTACTTCATCGCGACCTCGGCCGAATACACTCCGCCGGTGATCTACAGCCTCGATGAGCGCAACAAGCTCGTCTATTTGATCCAGGCGCGGCCCTCGCGGCCGGACGCCTTGCGCGTCGGACAGCCGATCAGCGTCTATCTCGATCCAAAAACTCCGGTGGCGGACAAGCGATGAACGGAACACCCGGCAACGGCATCGCGATCGACGTCAAGGGCCTGACGAAGTCGTTCGGCGGCCGCGAGGTCGTGCACGATCTGTCGATGCAGGTGAAGCGCGGCTCGATCTACGGCTTCCTCGGGCCGAACGGCTCGGGCAAGACCACGACCATCCGTATCCTCTGCGGCCTGCTCACGCCGGACAGCGGCGAGGGCACCTGCCTCGGCTACGACATCCGCCGCGATGCCGAGCGCATCAAGCGCCAGGTCGGCTACATGACCCAGCGCTTCAGCCTGTATCAGGATCTCTCGGTGCGCGAGAACCTGGAGTTCGTGGCGCGGCTCTACGGCCTGCGCGATGCCCGCGTCGCCGCGCGCGACATGATCAAGCGGCTCGGGCTTTCGGGCCGCGAGGAACAGCTCGCGGGCGAATTGTCCGGCGGCTGGAAGCAGCGGCTGGCGCTCGGCGCCTGCACCTTGCCCAATCCGCAGCTCCTGCTGCTGGACGAGCCGACCGCGGGCGTCGATCCCAAGGCGCGGCGCGACTTCTGGAACGAGATCCATGCGCTCGCCGCCGACGGTCTCACCGTGCTGGTCTCCACCCACTACATGGACGAGGCCGAACGCTGTCACGAGATCGCCTATATCGCCTACGGCCACCTGCTGGCGCACGGCACGGTCGACGAGGTGATCGCGAAATCTGCGCTGACCACCTACACCGTGACAGGCGAAGATCTGAACGGGCTTGCGGCCGAGCTCACCGGCAAGCCCGGCGTCGACATGGTGGCGCCGTTCGGCACCTCGCTGCACGTCTCGGGGCGCGATGTCGCGGCGCTGGAGGCGAGCATCGCGCCATGGCGCGACCGAAGCGGCCTGCATTGGCAGAAATCGTCGCCTTCGCTGGAGGACGTGTTCATCGAACTGATGGGCCGCTCAAAGGACAACTTCCAATGACCGCCATCGATCAGCCTTTCCCAACGCACGAGATCCGCGAGCGCTTCGGCTTCTGGAAGCGTTCCTATGCGATGCTGGTGAAGGAGTTCATCCAGCTCAGACGCGATCGCGTGTCCTTTGCGATGATCGTGATGCTGCCGGTGATGCAGCTCCTGCTGTTCGGCTACGCCATCAACACCACGCCGCACAATCTGCCGAGCGCAGTGCTGCTCCAGGAGGACAGCGATCTCGCCCGCTCGGTGCTGAAGGCGCTGGAGAACACGGCCTATTTCCGCTTCCTCTACGAAGTGCACGATGTCGATGATTTCGACAATCTCCTGAAATCCGGCAAGGTGCTGTTTGGCATCGAGATCCCGCGCGGCTTCGAGCGCGCGGTGCGGCGCGGCGACAAGCCGGCGCTGCTGGTCGCAGCCGACGCGACCGATCCGGTCGCGGCCAGCGCCGCGCTCGGCTCGCTCGGCATGGTGGTGCAGACCGCGCTCAAGCACGATCTCTATATCGGCGATCCCCCGGAGATGCCATTCGAGATCCGGGCGCACGCCCGCTACAATCCGGCGGCGTCCTCGAGCCTCAACATCGTGCCGGGTCTCGTCGGCACCATCCTGACCATGACGATGCTGATCTTCACCGCGCTCTCGGTCACCCGCGAGGTCGAGCGGGGCACGATGGAGAGCCTGCTCTCGATGCCGATCAGGCCGGTCGAGGTGATGTTCGGCAAGATCATTCCTTATGTGCTGGTCGGTTTCGTCCAGGCCTTCCTCATCATCGGCATCGGCGTCGGCCTGTTCGGCGTGCCCGTGCTCGGCAATCTGGTCCTGCTGGCGCTCTTGTCGACATTGTTCATCACCACCAACCTGTCGATCGGCTACACGATCTCGACGGTCGTGCAGAACCAGCTCCAGGCCATGCAGATGTCGATGATGTTCTTCCTGCCGAGCATCCTTTTGTCCGGCTTCATGTTCCCGTTCGCGGGCATGCCGGCCTGGGCGCAATATCTCGGCGAGGGCCTGCCGCTCACGCACTACCTGCGCATCGTCCGCGCCATCATGCTGAAGGGCGCGACCATGCAGAACCTGCGCTATGACGCGCTGGCGCTGGCCGTCCTGATGCTGGTCGCCATGACCATCGCCGTGACGCGCTTCCGCCGCACGCTGGATTGAGGCACAATACCCCGGAATCGAGGGGAGTGATGGTCAGCTTTGCCAGCAGAAAAAAGCGGCAGCACGCCGTTTTGTCTGAGGATGTCGAGCGCGAGTTGACGCGGGAAGTGCTGCGCACCGAGCTGTTGCGGGTGAGGGCGCTGATCATGACCGGATGCGTCATGATGGTCTTCCTCACCGCAATCTACCTGATCGACCCTGCCGTCGTGAACCGGGTCTGGCGCGGCACGGGCGGGCTGGTCGTGGAGTACGGCCTTGTGACCGGCTTCATCCTGCTCGAGATCTGGATCTATTCCCAGATCAGGCGGAACCTCAGGCTTAATCGCGATCTGCCGGTGGTCCGGCGCTACATCAGTGCGCTGATCGAGACGTCGCTGCCCACGGTCATCCTCATCCTGCAGATACGGACCATGGGTGCGAGCCAGGCGCTCGGCTTCGCCGTGCCGCTGATCTACTTCATCTTCGTCATCCTCTCGACCTTGCGGCTCGATTTCTGGCTGTCGACCTTCACCGGCTTCGTCGCCGCGGCGCAGCTGTTCGCCGTTGCGCTGATCTACGATCCTTCGAGCGGCATCGGCGAGCCGCAGACCTATTTTCACGCGGTGCGCAGCGTCATCATCCTGGTCTGCGGCGTGCTCGCAGGCTCCGTCGGCGCGCAGCTGAGGCGGCAATTTGCCGCGAGCATCGCGGCGGCCACCGCGCGCGACCGCGTGACCAACCTGTTCGGCCAGCACGTCTCGCCGCAGGTGGTGGAACGGCTGATGACGGTGGGGACGAGCGCGGCCGGCGACGTCCGCCGCGTCGCGGTGATGTTCGTCGACTTCCGCGGCTTCACCGCTGGCGCGCAGACGCGGACTCCGCAGGAGGTCGTCGACCGCCTCGACGGCGCCTTCGCCGTGCTGGTCGACATCCTTGACCGCAATGGCGGCATCGTGAACAAGTTTCTGGGCGACGGTTTTCTGGCGCTGTTCGGCGCGCCTCTGGAAGCCTCCGACGCCGCGCATCGCGCGGTCGCCGCAGGCCGCGAGATGCTGACCGCGATGGGCCACATCAACGCGGAAACGAGCTGGCCGCTCCGGATCGGCATCGGCATCCATTTCGGCGAGGTCGTCGCCGGCAATATCGGCTCGCCCCGGCGCAAGGAGTACACGGTGATCGGCGACACCGTGAATTTCGCCTCGCGGCTCGAGGCCTTGAACAAGGAGTTCGGCTCCCAGCTCCTGATCTCCGCGTCCGTGCGCGAGGCGCTTGGCGACGACGGCGAGGATGCGGTTGCGCTCGGCGAGGTCAATGTGCGCGGCTATGACCAACCGGTGGCGGTGTTTCAGCTCGGCTAGGGCTTTCGACCGCTTCAGACGCAGCTCGCGTTTCGTTGATGGCGCGTGATGAAATTTCTCGCGGTGCTTTCCGCTCCTGCACTCAGGAAGTCGAAACGTCTCGGCTTCCGTTTGTCACGCGGAGAAAACCAATGACCCGATTGACCTTTGTTTCGGCCGCCCTGATCGCCGCAGCCGTCTATCAAATTCAGACTGCAGCCGCCCGCGATGTCGCCACGCGGCGCAACGCACCCCAGGCCGCGGCGGATTGCGTGAGGGCTCCGGCAGTGGGCGCGTTTGCCTCTGCGCCATACAAGGAGCCGCCCTGCATGCCGAAGACGACGAACTGACGAGCAGACGGAGTCGGGTTGGAGAAGCCTCCGACCCGACCTCGCGGCTCGTGGTGGTCCAGCTCCTCCGTCTACGGTATTTTAGTAGTGCTTGACTCAGATTTCATCTAGTCATCTATATGACTATATGAATTCAGCGCCGCTCGACGACCGCTTGCCACGTTACCAGCGCCTGCGCGACGATCTCGCCGCGCGGATCAACCGCAATGAATGGCGGCCGGGCGAGCCGATTCCGTCGGAGGCCGAGCTTAGCGCGCATTACGGCGTCGCGATCGGCACCGTGCGCAAGGCGATCGACCAGCTTGTCAGCGACGGCGTGCTGGAGCGGCAGCAGGGCCGCGGCACCTTCGTGCGCCGCGCGCGCTTCAACTCCTCGCTGTTCCGCTTCTTCCGCTTCCAGTCCGAGAGTGGCGAGCGGCGCGTGCCGAAGAGCCGAATTCTCCGCCGCAAGAGCGTGCCGGCGACCTCGGCGGTCGCATCCGCGCTGCGCATTCCCGTCGGGGAGCCCGTGATCAGCCTGTCGCGCCTGCGGCTCATCGACGACGTGCCGCTGCTCGCCGAAGAGATCTGGCTGCCGCAATCGCGCTTCGCGCCAATCCTCAAGATCGACACCTCCGAGTTCGGCGACCTGCTTTACCCGCTCTATGAGGAGCGCTGCGGCGAGGTGGTGGTCTCGGCCGAGGAAGTCCTGACCGTCGAGACGGCCAACGAGATGCAGGCGCGGCTGTTGCGCCTTGAGCCTCACGCACCGCTGATCGTGATCGAGCGTCTCGCGCTCGACCTGGAACGGCGGCCGATCGAATGGCGCCGTTCGCGCGGGCCGGCCGACCGCTTCCGCTATCACGCAGAGATCCGGTGAGCGCGGCTTTCAACGACATCAAGCAATAACGAATACAGGGGCAGGAACAATGTCGAACTGGTACAGCGAATGCTCGCCGCTTGAGAAGCGGACCTTCTGGGCAAGTTTTGGCGGCTGGGCGCTGGACGCACTCGACGTCCAGATGTTCGGCCTTGCCATCCCCGCGCTGATCGCGGCTTTCGGCATCAGCAAGGCCGATGCCGGCCTGCTCGGCTCGATCACGCTGTTCTTCGGCGCGTTCGGCGGCTGGCTTGGCGGCGCGCTCGGCGATCGTTTCGGCCGCGTCAAGGCGCTTCAGATCACGGTCGCGACCTTTGCGCTGGCGACCTTCGCCTGCGCATTCGCGATGACTTACACCCAGCTTCTGGTGCTCAAGGCGATCCAGGGCCTCGGCTTCGGCGCCGAATGGGCCTGCGGCGCGGTGCTGATGGCCGAGATCATCCGTCCCGAACATCGCGGCAAGGCGCTTGGCTCGGTGCAGAGCGCCTGGGCGGTGGGCTGGGGCGCGGCCGTGCTGCTATCGGCGCTGGTCTTCACCTATGCGCCCGCCGATATCGCCTGGCGGCTCCTGTTCGCGCTGGGGCTGTTTCCCGCGCTCCTGATCATCTTCATCCGCCGCGGACTGAAGGAGCCGCCGCGCGCAGCCGCGAGCGAGAAGACGCCGTTCTTCGCGACGCTCTCCGGCATCTTCCATCGCGATGTGCTGCGCTCGACCCTGATCGGCGGTCTCTTCGGCATCGGCGCCCATGGCGGCTACGCGGCGCTGACCACCTTCCTGCCAACCTATCTGCGCGAAGTGCGGCACCTCTCGGTGCTGGGCTCCAGCGGCTATCTCGCCGTGATCATCATCGCCTTCTTCTGTGGCTGCCTGGCGAGCGGTATCGTCAGCGACCGCATCGGCCGCAGGGCCAATGTCGCGTTCTTCGCCAGCGCCTGCATCGCCACCGTGCTGGTGTATATCTTCGCGCCGCTGACCAATGGCCAGATGCTGGTGCTCGGATTTCCGCTCGGCTTCTTCTCCGCGGGAATCCCCGCGAGCATGGCGGCGCTGTTCAGCGAGCTCTATCCCGCAGGCGTGCGCGGCACCGGTGTCGGCTTCTGCTACAATTTCGGCCGCATCGTCTCCGCGGCATTTCCCTTCCTGGTCGGCTTCCTCAGCGATCACATCGGGCTCGGGCCGGCAATCGGCATCGACGCGGCGTTCGCCTATTCGCTGGTGCTGATCGCGGTGCTGCTGCTGCCCGAGACCCGCGGCAAGGTCTTTGAGCAGGCCGCCGCGACGCGCGCCTGAGGCAGGATGAGACGCGATGACCACGACATCTTGTCCGAGCGGCCTCACGCGCCGCCAGTTTGCTGCGGGCCTCGCATCGCTCGTCATGGCGAGCGCGACCAAAGCCAGGAGTGAGACGGCCTTGCCTGCGATCGATACTCACGCGCATGTCTTCCATCGCGGTCTCAAGCTCGCGCCGGGCCGGCGCTATGCGCCCGACTACGATGCGCCGCTGGCGCTCTATCTGGAGCAACTCGACCGCAACTGCATGACCAATGGCGTACTGGTGCAGCCGAGCTTTCTCGGCACCGACAATTCCTACCTGGTCGAGAGCCTGAAGGCGGCGACCGGCCGCCTGCGCGGCATCGCCGTCGTCGATACCAGAGCGTCCGCCGAGGAGCTCCGCGCGCTCGACCGTGCCGGAGTGGTCGGCATCCGCCTCAATCTCGTCGGTCAGCCCTTGCCCGATCTTGGCGCCGCTGATTGGAAGGCGCTGCTGGCAGAGGTGAAAGCCATGGGCTGGCAGGTCGAGGTCCAGCGCAACGCGTCCGACCTCGCGCGGCTCGCGCCGCAGCTTCTCGATCACGGCGTCAGCGTCGTGCTCGATCACTACGCGCTGCCAGATCCGAAGCTCGGCATTGCCGACCCCGGCTTTCAGTCGGTGCTGAAGTTCGGCGCGGCGCGCAACGTCTGGGTCAAGGTCTCGGCGCCGTATCGCAACGGCGCGGCGGGCGAGAGCTTTGCCAAGGCAGCCTATCCGCTGCTGCGCGAGGCCTATGGTGTCGATCGGCTGCTGTGGGGCAGCGACTGGCCGCACACGCAGTTCGAGGCGACGCAGACTTACGAGAGGAACCGGCGCTTTCTCGACGAGCTGATCCCTGACCGAAGCGAGCGCGTGCAGCTGCTCGCATCGCCCCAGCCGCTCTTTCGCTTCTGACGCGCTCAAATGGTGATTGCTCCGAATGCTCCGAGTTTTGGGGCATGACGGACGATGTCGCCGGCTTATACAATGCCCGCGATGCGGCAAGGCCGCCATGTGCGTGAAGAGGAAACGTAAGATGCAGCGGCGCTACATCACCGTCGACGTGTTCACCGACCGCGCCTTCGGCGGCAACCAGCTTGCCGTCGTGCTCGATGCCGGCGGGCTTTCGACCGCGCAGATGCAGGCGATCGCGACCGAGTTCAATTATTCCGAGACGACGTTCGTGCTGCCGCCGCGCGACAGCGCCAACGATGCCGAGGTGCGCATCTTCACGCCGGTCAGGGAGCTTCCGTTCGCAGGGCATCCGAATGTCGGCACGGCCTTCGTGCTGGCCACGATCGCAAAGGAACCGAAGCCGCGTCTCCTGTTCGAGGAGAAGGCAGGGCTTGTGCCGGTCGACATCCGGAGAGAGCAGGGCCGGGTGGTCAACGCTGAGCTCACCGCGCCGCAGCCGCTCTCGCGCCTTGCGCAACTGTCCGCCGCCGAGGTTGCACCCTGCCTGTCGCTCACTGCCGATGATATCAGGACCGATCGTCACGCGCCGCAGGTCGTCGGTGTCGGAACGCCGTTCGTGGTGGCCGAAGTGCGGTCGCGCCACGCCGTGCGCCGGGCCAAGCCCGACGCCGGGGCATTCGGCCGGGTGCTGCCGCGCGACGGCGCTTTCGCGATCTATTTCTACACGCGTGATGTCCCCGCGCCCGAGTCGCCGTGCGAATTGCAGGCGCGAATGTTCTTCCCGGGCGCGAGCGGCCTGATCGAGGATCCCGCCACCGGCAGCGCGACGGTCGCGGCGGCCGCGTTGTTCGCCGATCTCGATTCCCTGCTCGAGGGCGAATTGAGGCATACGATCGGCCAGGGTTTTGACATGGGCCGCCCGAGCATCCTGCTGACGCGCGTGCGCAAGCAGAATGGCAAGATCGTCTCCGCCCATGTCGGCGGCAGTTGCGTGCAGATGATGGAGGGGACGTTCCGGCTGGCGGGGGAGGGATGAGCCGTCATTCCGGCGCGCGCGACGTAGTCGCGAGCCCGGAATCCATCGGGCCGCAGACCCGGTGGATGAATGGATTCCGGGCTCGCGCTACGCGCGCCCCGGAATGACGCAGGTTACACCTGCCGCCCCGTCAGATTCTTCACCGCCACGCCATCGCGCTCCTCGATGATCTCCGCGATCATCTGGCGGTGGCAGTGGGTGTGGTCGCGTTCGTAGCAGAGCAGGCAGACGGGACCTGCTTTCTTCACGAGCGCGGAGAGCTCGTCGAGCTCCTCCTTGGCCTGCGGCGTCTTCAGGTGTTTTGAGTACACCCTTTCCAGCACGTCGTATTGCCCACTGCGCGCGGCGAGGCGGCCTTCCTTGGGTGTGCCGAGCGCGGCGAGGTGGACATAGGCGATGCCGCGCTCATCCAAGCCCGCGGCGAGCTGCTTCTTGGAGAAGCCCGGCCGGCGCGAAGACGTCACCGCGCGCACGTCGACCACGAGCTTGACTCCCGCCTGTTCCAGCTCGTCGAGCACGGCCTTCGGGGGCGTCTGCTCATAACCGATGGTGAAGAGCTTCTTCGCCTTTGCCATCAGGCAACCTCACGCCACCCGCGCGATCAGTTCCATGGCGCCGGCCGGCGCGCGCACCTTGCCTTCATGGATGACGTAGGCGAACACGTCGCGGGGCTCCTTCTTGGGCTTTGCCTTGTCAACCTTCGGCAAATCGTCGGGTTCAGTCCCTTCGGCCCAGGCTTGAAACCGCTTGCTCCAGGCATCGAGCTCCTTGGGTGGATAGCAGGTCTTGATCTCGTCATTGCCCTTCTGCAGCCGGGCATAGACGAAATCACCGGCGACGTCGGCGATCGCCGGATATTTGCCGTGCTCGGCAAACACCACCGGCGTCTCGAATTCGCGGATCAGCGCGACGAAATCCGGCGTGCAGAAACTGTCGTGGCGGACCTCCACCACATGGCGCAGCGCGCGGCCGTCGAGCTTGCGCGGCAACAGTTCGAGGAACTTGCCGAAATCGGCGCCGTCGAACTTCTTCGTCGGTGCGAATTGCCAGAGCACCGGTCCGAGATGGTCGCCGAGTTCCAGCACGCCGGAATCATAGAACCGCTTGATGGAATCGCCGGCCTCCGCCAGCACGCGGCGGTTGGTGGCGAAGCGCGGGCCCTTCACCGAGAACACAAAGCCTTCCGGTACCTCGCTCGCCCATTTGCGAAAGCTCTCCGGCTTCTGCGAGCCGTAATAGGTGCCGTTGATCTCGATCGAGGTCAGCTTCGAGGCGGCGTAGGACAGCTCCTTCGCCTGCGCGAGCTTCTCCGGGTAGAACACACCGCGCCATGGCTCGAAGGTCCAGCCGCCGATGCCGATGAAGATGTTGCCGGATTTTTTTGACGCGGTTTTTGCTTTGGCCACGGGGGAATCTCGCATCGACGAGGAGGGGAGGCCATCATCCTAGTCAAACGAGTTGTGATTGGCCAGTTCTCGCGTCCCGTCTAAGCTTTGCGCCGGATCTGCGAAAAAGGAGAACAAGATGCGGATGCTGATGGTGGGAGCGGCGCTCGTGATGATGACATCTGCTGCCATATCTACTGTTCTGGCGGATGACGATGATGCGCGCGGCGCGCAGAAGCTCGCCATTCAGGGCCGTGACGACTACTGGCATTGCCTGGCACGGGAATATTCGCGCGACAGCAATCAGGGACTGTCGGAGCAGGATTTCAGCCGCTCGGTCGCGGGCGCCTGTCCCTCGGAGCGGCAGTATTATCGTGTGGCGTTGCTCGATTTTTTGACCACGCAATATCCGAACATCGATTCCGGGGCCCATCTCGCCACTGCGAATAAGGCGGTCGAATCCGCGCAGAAGGACATCGTTACCGCCTTCGTCAAGCGCCGGCCGCCGCAGAAGTAGCTGCATGAACCATTGCGGTCCGGAGCCCTTCCGGCATCGCATTCATCCATGATATCACTGGGAACATTCTGGAGCGGGGATAGGGTCGCATGTCGTCTGAGTCGGTGGGTGGCATTTGTGGCGCGATCGTCGCGGCGATCGTGCTGGCGGGCGCCGTCGTCTTCGGGCCGATCGGCCAGTTCGGCAAGCCGCCCAAGCCCGCGAAGGCCGAGCCCGCTCCTGCGGCGGCGCCCGCGGTACCGGCCGCGCCTGCGCCGCGCGGCCCCGTGATCCGGGAAGTGCCCAACCAATAGTGGCATGAAAAGGGGATTCTAACCCCTTGCGAAGCCGCTTTGCCGTGCCCATTTACCGCATAACGGCGACGTTGAGCGAAGAGCTCCGGAGCTGGGACGACCTTGGAATAGCTTGGGCCTGCGCCGGATGTACGCGCGGTCCGCCGTTCCGGGGTCGTTGGCATTTTAGGGCCCCTTTTCGGCCGTTCCCCCGAGAACCCCGGCTTGGCAGCGCAGGACGTGGCGGATATACGCTCCGTCATGAATGAAGCGATCAGACCGGGCCCCGAAAGCCCGCCGCAGGGCCAACAGATGGGTTCGCGGTCGCCAGAGCTTTCGGTCGTCGTCCCGACTTTCAACGAACGCGCTAACGTCACGGTGCTGTACCGGCGGCTGGAGGCGACGCTTGCCGGCATCGCCTGGGAAGTCGTGTTCGTCGATGACAATTCTCCGGATGGCACCTGGGACGTCGTGCGCGCGCTGGCCCGGCGCGACAGCCGGGTGCGCTGCATCCGCCGCATCGGCCGCCGTGGCCTGTCCGGCGCCTGCATAGAGGGCATCCTGGCCTCCAGCGCGCCTTACGCGGCCGTGATCGACGCCGATCTCCAGCATGATGAGACGCAACTGCCGCGGATGCTGTCGCTGTTGATGAGCGGGCAAGCCGAGCTCGTCGTCGGCAGCCGCTACATCGAGGGCTACAAGAGCGAGGGTTTCAACAACCAGCGCGCCGGCGCCAGCGCGCTCGCCACCGAGGTGGCAAAGCAGGTGCTGCGGGTCGAGATCGCCGATCCCATGAGCGGCTTTTTCATGATTCGCCGTGACCGTTTCGAGGAACTGGCGCCAAAGCTTTCCGTGCACGGCTTCAAGATCCTGCTCGACGTCGTCGCGAGCGCGCACGGTACGTTGCGCGCGGTCGAAGTTCCCTACACGTTCGGCGCGCGGCAGCACGGCGAGAGCAAGCTTGATTCCATGGTCGCGCTGGACTTTATCGGCCTCGTGCTGGCAAAGCTGACCAACGACATCGTCTCGCTGCGCTTCATCCTGTTCGCGATGGTGGGCGGCATCGGCCTCGTCGTGCACCTCAGCACGCTGTTCCTCGCGCTCGAGCTGTTCAATGTTCCGTTCGCGGAGGCGCAGGCGGCAGGCGCGCTGGTCGCCATGACCAGCAATTTCATCCTCAACAACTTCCTCACCTATCGCGATCAGCGACTCAAAGGCTTTGCGATCGTGCGCGGCCTGATCGCCTTCTACATCGTCTGCAGCGTCGGCCTGCTCGCCAATGTCGGCGTCGCCTTCTCGGTCTACGACCAGGAGCCGATCTGGTGGCTGGCGGGCCTCGCCGGCGCGCTGATGGGCGTGGTGTGGAACTATGCGATGTCCGGACTGTTCGTCTGGCGCAAGAAGTAGCGCGCCAAGGATCTGGCATGGGCGGGGCTGACGCGCGGATCGTCCGTAACACGGCGTTGGTGATCGTCGCGCTGGTCGCGCTGCGGCTGGTGGCCGCCGCCTTCACACCGATCACCTTCGACGAAGCCTATTACTGGATGTGGTCGAAGAACCTTGCGGGAGGCTACTACGACCACCCGCCGATGGTCGCGTTCGTGATCCGCGCCGGCACCATGATCGCCGGCGATACCGAGCTCGGCGTGCGCTTGGTCTCGATCCTGCTCGCACTGCCGATGAGCTATGCAATCTACCGCTCGGCCGCGATCCTGTTCGGCGGGGCGCGTGTTGCCGCGACCAGCGTCATCCTGCTCAATGTGACCCTGATGGCCGCGGTCGGCACGATGATCGTCACGCCGGATGCGCCGCTGCTGGTTGCCTCGAGCTTCGTCCTGTTCTTCCTCGCAAAGGTGCTGGAGACCGGGCGCGGCGCCTGGTGGCTCGCGGTCGGCGCCGCCGTCGGCGCGGCGCTGCTGTCGAAATACACCGCGATGTTCTTCGGTCCGGCGATCCTGATCTGGCTTGCCGTCGTGCCGAAGCTCAGGCGCTGGTTTCTCTCGCCCTGGCCCTATCTCGGCGGTCTCGTCGCGTTCGCGCTGTTCCTGCCGGTGATCCTCTGGAATGCCGACCATCAATGGGTTTCGTTCGCAAAGCAGCTCGGCCGCGCCAGGATCGAGGACTTCCGCCCCGTCTTCATCGCCGAGCTGATCCCGACCCAGATCGCCTTCGCGACGCCGCTCGTCTTCATCCTCGGCGCGATGGGGCTGCACGCGCTGACCTGGCGCAGGGCCGGCGCGCTCGCCTCGCGCGTGCTGATCGAGACGATGTTCTGGACCATCGTCGCCTATTTCGTCTGGCATTCGCTGCATGCCCGCGTCGAGGCCAACTGGTTCGCGCCGGTCTATCCGCCCTTCGTGGTCGCGGCTGCGGCCGCGGCCAATCTCTCGCAGTGGAAACCGCGCGAGCGGCGGTTGGTGGATTTCTGCCTGCGTTGGGCCGCGCCCGTCGGCGTCGTGATGTTCGCCGCGCTCATCGTGCAGGCCAATACCGGTGTGCTGTCCGGCTACCGTCGCGATGCGACGGTGCGCAGCGTCGGCGTCGGCTGGCCCGAGCTTGCGGCGGAGATCGAAGCCGAGCGTGTCCGCAGTGGTGCGAGCTGCGTTCTCGCGCCGGACTACGGCACGACCGGCTGGCTCGCCTTCTATTTGCCGCCCGGCACCTGCGTGGTGCAGCAGAACCAGCGCATCCGCTGGATCAATATGCCCGAGCCTGATCCAAGGCTGCTCGCGGGCAAGCTGATCTATGTCGACGAGCTCCGCCCCTCCGGCCATCCCTTCCTCAACGACCTCTTTGCGCAGGTGACGCGCGTTGCGGAATTGCAGCGCAAGCGGGGGCCGCTTGTCATTGAGACCTACGGCATCGATTTGCTGGAAGGCGCCAAGGGCGATGTGCTGGACCGCTCGCCGCCGCCGGAAGCGCAGTAGCGATCCGCGGCCTCATCCCGCCGCGTCGGCCTTCGCCGCCGCCTGTCCCGGTTGTCTCTCATCGCGCCAGAACCAGACCGTGACCGTGCCGGAGCGGCCGCGAACCTGAGTGCGCAGCGGGCCTCTCAGCGTGCTGTCGGGATCGCCGAGGAAGTCGGCCGCATCCAGCAGCGTATCGCTGAGCGCGAGCCTTGCATCGTGCTGGGCGGCGACCTCCATCAGCCGGCTCGCGATGTTGACGGTGTCGCCGGTCGCGGTGATGTGCTGGTGGCTTCCGCCGAGGCGCGAGGCGACGATGGGGCCGAAATGCGCGCCGATCTTGAAGTCGAGCTGATCCCGGATCGAAGGCTGCAGCGATGCAATCCAGCCCTGAACGGCGCGATGCAGCTCGACTGCGCATTTCATCGCGCGCGCGGCATCATCCGGCATCGCGCGCGGCAGGCCGAACAGGATCATGGCGCCGTCGCCGAGAAAGCCGGTGATCATTCCGCCGGAGGAGACCGCGGATTTGTCGATCAGCGCGTGAAAGGCTTTGAGCAAGTCGCGAAGCGTATCCGGATCGATCCATTCGCTGAGCGAGGTGAAGCCGGAAAGATCAATGAAGACGACCGCGGCGTTCTGCCGGACCGGTTTTGCCAGGAAATCGGGATCGCGCGCCAGCCACTCCTGCACTGCCGGCGCCTGGAATTGCGCCAGTGATCGGCTCTTGGCGGCGAGATATTGCGTCCGGCGGCCTCCCGCCCACAATTGCACGCCGGCGAAGACCGCGACGGGCGGCACCGCTGCGGCAAGCGTGGTTGCGGCGTTGAGCCAGATGCCGTGCGTGAACGCGAACAGGTTCAGCGCCGCCCAGGCCATCATCACCGCGGCGGCTGCGACGAGCCCGAGCGCGCTTCGCCGCCAGGCGAGCAGGCCCACCAGCAGCATCGGCAGCAGGATCGCGGTGAGCGCGTCGGCGATATGAACCCTGCGATCGCGCACGATGCCGTCGCCGGCAACGAGATGGGTGATGGCGGTCGAGACCACTTCGACACCGGGCATCAGGGTATCGAACGGCGTCGGGAAGAAATCGCCGCCGCCGGCGACGGAGGCGCCGATCACGACGATCCGGTTCTCGATCGCTGCGCGGTCGAGCGTTCCGTCGAACACGGTCTGCGCGCTGACCGTGCGGATCGTACGGCGCGGACCGTAATAGGTGATCGGCAGCGCGAAGTCGGTGTCGGTCGGTACCGCGCGATCGCCGAGCATGAGATGGTCCGGTGCGATCGTCAGCGGCTTGTCGAGCGCCCGGCTCGCGACCCGCAGGGGAAACGACAATTCAACCTTGTCGTTCGTCTTGAACAGCATCGGGACCGAGAGCGGGGAGCCCGACTGTCCCGTCGCGACGTTCACGACGCCGACCTCGGCGCGATCGGCGAAGGCCGGTAGCGGCAGCAGGAAGCGTTCGGCCTGGGGCAGGGTGGCGAGCGGCCCGTCGCCGGTCGCCGCCACGGTGTCGATGGCGGCCGGAAAGATCGCCGCAGCGGCGAGGATCGCGGGACTGCTGGCGAGCGAATGCGCGAGCGTGGCATCGCCGAGTCCACCGCTGCGATCGACCAGCAGGAGGTCGACGGCAATGACCTTCGGCTTGAATTGCGCGACGGTGTCGACCACGCGCGCGAGATCGGCACGCGGCAGCGGGTAGCGGCCGCCGCGCTTCACGACGGCGTCGTCGATCGCAACGATGGTGACGAGATCGGGTGGACGCTGCACGCCGCGCGCCAGCGTGCGCAAATCCGTCAGCGTTGCCTCGAGACGATCCAGAAACCGCAGATGGCCGTTGGCATGAGCCGCATAGATGCTGGCGCCCCACAACGCGGTGAGGACGAGCGCAACCAGGATCTGAACGCGTCGGCTACTCATACGGCCGTTTGCAATCCGCTCTCTTGTCCAAAACTTATTGTCCGAGCCTTATTGTCCGAGCCTCTATTGTCCGAGCCTTGCCATCAAGGCGTCGATGCGCGGCTGGCCCCAGCGCTTGACCTCCAGCGTGCCGGCCGCTTCGACGTCGACGCCGTCACCCGGTCCGAGCACGACGGCGCGTCCGCGAGTCCTGCGGCCGACGCCGACACGTCCGTCGGCGACGAAGACGGACGTCTTGCCGTCGGCGGCATCGACGGCCCATCTGGTGCCGCGCACCGCCGCGATCGCCTGCGGTGTCAGCACCTTGAAGGGATTGCCGCCGGGCTTCTTGGGAACCTCGATGAGCAGGGCCTTGCTGCTCAATTCCACGGAATCAATATGTCCGTCGCGGTTGGCGTCCTTAAGTTCAAATCTGGCGCCGTTTTCAGCAATGATCGTGATGCCGTTGTCGCAGCGCCAGGTCTGCGCATGAGCGGCCTGGGTGCCGGCGGCGGATGGCGACGACGTGCAACCTGCGTTGGCGGGCTGCGCAGCGGCCTGTCCCATCAACAGAAACGACCACGCCAGAGCCAGGCATCCGGCGCGTATGCCCCTTTTCATGTCAGCCTCCATTCGCGTGGTCGGCACATTTCAAGGCGATGTTGATACGGTACCGTATCACGCGCTGAGGCTGCTGAAAAGTGCCGTGCTCGCAGCTATTTTGTCGCTGGGCACATTTCCAGATTGAGCGCGATCAACTTTCGGTCACGCCGCCGTGTCGCGGAAGACCGCAACAGCGGCGCTGCGTGCCCGCATCATCTCGCGCGCGTCGAATGGAAGGACTCACCAGCCTCGCGCAACGCTTCGTCGCTATGCTCGGACGGCATTTTGAGATCACGAAAATGGCGTAGTTGGATGCGTCATACAGCGTGCTGCAGAGCCCAGATGATCGCGCCGAGAGGCGTGAGAATTATGGTTAACAGCCCCGCCTAAGTCCGTAGTTCTTCGGGCTTTTTTCCCTAAATGGGACAGCATTAACGAGTTGCCCCATATCTGCCCGAACTTAATCCGCATTTAACTAAAAGTGGCCTTAATGACGCTCCGACCTCCTGCGAGATGCTGCAGTCGGAACGTGACCAGCAGCGGCACTTCGAAGGGGGACTGAGTGACACCGTCCTGGACGCAAGGCGAATGAGTACGAGTATCGCTGCGCAGAGTTACGCGGCACGGAAGTCCAAAGATTCTTTTCGGAAGTCTTCCCGGAACATGACCACCCAAAAGGTGCTTGGCGCCGCTGCGATCGGCTGCCTCGTGCTGGGAGCCGGCTGGACCGTCTACAGCAACATCTTTGCCGCGAGCGTCTATCCGACGGTCGGCAGCACCGGCTACGACGAGCCGGTGATCAAGCGCGCGCCGAAGGTGGCGCTGCGCGAGGCGGGCGAGGCGGTGAGGGAAGCTTTCTCGCTGCTGCCCGACCGGGTGCAGGTCGCCGCGCCGATCACGCAGGAGATGTTCAACGAGCGCTTTGCGGCCGCTGCGACCCGGGGCGTGGAGTCGAACGCGGCGAGCGCCGCGCTGCAGGCTCCTGCGACGAAGATGGCGGATGCCAAGGACGCGGCGAAGCCCGCCGCGCCCGTGAAGGTTGCGGAAGCGCCGAAGTCGCAGGGCCCGGCCAAGATCGCTGACGCCGCGAAGGCCAAGCGCGGCGCTGAGGCGCCAGTGCAGCTTGCCTCTGCCGAGCCGGCCGAGACCGCGCACCTGCCCGAGGCGAAGCCGAAATCGTTCGCCGATCGCGCCAAGGCGGCGGTGATGTCGATCACCGGCCCGCGCCAGTCGATGGTCGAAAAACTCTGGGGCAAGCGCGAGCCCTCCGGCGGGCTGCTCGCCTATGCGTCGGCCGATGCCAGCGTGACCGCGAGCATCGCGCCGAAGGAGCAGAATCCCATGCTCGGCGGTGCGCCGCCCTACGAGCGCGACACGGCGGTCTACGACATCACCGCCAAGACGGTCTACCTGCCCGACGGCACCAAGCTCGAGGCGCATTCCGGCCTCGGCTCCAACCTCGACGATCCGCGTTCCTCGCGCGTCCGCATGCGCGGCGTGACGCCGCCGCACATCTACACGCTGAAGCCGCGCGAGGCGCTGTTCCACGGCGTGCCCGCGCTGCGCCTGACCCCGATCGGCGGCGAGAACGCGATCTATGGCCGCGACGGCCTGCTCGCCCACACCTTCATGCTCGGGCCGAACGGCGATTCCAACGGCTGCGTGTCGTTCAAGGACTACTACGCCTTCCTCGACGCCTATCGCAACAAGGGCATCCGCAAGCTCGCGGTGCTGTCGCGGGTGGAGTGATCCGCGCTTAAGACGCAACCGTCTTTCGCAGCGCCATCTCGGTCGCAATCGCTTCCCTCACGGCGCGCCGCGCCTGCATGCGGCCGAGATAGGCTGACAACGACGGCCATTGCGCGATGTCCACGCCTGCGGGACGGAGCAGCAGCAAGGCCCAGGTGAGATGCGCATCCGCAACGGTGAAGCGGTCGCCGACGAGGAATTCGTGGGTTTCGAGATGCGTGGCCGGCACCGACAGCGTCTGGCCGATCCTTGCACGCGGCTTGGCGAGCGACGCGTCGTCCTTGTACCAGAAGGTCGGAAACAGGAACGCCTTGTGGATCTCGGCGCCGATGAAGCTTAGCCACTCCTGCAGGCGATAGCGATTGGGATCGCCGGGCCGCGCTGCGAGGCCGAGCTCAGGCTTCAAATCGGCGATATATTGCAGCACCGCTGCGCTCTCGGTCAGCCGTTCGCCGTTCTCCAGGATCAGGACCGGCACGGCGCCTTTCGGCGAAACGCCGCGGAAGTCGCTGCCGTCGTCCACGACCTTCTTGGTCCAGATATGGGCGAGGTGATAGCGCGCCTCGATGCCGGCCTCCATCAGCGCGATGCGGCTCGCAAGCGAGCAGGCCATGGGAAAGAAATAGAGCTGCAGCATCGCGTGCTCCGTCACGTCAGCGCGTCGCCGCGCGCGATGAGCGCGAAGCGATCCGACAGCTCGGCCAGCGCGACCTCGTGAATGGTGGCGGCGGCGATCGTCCCGCCGCGGCCGTCGGGCAGGTCGCGGGTGGCGCAGGCGTCCGCCGCGATCGTGGTGCGCAAACCGAGATCCAGCGCTGCGCGCGCGGTCGAGCTCACGCACATATGGGTCATGAAGCCGGCCAGCACGATGTTGTTGCGTCCGGTCGCGGCAAGGCGGGCTTGCAGATCGGTGCCGGCAAAGGCGTTCGGCAAGGCTTTCTCGATCACCGGCTCCCTCGCAAGCGGAGACAGGCTCTCCACGATCGCCCCGCGCTCGGCCTCGCGGTCGAACAGGCTTCCGGCGCGGCCGTTGTGCGCGATGTGGAAGATCGCGGCGCCGCTCTGCCGAGCGCGTGCGAGCAGGCGAGCCGCGCTCGCGATCGCGGCCTCGGCGCCGGGCAGCGCGAGCGGGCCGGCACGGTATTCGTTCTGGATGTCGATCAGGACGAGACAGGCTTCGCTGAGCTGCGGCGGGTTCAGGTCGGCGCCGGCGAGTTCAAGCAGGGTCTTTGGGGAGGTCATGAGAGCCTTTCCATGAAGTCGGACCGCCGCAGGCTAGCGCGGCCGCGGCCAGCATTCGTGCAGGACTATTGCAGCAGGTGGCTGCATATTTGCAGGCAGGGCAGCCGGTATGCTAACCGATGCGGATGAACTGGGACGACCTGCGCATCATCGCGGCCGTGCGGGACGAGGGCACCTATGCCGGTGCCAGCGCGCGGCTGCGCATCGACGAGACCACGGTCGGGCGGCGTCTTGCCCGCATCCAGCGCGACCTTGGCGTGCCGCTGTTCGAGGCCGTGGACGGCGTGCGCCGGCCGACAGGGCATTGCGAGAAGGTGCTCGCGCATATCGGTGCGATTGCCGGACACGTCGCCGAGATCGGGCGGATCAGGGAAAGCGAGCCGGGCCCGGTCGGGCGGCTGCGCATCGCCTCCACCAATTCGGTCGCGGAGGAGCTGCTCGCGCCGCGCGCCGAGCCATTCTTGCGCGAGAACCCGGGCCTGACCCTGCAATTCCTCACCTCGAGCGAGAACGTCAAGTTCTCGCGCTGGCAGGCCGATCTCGCCATCCGGCTGCGCAAGCCGGAGAAGGGCGACTTCACCATCTCCAAGCTTGCCGAGGTGAAGCTGTATTTCTTCGAGCCGGCGGAGGCAGTCGATGCCGCGCCGGTGGTCTGTGCCTATCCGGACGAGCTCGATGCAATTCCGGAGTCGCAGTACTTGCGTGCAAGGCGCCTCGGTGCTGCGCGCTGCATCACCGACAATGTCCGCGTCATCCAGACGTTGATCAGGTCGCATCGCGCCGTCGGTGTCTTGCCGGAGCACAATTGCGCGACGCTGCTGGCCGATCGCAGCCTGCGCGCAACGCTCCTCGGCAAGCGTCGCGACGTCTGGCTGCTGGTGCAGAACCATCTGAGGCGCGATCCGGCGACGCGTTTGACCATCGAGTGGCTGCGACTCTGTTTCAGGGACCTCGCGCACCCGCGTTGAACGCAGGTAAGGCGCCGTGCGACCAAGCTGGGGATTGCAGGGATTGCGCGCGTCCCTAGGTTGCGTAATCTCGCGGTCACCACAATCTCGATCGGGCAGGTGCATGACCACGCTTCAGGAAACCATCCGGCCGTCGGCGCAGTCCAGGGAATGGAAGGCGATCGTCATCCTGATCCTGCTGATCCCGCTGCTGTGGTCGCCGCCGTTCTTGATCCGCTTCTTTCTGTTCCAACCGTTCAACATACCTTCCAGCTCGATGGCTCCGACGCTGGTCGTCGGCGATTACGTGTTCGCCGCAAAATATGCCTATGGCTACAGCCGCTATTCGTTTCCCTATTCGCCGTCGTGGCTCTCGGTCCGCGTGTTTGTCGCCGAGCCCGGGTACGGCGACCTCGTCGTGTTTCGCTCGCCGAAGGATACCTCGGTCGATTACATCAAGCGCGTGGTCGGGCTTCCCGGCGACCGCATCCAGATGCAGCTGGGGCAGCTCATCCTCAACGACCGCGCGGTGACCCGTGTCCCGCTCAAGGACACGCCCGGCGGCTCCGTCTGCGGGGGCGATGCCGGCGCGAAGGTCAAGCGCTGGCGCGAGACGCTGCCGAACGGCACGAGCTACGTGACCTACGACTGCATCGACAACGGTTTCTACGACAACACCAACGTCTACACGGTGCCGCCAGGCCATCTCTTCGTGCTCGGCGACAACCGCGACAACTCGAGCGACAGCCGCGCGATGAAGGCGATGGGCTTTGTGCCGATGGACAATCTCGTCGGCCGGGTGACACGGATCTTCTGGTCGCTCAACGCCGACGGCGAGCCGCGGTTCGAGCGGCTGGGGAAGGTGCAATGAGGGGGCGATGTCTCATCCCGTCATTCCGGGGCGGCGCGAAGCGCCGAGCCCGGAATCCATTGCCCCACAAGCTCAGCTCGCAATTTGCGGATACAAGTCGATCCACTGGGGATTCCGTTCTTCAATGAGCCGGATCTTCCATTCCCTCCGCCACTTCTTCAATTCCTTCTCACGCTCTATGGCGGTGACGGGATCGTCGTAGATCTCGAACCATACCAGCCTGTCGACTGCGTATCGTTTGCTGAAACCAGCGACAACTTTGCTCTTATGCTCATGAATCCGGCGGACGATGTCGTTCGTCACGCCGAGATAGAGCGTGCCGTATTTCTTGCTGGCGAGGAGGTAGACGTAATAGGCCATGGGCGAGCTGTGAAATGGATTCCGGGCTCGGCGCTTCGCGCCGCCCCGGAATGACGAAGCATGATACGACCTCTGCGTGTATCATCAAGCAACAAAAACCCCGGCATCGCTGCCGGGGTTTCGCATTCTTGTCGTTCGCCAGAACGGCTGGATTAGAAGTCCATGCCGCCCATGCCGCCACCCGGGGGCATCGCCGGACCGGCGCCGCCCTTCTTGGGCAGCTCGGCGACCATGGCTTCGGTGGTGATCAGGAGAGCCGCAACCGAGGCTGCGTTCTGGATCGCGGTGCGCACGACCTTGGTCGGGTCGATGATGCCCTTGCTGACCAGGTTGACGTATTCGCCGGTCTGGGAGTCGAAGCCGTAATTGTAGGTCTTGTTCTCCAGGATCTTGCCGACGATCACCGAGCCGTCTTCGCCGGCGTTGATCGCGATCTGGCGGGCCGGCGCGGACAGCGCCTTGCGCACGATCTCGACGCCGGTCTTCTGGTCGTCGTTCTTGGTGCGCAGGCCCTTGAGCTGCTCGGAAGCACGGAGCAGGGCGACGCCGCCGCCCGGGACGATGCCTTCCTCGACAGCCGCGCGGGTCGCATGCATCGCGTCATCAACGCGATCCTTGCGCTCCTTCACCTCGACCTCGGTCGCGCCGCCGACGCGGATCACCGCGACGCCGCCCGCGAGCTTGGCGAGACGCTCCTGGAGCTTCTCACGGTCGTAGTCCGAGGTGGTCTCCTCGATCTGCGCCTTGATCTGGGCCACGCGCGCCTCGATGTCGGCCTTCTTGCCGGCGCCGTTGACGATCGTGGTGTTCTCCTTGTCGATCATCACCTTCTTGGCGCGACCGAGCATGTTGAGCGTGACGTTCTCGAGCTTGATGCCGAGATCTTCCGAGATCGCCTGGCCGCCGGTCAGGATCGCGATGTCCTGCAGCATGGCCTTGCGGCGATCGCCGAAGCCCGGAGCCTTGACGGCCGCGACCTTCAGGCCGCCACGGAGGCGGTTCACGACGAGGGTGGCGAGAGCTTCACCTTCGACGTCCTCGGCGACGATGACCAGCGGCTTGCCGGTCTGCACCACGGCCTCGAGCAGCGGGAGCAGCTCGTTCAGCGAGGAGAGCTTCTTCTCGTTGATGAGGATGTAGGCGTCGTCCATCTCAACGCGCATCTTGTCGGCGTTGGTGACGAAGTAGGGCGAGATGTAGCCACGGTCGAACTGCATGCCCTCGACGACGTCGAGCTCGGTCTCGAGCGACTTGGCTTCCTCGACGGTGATGACACCCTCGTTGCCGACCTTCTTCATGGCGTCGGAGAGGAACTTGCCGATCTCCGCGTCGCCGTTGGCGGAGATGGTGCCGACCTGGGCGATCTCGTCGTTCGAGGTGACCTTCTTCGAGTTCTTCTCGAGGTCGGCCACGACGGCTTCGACCGCGAGGTCGATACCGCGCTTCAGGTCCATCGGGTTCATGCCGGCGGCGACCGACTTGGCGCCTTCCTTCACGATCGCAGCCGCGAGCACGGTCGCGGTGGTGGTGCCGTCGCCGGCCGCGTCAGCGGACTTGGAGGCGACTTCGCGCACCATCTGCGCGCCCATGTTCTCGAACTTGTCCTCGAGCTCGATCTCCTTGGCGACGGTGACGCCGTCCTTGGTGATGCGCGGAGCGCCGAACGACTTGTCGAGCACGACGTTGCGGCCCTTCGGGCCGAGGGTGACCTTCACCGCATTGGCGAGGATATCGACGCCGCGCAGCATCTTGTCGCGGGCTTCAACCGAGAATTTGACTTCTTTGGCTGCCATCTGGATTTTTCCTTGAGGTGTTTGACTTGAGGGAGAGGGGGGCTGTTAGGCCGCCTTCTTCTTGGAATCGCTGACTTCGAGAACGCCCATCACGTCGCTCTCCTTCATGATCAGCAGGTCCTGGCCGTCGATCTTGACTTCGGTGCCGGACCACTTGCCGAACAGCACGCGGTCGCCGACCTTCAGGTCGATCGGGATCAGCTTGCCAGCCTCGTCGCGGCCACCGGGGCCAACGGCGACGACTTCGCCCTGGGAGGGCTTTTCCTTGGCAGTGTCGGGAATGATGATGCCGCCAGCGGTCTTCTCTTCTGCGTCGATGCGCTTGACCACGACGCGGTCGTGAAGCGGACGGAATTTCATGCAGTCCTCCTAAGTAGTTGCACGAGTTGGAGATTTTCAGGTGTTAGCAATCGCTGCCCGCGAGTGCTAGCACGAGCGAGGCTGAAATAGGACAGGAATTTTGCGGGGGCAAGGGCTTGTAGCAGAAAAATCAGCAGTCCCAAGCGCGCTCTGCCAATTTCTCTTTACCATCGTTAACCCGTATTAGCACGGGCATGCATCTGCTGCTAACGCATTGAATTTCAACAGCTTGTTAAACCTTTGGGCTTGAGATGGATTGTCAGTTTGCGTCACATTTCTCTCATGTGAGCGCATCTCCGCCGGGTGGCTCCCGGGGCACGGATCAAGCCACCCGCTGAATATGCGCTCCTGCAAAGGAGGTTGGCATGGGCTTACGGGTTGGGGGCGTTTCCGAGGACTTCCGGAAACAGATGCTGGGTTACGGGCTGACGACGGCGCAAATTCTCTATCGGATGCCGGATCACCCCTCGCTGCTGCAGACCTACGTCTGGCAGAACTACGATGTCTTCCCGAAATTCCCGGCGCTGACCGACTTCCTGGCATTCTGGGAGGAGAAGCTCGACGGCCCGCTATTCTCGGTGACCGTAGCGCACTCCAAGCTGATCAAGCCCGCCGAGCTGCGCGCCGTGGACGGGGTGTTCAGGTTGCATTGACGCCGGACGCGGCGCCGTAGCACTGGTAGGGTGGGCAAAGGCGCGCTCGTGCGCGCCGTGCCCACCATCTCTCCACGATCGCATTTGCATGGTGGGCACGCTCCGCTTTGCCCACCCTACGATTTCTCATTTCTGTGCTAGCCTCTTGTCTATAACAACAACGGGAGGCAGCCATGGCCAAGTCCAAGAAGCCGGCATCGCGCAGCGCCGCGCAGTCCGCGGTTCGGAAGAAGTGGAGCGGCAACAAGACCGCGGCGCGGTCCACCGCACGCAAGACGGTGAAGGCGAAGGCCCGCACGACAGCGGCCAAGTCAACTGCCAGGAAACCTGCACGGCCCAAGCAGCGCATTGCCGTCAGCCATCACCGCGAAGAAGATTTCAAGGCCGACGGCCTGCGCGCCTACGCCCAGTATCGCGACCTCGGCATTTCCGCC
Source organism: Bradyrhizobium sp. Cp5.3 (assembly GCF_000426265.1). NCBI lineage: Bacteria > Pseudomonadati > Pseudomonadota > Alphaproteobacteria > Hyphomicrobiales > Nitrobacteraceae > Bradyrhizobium > Bradyrhizobium sp. Cp5.3. The sequence continues at coordinate 83,847 of NZ_AUFA01000010.1, read as the reverse complement.
GCAACCCACGGTCTCGCGCAAGCGCATGTCATTCGCCTGCTGCCGCCGTGCAATCCGGCCGAGGTCTCGAAGCTTCACTATCACGACGTCGAATTCCAGATGGTCTATGTGCTCAAGGGCTGGGTGAAGACCTACATGGACGGGCAGGGCGAGACCATGATGATGCAAGGCAGCGCCTGGACCCAGCCGCCGAAGATCAAGCACATGATCCTCGACTATTCGGACGACGTCGAACTGCTGGAGGTGATCCTGCCGGCGGAGTTCAAGACGGTGGAGTTGAAGGCGTAGGCCGCTTCAGGAAGGGCGCACACGTCTCTCCGCTCGTCATTCCGGGGCGCGCGTAGCGCGAGCTCTGATGCGCAATTGCGCATCAGAGAATCCATCGGGCCGCATCACACGCGGCAAAATGGATTCCGGGCTCGCCGCTTCGCGGTACCCGGAATGACGGGTGGAGAGAGACTACGCCAGCCCCGCGCGATCGCCCCCATCAAACACGTCGTCAGCGGCGTCGGCGACAGCTTTGAGAAGTCGACATAGGCGACCAGTTCGTTGAGCACGGTCTTGGTGCCCATCAGGCTGCCAGCGGTCACGGCCTGATCCCAGATACTGCGGTCATGTGGCAGTACAGGCGATCGCTAGAATGCGCCCGATCCGCGAAACCGGGCAGTTACCTATCGGATGATTTCAGCCGCCGCGCAGGGCGGCCGCTAACCTGTTGAAAATACCCCTCGCGTCAACTCAAGGCTGTGAAAATGCGGGAAATGCTTTCATGGCGACCAACACTTTTGGCCGACGCGGCGCGGTGGCGCCACCCCCAAGAGCATCGTTTCAACCCGTCGCCGCGCCGATTGCTTCAGCGGTCGTGCGCGACCGCGCTCGGTCCTTGTCCAGTGAGGGGACGCTTTTTGGCGACAACAAGCTTCTGGCCGATATCCCTTTCCTCACCATTGGCCTGATTTTCGGTCTGCTCCTGATCTTCGCTCTGCAACGCAGTCTGGCCATCGACATTGCGCCGGACGGCTCACTCGATGTCCACTCGCTGATCGCTCAGGGCGCGTCCGGCTATGATCTGGTTGTCGGAAGGGGAGAGTGGTGGCGGATTGGCCTTGCGCCGCTTCTGCATGGCAGCGATTGGCACCTCATAGGCAACGCCATTGCGCTGTTCATCGTCGGCGTCAGGCTGGAGCCTCTGATCGGCCGTGGCTGGTTTTCGCTGATCTTTGTTGCCAGTGCGCTGGTCGGCGAGGCCGGCTCGCTCCTGGGCAATGCGCCCGGCGTGCCAGGCGTCGGTGCGTCCGGCGCCATTACCGGGCTCATCGCCGCGCTGTTTGTCGCGAGCTTCGATCCCGAAGCGGACGCCGATCAAACAATGTCGAGACTGAAGACGTCGCTCTTCTTCGGTGTTCCCGCACTGCTGCCGCTTGCCTTTGGAGCCTCCGGCAATGTTGACTATTTTGCCCATGCAGGTGGTGCGCTGGCCGGCGGCGCGCTTGCCATCATGCCGTGGCTCGTCTTCTGGTCCTATGACAGCCTGCCGCGGAGCGCCAGTATGACGCTGCTCGCAGGATGCGTCGGATCTCTGATCTGCGCCGGCTTCGCCGCTGCTCATTATTCGTCCTACATGGCCGACGCCGCGCACTATATCCCCGCGTCGGAAATGCCGGCGAATGGTGACGAGCGCGTCAGCCGGTCTTTCGATCTCGTCACCCGCTACCCGAAAGACCCGCGGGCTCATCTGTTCCATGCGATCTTCCTCATGGGACAAAAGAGCTTCGCTGCCGCCGAGGCGGAAGTGCGAACCGCCATGTCGCTCGCCGCATCAGATGTGGCGGGCGGGCCGGTGCGCTCCGCGGCGCCGGCCGTGATGGCGGTGGTGCTGTACGCGCAGGGACGGGACAGTGAGGCGAAGGCCATGGCGGCCGAGCCGTGCCGTGCCAAGCAGGGTGAGGTGCGTCGTATCTTGGAGAAGACGAAGTTGTGCGGTTGACCGGAAGGTGGAGCTGAAGGCGTAGGCACTGTTAGGAGGGCGTCCACTTCTCTCCGTTGTCATTCCGGGGCGCGTGCAGCGCGAGCCCGGAATCCATTTCACCGCAAGCGCTGACGCTCGATGGATTCTCTGATGCGCAATTGCGCATCATAGCTCGCGACTTCGTCGCGCCCCGGAATGACAGGCGGAGAGAGCTAACTCAACACCCCCACGATCGCGCCCATCAGGCAGGTCGTCAGTGTCCCCGATACGATCGACTTCAGTCCGAGCGCGTTGATCTCGTCGCGCCGCTCGGGCGCCATCACCCCTAAGCCGCCGATCATGATGCCGAGGCTGGCGAAATTGGCGAAGCCGCACATCGCATAGAGCATGATCAGGCGCGAGCGTGCATCGAGCGCGTCCGGCGACAGCTTCGACAGATCGACATAGGCGATCAATTCGTTGAGCACGGTTTTCGTGCCCATGAGACTGCCGGCCGTGACGGCCTGATCCCAGGGCAGGCCCATCAGCCAGCACACCGGCGCCATCACCAGCCCGAGCAGCCGTTGCAGCGAGATCGCGGCGCCGCCAATGTTGGGCAGCAGGCCGAGGATGGCGTTGACGAGATAGACCAGCGCCACCAGCACCAGCAGCATCGCGACGATGTTGAGCAGCAGCTCGAGGCCTGCGCTCGTGCCTTTCACGATGGCATCCATCGTGCTGGAGACCTCCATCTCGGGATCCTCCAGCGCGCCGCCGGTGCGCTTGTCGCTGGTCTCGGGCACCATGATCAGGCTGACGAGGATCGCAGCCGGCGCGCCGAGCACGGATGCGATGACGAAATGCGCGGCCGCATCGGGGATCAGCGGCGCCAGCAGCGTCGCATAGAGCACGAGCACCGTGCCGGCGATGCCGGCCATGCCGCCGGTCATCACCAGGAACAATTCGCTGCGGGTCATCTGCGCCAGATACGGCCGCACGAACAGCGGCGCCTCGACCATGCCGAGGAAGATGTTGGCGGCGGTCGACAGCCCGACCGCGCCGCCGACGCCGAGCGTACGTTCGAGCAGCCAGGCCATGCCGCGCACGATCGGCGGCAGTACGCGCCAATAGAACAGCAGCGTCGTCAGCACGCTCATGACCAGGACGATCGGCAGGGCCTGGAACGCCAGGATGAAGTCGGCTCCGGGCACCTTGACGTCGAAGGGCGGGGGGCCGCCCCCGATATAGCCGAACACGAAGGACGAGCCGGCGCGCGAAGCCGACGAGATCGCGCCGACTGCGTCGTTGATGGCGCCGAAGGCGTGCGCGACGACCGGCAGCTTCAACAGGACGACCGCGGTGACAAGAGTGACGACGAGCCCGATCGCCGCCTGGCGCAGCGAGACCGCGCGGCGGTTTTCGCCGAGCGCCCAGGCGATCAGCAGCAATGCGAAAATGCCGAGTGCCGATTGCAACCGCAGCATGATGTCCCCAAACCCCCAATGATTATGGCAGCTCGTGCATTGCAAACGCAATGCCGGGAGCTGACCAAAGCCTCCCGCTGTTGACAAGCAAGCCGGTGTCAGCCACGCGGGGCTACGTCAAGATCCGGCGCGGATGGTCGAACAGGTGAGTCAAGAGCTAAGTGAAGGGCAGGCGATGCCGGCGAATCCGCCGGTCAGTGTCCGCGCGCTCCTCTCCCATCGCGCCTTCCTGTTCTTCCTGCTCTCGCGCAGCCTGTCGCGCTTTTCCAGCCAGATCGCGGCGGTCGCGATCGGTTGGCAGATCTACGATCTCACCGGCTCGGCCTTCGACCTCGGCATGGTCGGGCTCGTGCAGTTCCTTCCCACGGCGCTGCTGGTGTTCGTCGCCGGCCATGCCGCCGACCGCTTCGAACGCAAGCGCGTCGTGCAGCTCTGCCAGCTCGTGGAAGCGGCGACCGCGCTCTATCTCGCCGTCATCACCTATCTCGGCGCGGTCGGCGAGGTGCAAATTTTGGTCGCGACCTTCGTGCTCGGCATCGCCGGAGCCTTCGAGAGCCCGACGACCGCGGCGATGCTGCCGCTGATCGCACCGCAGGGATCGCTCCAGCGCGCGACCGCGATCTCGAGCGGCGCGGCGCAGGTCGCGACCATCACCGGGCCCGCGCTCGGCGGCTTCGCCTATGCGATCGCACCGCATCTCGCTTACGCCGTGATGGTGCTGTTCTGGCTTCTCGGCATGATCCTGACCGGCTTCATCCGGCCGCGCCCGCAGGCGATCGCCAAGGATGCGAGCGGGGACAACATCTTTGCCGGCGTCCGCTTCATCCGCGGCAATCCGGCGATCCTCGGTACCATCTCGCTCGACTTGTTCGCCGTGCTGTTCGGCGGCGTCACTGCGCTCTTGCCGATCTATGCCCGCGACATCCTGCAGACCGGCCCGGTCGGGCTCGGCGTGCTGCGCGCCGCGCCCGCGGTTGGCGCGCTGCTGATGACCATGGTGCTGGCGCGACACGCCATCTCGCGGCATGTCGGCCTGCGCATGTTCCAGGCCGTGATCGTGTTCGGGGTTGCCACCGTCGTCTTCGCGCTCTCGTCCTGGATGTGGCTCTCGGTGCTGTCGCTCGCAATTCTCGGTGCGGCCGACACGATCAGCGTCGTGATCCGCTTCTCGCTGGTGCAGTTGGCTACGCCCGACGAAATGCGCGGCCGCGTCGGTGCGGTGAACTTCCTCTTCATCAACGCCTCGAACCAGCTCGGCCAGTTCGAGAGCGGCCTGACAGCCGCACTGTTCGGCGCCATGCCCGCTGCCGTGCTCGGTGGTGTCTGTACCGTCGCGGTGGCGCTATTGTGGATGAAGCTGTTTCCGAGCCTGCGGCAGGTGGAGAGTCTGGAGTAGGGGTCTGAGCCCCCTCCGCCGTCATTGCGAGCGCAGCGAAGCAATCCAGAATTTTTCCGCGGGCGCAGTCTGGATTACTTCGCTGCGCTCGCAATGACAATTGTAGAGGCAGTGCACGGTTTTACGTCGTCTCACCCCGCCAGCCGAGCAGCAGTCGGCGCCCCTTGACGCCTACTGTGCATGGGGTTGTTTTTCAGTTTTTGAATAAGGCGCAGGGCGCCAGCCCTCTTCCCGCAAGCGGGAGAGGGCTGAGGAAAGACCTTAGCCGCGTCCGACGAACGGCATCTTGGTGGCCATGACCGTCATGGTCAGCACGTTGGCATCGAGCGGCAGGCCGGCCATGTAGGCGACGGCATCGCCGACTGCTTTCGCGTCCATGCGCGGCTCGTGCTTGGTCGTGCCGTCGGGCTGCAGCACGCCGGGGCCGTTGACCATGCGGTCGGTCATCGGCGTTGCCGCGTTGCCGATGTCGACCTGGCCGACCGCGATGTCGTACATGCGGCCGTCGAGGTTGCTGGCCTTGGTCAGGCCCGTGATGGCGTGCTTGGTCGAGGTGTAGGCGGCCGAGAACGGCCGCGGCGCATGGGCCGAGATCGAGCCGTTGTTGATGATGCGGCCGCCGCGCGGGGTCTGGTCCTTCATGATGCGGAAGGCGTGCTGGGTGCACAGGAACGGGCCGGTGAGATTGGTGTTCACCACCGCCTGCCACTGTTCGAGGCTGAGGTCCTCGAAGTTGACGGGCGGCGCGCCCATGCCGGCATTGTTGAAGAGCACGTCGAGACGGCCATAGGTCTCCTTCACCTTGGCGAACAGCGCGGCGATCGAGTCCGGTTTGGTCATGTCGGCGGTGACGCAGAGGCTCTTGCCGGCTGGACCGAGCTTTGCCGTCTCCTCGAGCATGTCGAGCCGACGACCGGTGAGCACCACGGTGAAGCCGGTGTTCATCAGCGCCAGCGCTGCCGCGCGTCCGACGCCGGTGCCGGCGCCCGTCACCACTGCGATCTTCTTTGCTTCACTCATTGTTTCCTGCCTTTTCTCTGGAGCTGTCAGGTTTTGGGTTCTTTTTCATTCTTGTAGGGCGGCCGCGGGATGTTCTGATGCGCGGCGCGCAAGGCCGCCGACCAGCGCGAGCGCAGATCGTGGAAATAGGGCTCGCCGGCCTCGATGCGGTGATTGAGATCGGCATCGCAGGCATCCGCGCGCACCACCAGCACGTCGATGGGAAGGCCGACGCCGAGATTGGAGCGCATCGTCGAGTCCATCGAGATCAGGCCGGTCTTCAGCGCCTCGTAGAGTTCGACGTCGTAATGCATGGCGCGGTCGAGCACCGGCTTGCCGTATTTGTGTTCGCCGATCTGCAGGTACGGCGTGTCGGTGGTGCATTCGATGAAATTGCCGGCGGTGTAGACCATGAACAGGCGCATGCGCGCACCCTTGATCTGGCCGCCGAACAGGAAGGACACGTCGAACGAGACGTCTTCGGATTTCAGCGCCGGTCCTTCGGTGGCGTGCACCGCCCGGATCGCGCGGCCGATGCGCTGTGCCGCCTGGAACATGGTCGGCGCGTTCATCAACGTCTCGATCTCGCCCGTGTCGGGGTCTTCCAGGCCCTCGGTCAGGGTCGACAGCACCGACTGGCTGATGGCGAGATTGCCCGCGCTCGCAATCGCCATGATGCGCTCGCCGGGCTTGGAGAAGATGTGGAGCTTGCGGAAGGTCGAGACGTTGTCGAGGCCGGCATTGGTGCGGGTGTCGGCGATCATGACGAGCCCGTCCCGAACCAGGATTCCGCAACAATAGGTCATTTCCAGTCCCCGAACGCGTTTGCGCGGAATTACTAGCCAATTTCAAAGGCCGGTCCAACCCCAATTCCCGTGAGGCGGCTGGGTGAGTTCGTCATGCCGGGGCGCGACGAAGGCGCGAGCCCGGAATCCATTTCATCCCAAGCGCTGTGGCCTGATGGATTCCGGGTTCGCGCTGGCGCGCGCCCCGGAATGACGAGCTAGACAACTACCCCTGCCACTGCGATTGCGACTGGCCGCCGCGGCCGGCCTGCTCGACCTTCACCGCCACCGTCAGCGTCTCCAGGCCGCCGCCATAGCGGGTGCCGCGCACCGGGGCTGCGCCGAGATAGTCGAGCCCGATCGCGACGCGGACATGGGCATCGGTCGAGCAGATGCAGTTGGCCGGATCGAAGCCGATCCAGCCGAGATCCGGCACGAAGGCCTCCGCCCAGGCGTGGCCGGCATTCTGGTGGATGGTGCCGTCGGAGCGCAGGAAGTGGCCGGAGACGAAGCGCGCCGGCACGCCGCCGGTACGGGCGCAGGCAATGAAGATATGCGCATAGTCCTGGCAGACGCCGCGCTTGAGCGTGAACGCCTCTGCCGCCGAGGTGCCGCTGTTGGTCGGGTCCTCGTCGAAGGTCATGTGCTCGCTGATCTGCGTCATCAAGGTGTGGAGGAAGCCGAGCGTGTCGCTCTCGGCTTCCGCGCGCAACTGACGCGCAACCGCGGACATCGCCGGATTGACTTCGGTCAGCTCGGTCGTACGCAGGAACATGCCCGGTGGAAAGCGTTCATCGGTGCCGCGCAGCACGCCACCGGTGTCGTGCGTCTCGATCAGGCCCTCGGCAAAGATCTTGATGTCGCCGACAGACCCGCAGGACAGGACATGGGTGACGTTGCCGAAGGCGTCTTCATGGGTGTCGAGCTTGGTGTCGGTCGAGACGTCGATCTGCCATTCCGCCACATATTGCCCGTCATGGCTGCCGGGCGTCATGCGCAGGATCTGGATCACGCTCGTCGCCGGAGGTTCGTAGCGATAGGTCGTGGTGTGCTGGATTCGCAGGCGCATGGTGGACCGGTTGTTCTAGCGTCGTCATTCCGGGGCGCCCGAAGCGCGCCCCCGGGAATGACAGCTTGTATCAGATCAAATACTGCCTCGTGATGATTTCGCCCAGCCTGGAATTGTCGGCAATGAATTCCTGAATGAATTCATGCACGCCGTGCTGGAAAATGTCGTTCATGTTGGAGTGCTCCAGCCGGTTGCGGATGCCGCGAGCGTGGCGCTGGGCCGGGCCTTGGCGGCCATAGGCGACGCCGATCTGGTCGAGGTTGCGCACGAGATTGCCGTAGCAGCTCGCGAGTGACCGCGGCAACGTGTCGTTGAGGATCAAGAGATCCGCGATCAGCCACGGTTTCAGCGTCTCGCGATAGACCCAGTGATAGGCGGTGAGCGCCGACACCGAGCGCAGGATCGAGCTCCACTGATAGAAGTCGAGCGGGCCGCCGACATGCTCCTCCTCGGGCAGCAGCACGTGGTACTTCACGTCGAGGATGCGCGCGGTGTTGTCGGCGCGTTCGAGATGCACGCCCATCCGCGAGAACCAGTAGGCGTCGTTGCGCAGCATGGTGCGGTAGGCCGAGCCGTCGAAGCGTAGCGAGGTCTCCTGCACGAAGCGCAGGAACTTTGCCAGATCCTCGCGCGTCGAGGTGCCCTTGCTCCAGACCGCCTGGAGCTCGATCCAGGCCGAGTTGATGGTGTCCCACATCTCGCTGGTCAGCGCCGTGCGCACCGAGCGCGAGTTCAGCCGCGCCGCCTCTATGCAATTCCGGATCGACGACGGATTGTCCGCCGAGAAGGAGAGATAATCGACGACGTTGGTTTCGTTGGCTTCCTGGTACTGCTGATAGAAGCTTGCGGCGACGCCGGCGGTGAGAAGCGCCGAGTCCCATTCATTGGTCTTGCCGATATAGGCGGCCGGAAGTGCGGTGACGCGCAGCGTCGCATCGATGGTGCGCGCGAGATATTCGGCCCGTTCGACGTAGCGGGCGAGCCAGTAGAGGTTTTCGGCGGTACGCGACAGCATCTCTCTACTCGTCCAGAATCCAGGTGTCTTTGGTGCCGCCGCCCTGGCTCGAATTCACCACCAGCGAGCCCTCCTTCAGAGCGACGCGGGTGAGCCCGCCGGGCACGATCGTGGTGCGCCTGCTGCCGGTCAGCACGAAGGGCCGCAGGTCGACATGGCGCGGGGCAAGGCCCGACGCCGTGCAGGTCGGACAGGTCGAGAGCGCCAGCGTCGGCTGGGCGATGAAGCCTTCCGGCTCGCGCTTGAGCTTCTCGCGGAAGGCTTCGATCGTCGCCTTCGTTGCCGCGGGGCCGATCAACATGCCGTAGCCGCCGGAGCCGTGGACTTCTTTCACGACCAGCTCATTGAGGTTGTCGAGAACGTAGGCGAGATCCTTCGGCTCCCGGCAGCGCCAGGTCGGCACGTTCTTCAGGATCGGCTCCTCGCCGAGATAGAATTTCACGATATCCGGCATGTAGGAGTAGATCGCCTTGTCGTCGGCGATCCCGGTGCCGACGGCGTTGGCCAGCGTGATGTTGCCGGCCGCATAGGCCGACATCAGCCCGGGCACGCCGAGCACTGAGTCGGGACGGAAGGTGAGGGGATCGAGGAAATCGTCATCGACGCGGCGATAGATCACGTCGACCCGCTTCAGCCCCTCCGTCGTCCGCATGAACACTTCGTTGTTCTTGACGATGAGGTCGCGGCCCTCGACGAGCTCGATGCCGAGCTTGTCGGCGAGGAAGGAGTGCTCGTAATAGGCCGAGTTGTAGACGCCGGGGGTGAGAAGAGCGACCGTCGGCTCGCCGGAGGCGCTTTGCGGCGCGACCGAGCGCAAGGCTGCGAGCAACTCGTCCGGATAGCGCTCGACCGGCGCCACCCGGTGCCGGGCGAACAGGTCCGGAAACAGCCGCATCATGATCTCGCGGTTTTCCAGCATGTACGACACGCCCGACGGCGTGCGGGCGTTGTCCTCCAGCACGATGAAGTCGTTGGCGTCGACCCGGACGATGTCGATGCCGGCGATGTGCACATAGACGTCGTGCGGCACCTGCTGGCCGTTCATCTCGGGGCGGAAGACCGGGTTCTGGAAGATCAGATCGTCGGGCACGACCTCGGCGCGCAGGATGTCGCGGCCGTGATAGATGTCGCGCAGGAACATGTTGAGCGCGCGCACGCGCTGCTTCAGGCCCTTTTCCAGCAGCGCCCATTCCTTGCCCGACATGATCCGCGGGATCACGTCGAAGGGGATCAGGCGTTCGGTGGACTCGGCCTCGCCATAGACCGCGAAGGTGATGCCGATGCGGCGGAACAGCAGCTCGGCCTCCTGGCGGCGATATTCGAGCGCCTCGGGAGGCGTCTCCTTGAGCCAGCGCGCCAGCTCCTGATAGGCGGGGCGAAGGTCCCCGCCGGGAATATTCATTTCATCAAACGCGACTGCCATAGATCCCGACTGTTCTCCGTGGCCATGCTTGGGAGAGTGCATGACTTCCCGGGGTGGTAGCAAGGCCCGGGCCAGCGCGATAAGCATCGACTGTGGGCATTTGCCGGGGATAGTCGGCAGGCTGCCTGAAAAAATGGCTGAGGACTGCTTATTTCGGCAGCAAAACCGCGTGACTTCAACGCGTTACCTCGGCAAAGTCGGCGCGACAGGTGAGGGACTTGATTTATGAGCGAGATCGTCACGGCGGGCATTCTGGTCATCGGGGATGAAATCCTGTCCGGCCGGACCAAGGACAAGAATATCGGTTTCATCGCCGAATACCTGACGAACATCGGCATCGACCTGAAGGAGGTCCGGGTCGTCTCCGACGACGAGGACGACATCATCGCCGCGTTGAATGCACTGCGGCAACGCTACACCTACGTCTTCACCACCGGCGGGATCGGGCCGACCCATGATGACATCACCGCCGACAGCGTGGCCAAGGCGTTCGGCGTCGGCATTGATCATCATCCGGAGGTGGTCGCCCGCTTCCGCGAGCGCTGGAGCGGGCAGGATCTCAACGAGGCCCGCTTGCGCATGGCCCGCATTCCCGACGGCGCCGAACTGATCCAGAGCGCGACCATCCTCGCCCCCGGCTTCAAGATCGGCAATGTCGTCGTGATGGCCGGCGTGCCGTCGATCATGCAGGCGATGATGGACATCGTCTCGCCCAAGCTGAAATCGGGCGTCCGCATGCTCTCCGAATCGGTCCGCGCCAATGCGCGGGAGGGCGACATCGGCAGCCCGCTGCGGGCGATCGCCGCCGCTCATCCCGACACCATCATCGGCAGCTATCCCTTCATGGATGAGGAGCAGAAGCCGAACACCAATCTGGTGGTACGCTCGCGCGATCCTGAGAAGCTCGCGGGCGCGATGGCCGCGGTGAAGGAAATGCTGGCAGGATTGAACATCACCCGCTAAAGCGCTTGCCTTGCACGCGCTTTAGCTTCTTCTTTGAGCATGATCTTGTCGGAAAACTGCTGCACACTCTTCCGGATCATGCTTGAGCACGGAGCTGCCGGACGACGATTGGCAGGAGACGACAATGGCTGGTGAAGCACCGGAACTGAGCGCGCAGAAGGCTTTCCCGGTCTCGTGGGATCAGTTCCACCGGGATTGCCGGGCACTGACCTGGCGGCTCAACGAGGTCGGTCCGTTTCACGCGGTGATCGCGATCACGCGCGGCGGCCTGGTGCCGGCCGCAATCGTCGCGCGTGAGCTCGGGGTGCGCGTGATCGATACGGTCTGCATTGCCAGCTACGACCACACCAAGCAGGGCGACCTGCAGGTGCTCAAGGGCGTTTCCGAAGCGGCGATGAAGCTCGGCGGCGGCACCGGCAAGGGATTATTGATCGTCGACGACCTCGTCGACACCGGCAAGACCGGCAAGCTGGTGCGCGAGATGCTGCCCGATGCGCACTTCGCCACCGTCTACGCCAAGCCCAAGGGGCGCCCGCTGGTCGACACCTTCATCACGGAAGTGTCGCAGGATACGTGGATATTCTTCCCCTGGGACACCGCGCTCTCCTACCACCCGCCGCTCCGCGACGGCGCGGCTTGATCTTTTGCCTCTCCCCGCGTGCGGGGAGAGGCCGGACTGCATCGAAGATGCAGTGGGGGTGGGGGGGAGCTCCCGCGAGTCCGTCTCTCACGATATTTGTGGATGCAGCCCCTCACCCCGACCCTCTCCCCGCGAAGGGCGGGGAGAGGGAGGAGAGCCGCGCTCATGCCCCTGCAAAATCGCGTTACGCCGACCGGCGACATCATCGCCACCCCGCACCGGGGCATGTTTACCGGCAACCGCGGCATCATCCATGATCCCGCAACGAAGACGCTGCTGAAGAAGCGCTGGTCGACGCCGGCCTGGCTGACCTGTACTTGCGAATTCCGTGGCCGCCGCCGCGAGGTGATGGCGACGCAAAGCTGGACCGAGCTGTTCTTCCTGGACGAGGCCACCGCGCTCGCCGCTGGCCATCGTCCCTGCTTCTATTGCCGCCGCGACGATGCCAATCGCTTCCGGGCCGCGTGGGAGAAAGGCAATCGCGTGCACGATGTCCGCATGCACGACATCGACACGGTGCTGCACCACGAGCGGCTGGAGCACGGCAAGAAGCGGCTGCACGCACTCGTGATGCCGCTCGACCAGCTCCCTGACGGCGCGATGGTGAGCCAAGGCGAGGAGAGCTTTCTGGTGACGCAGGGCAGGGCGCTGTTGTGGTCGCCGGCGGGTTATGTCGCGGTGGAGCGTCAGCCGGACGAAGCAACACTGCTGACGCCACCGTCGACGCTACGCGCTTTGCATGCCGGCTATGAGGTTACGCTGCATCCCAGCGTACAGTCAGTTCCCTCTCCGGTTGGGGGGGAGGGCCAGGGAGGGGGGTAGCCCCAAGCGAGAGCGGAGTTCGTGGCTACCCCCTCTCCAGCTCTCCCCCGCAAGGGCAGGGCTATTGCATATGCCCTTGTGGCGCGCGCTCGGCCTTCATGGTTCGAGACGCGCCGTAAGGCGGCGCTCCCTACCTCAGCGGCCGCCCCTGCTCATCTACCGTCATCCGCGCGTCGCGCAACGCCCATTCGCGGATGACCTGGCGGCAGCGGGTGAGCTCGGCCTCGCTGGCGGTGCCCGCATCTTTCGACGCGCGCTCCACCATTGCCTTGCAATTGAGAAGCACGGAGCGGTCCTCAGCCCGTGCCGGCAAGCTGATCGCCGCAATCGCAGCGACGACGAGTGCCAGACGGACCAAAGCCATCACCCCAGCTTCTCGCGCGCCAGCGCGGCGCCGGCGCCGAGCGCCATCAGCTTGGCTTCCGCGATCTCCCGCCGCATCGGCGCCATGCCGCAATTGGTGGTCGCGATGATGTTGCTCTTGGGCACGAATTTCGACACCGCATCGATCACCTGCACGACGTCGTCGGCGGTCTCGACCGTATCGCTGGCGACATCGATCACGCCGGCCTGCACGATCTTGTTCTTGAGCAGCGCGAGCAGATCCAGCGGCACCTTGGAATTGCGGCACTCGATCGCGACCTGCTGGATCGAGCTCGCATCGATCGCCGGAAAGATCTGCTCATACTGCCGCCACTGGCTGCCGAGCGTTTCCTTCCAGTCGGTGTTGGCCTTGATGCCGTAGCCGTAGCAGATGTGAACGGCGGTCGCGCAGGTGAGGCCCTCGGCGGCGCGCTCCAGCGCCCTGATGCCCCAGTCGTTGACCTCGTCCATGTAGACGTTGAAGGCGGGCTCGTCGAACTGCACGATATCGACGCCGTCGGCCTGCAGCGCCTTGGCTTCCTGGTTCAGCAGCTCGGCAAAGGCAAAGGCCATCTTCACCCGGTCGCCATAATAGCGATCGGCGACGGTGTCGATGATGGTCATCGGGCCGGGCAGGGTGAATTTCAGCTTCTTCATCGTATGCGTGCGTGCCACGCGCGCTTCATCAGCGTGGACGCGCCCCTTGAGCTGGAGCGGCGCGACCACCTGCGGCACCATTGCCTTGTAGCGGTCTTTGCGGATGCCCATCTCGACCTTGTGGGCGAAATCGATGCCGTCGATCTTCTCCAGAAAGCCGTGCACGAAATGCTGCCGGGCCTGCTCGCCCTCGGTAACGATATCGATGCCGGCGTCTTCCTGGACCTTGACCGCAAGCATCGTCGCGTCGCGCTTGGCGCGAGCAAGCTCATCGCCTTTCGACTTCCAGGGCGCCCAGAGCATGTTGGGCTCGGCGAGCCATTCCGGCTTCGGCAAGGAGCCGGCGATCGTGGTTGGAAACAGCATGGCGGCCCTCCGCATCGGTTGTGATTGCGCCCCTTCCTGCCATGTCTTAACGTCGAGGTACAGAACAACAAAAGTCGCTGAAGCCGGCGATATCGACAGGGAAGGCGATGATCGATCTCTACTACGCGCCGACACCGAACGGCTGGAAAATCTCGATCATGCTGGAGGAACTCGGGCTTTCCTATAACGTGATCCCCGTCAACATCCGCGCCGGCGAGCAGTTCAGCCCCGAGTTTCTGGCGATCTCCCCGAACAACCGGATTCCCGCAATCGTCGATCGTGCACCCGCCGATGGCGGCGCGCCGTTCTCGGCCTTCGAGACCGGTGCGATCCTGGTTTATCTGGCGGAGAAGACCGGCCGTTTCCTGCCGTCCGATCTGCGCGGCCGGTCCACCACCATCCAGTGGGTGATGTGGCAGATGGCCGGGCTGGGGCCGATGCTCGGCCAGCACGGCCATTTCGCGCTCTATGCGGCGGAGAAGATTCCTTATGCGATCTCGCGCTACCGCGATGAGGCGGCGCGGCTCTATGGCGTGCTCGACCGGCAGCTCGGCAAAACCGGTGCCTATGTCGCCGACGACTATTCCATCGCCGACATCGCCTGCTTCCCCTGGGCCATGACCCACAAGGCGCAGGGCTTTACGCTCGACGACTATCCGAACGTGAAGCGCTGGTACGCCGAGGTGCGGGCGAGGCCGCAGGTGCAGGCGGGACTTGCGATCGGCAAGTTCGTGAAGGAGCCGTTCGACGAGGAATCACGCAAGATTATGTTCGGCGAGCGTGCCAAGGAGCTGTTGGGAAAGAAGTAGTGCCTGGTCCTCATGGTGAGGAGGCGCGTAGCGCCGTCTCGAACCATGAAGGCCCGACTGTCACCCGCGGCCATCCTTAAAGACGACCGCTGCGCGGTCTCCTCAGGATGAGGACCGCGAAATAGAAAAAGGAAACGCCATGATCGAGTTCTTCTTCGACTGTTCCAGCCCCTGGACCTATCTCGCCTTCCACAATATCCAGCCGCTGGCAAAAGAGCTTGGCGCCGAGATCTCCTGGCGGCCGATTCTGGTCGGCGGGATCTTCAACACGGTCAATCCCAGCGTCTACGCGCAGCGCGAAAAGCCGGTGCCGCTGAAGGCGCGCTACATGAAGAAGGACCTCGAGGACTGGGCACGTTCAGCCGGTCTGGCGATCAAGATGCCGCCGACGGTGTTTCCGGTCAACAGCGTGAAAGCGATGCGCGGCTGCATCTGGCTCGGTAACGACATGGTGCCGTTCGCGACCGCATTGTTCGAGGCCTATTGGGGCGAGGACAAGGACATCTCGCAGGACGCGGTGCTCGCCGAGATCTGCAGGAAGGTCGGCGTCGACGAGCAGAAATTCTTTGCCGGCATTTCCGATCAGGGCATCAAGGACCAGCTCAAGACCAACACCGAGGAGGTCGTGGCCCGCGGCGGCTTCGGTTCGCCGACGATCTTTGTCGGCAAGACCGACATGTATTTCGGCAATGACCGGCTGCCTTTGATCCGCGAGGCGCTGCTGCGCCGCAGGGCGAGCGCAGCCTGATGGTGCGGGCTGTCGTCTGCCGCGCGCTCGGTGCGCCCGAGACTTTGCGGCTGGAGGAGTTTCCCTCCCGGCCGCTCGGGCCGGGCGAGGTGCGTGTCGCAATCCGCGCTGCCGGGCTCAATTTTCCCGACGTGCTGATGGCCGCGGGCGAATATCAGCTCAAGCCGGAGCTGCCCTTCACGCCGGGGATGGAGGCCGCCGGCGATGTGAGCGAGGTCGGGTCGGAAGCGAGCGGCTTCGCTGTTGGCGACAGGGTCATCGTCAAGATGCGCCACGGCGCATTCACCGATGAAGCGGTGGTGACGACGTCGCAGCTCACCCCGATGCCATCAACCTTCGACTATGCGGAAGCGGCGACCTATCTCGCCGGCCACGGCACCGCCTATCATGCGCTGATCGATCGCGGCAGGGTCGAGCCGCGCGAGGTCCTGCTGGTTCACGGCGCCGGTGGCGGCGTGGGTCTTGCCGCCGTCGAGATCGGCAAGCTGTTGGGGGCTACAGTGATCGCGACGGCCTCCAGCGACGAGAAGCTGGCGATCGCCAAGGCGCGCGGGGCGGATCATCTCATCCGCTACGACCGCGAGCCGTTCCGCGATGCAGTCAAGCGCATCACCGACGGCCGCGGGGCTGACGTCGTGTTCGATCCCGTCGGCGGCGAAGTGTTCGAGAACTCGATGCGCTGCATCGCCTGGGGCGCGCGGCTCTTGGTGATCGGCTTCACCGGCGGTATCGGCTCGGCGAAGACCAATCTGCTGCTGATCAAGGGCGCCAGCGTGCTCGGCGTGCGCGCCGGCGAAGCGGTACGAAAAAATCCGGCGCTCGGCGAGGTGCGCTTGAAGGCGCTGCTGAAATGGGCGGAGGAGGGCAAGCTCCGCCCCAACGTCTCGCACCGCCTGCCGCTGGAGGATTTTGCGATCGCGATGCGGCTATTGCTCGACCGCAAGGCCATCGGCCGCGTGGCGCTTGTGATGGAGTAAGAAAGTAGGGTGGGTTAGCGAAGCGTAACCCACCGCCTCTCTCAATGCGCGGAAAGTAAAGAGGTGGGTTACGCCAAGCGGACTGCGCTTTGCGCAGCCGCAGGGCTAACCCACCCTACGAGCTGATCCCGGCGTAAATCGTCCATCCTGCAAGAATGCAAGGGTCGCGGCGATCGCCGCGTCATTGCGCACCAGCCATGGATGCGAGGCGTGCACCACCATGTGATCCGCCATGCCGTCGACGCCGGTGTTTGCAACCGATACCCGGCCGTCATGGGGTCGCGGCAGCAGGGCGCCAGCCACAGGATAGATCGAGCGGTCGCCCGCAATGATCCCGACGGGATAGTCGACCGGCGGCAGGAGTGCCGCTGTCGTGGTGTCACGACGTGTGCCGAGCTGTTGTCCGGCGGGACCGAAGAAGGTGCGATACAGGGGAAACCTCTTCAATCGATCGGCGATCTCGCTGCCGCCGTTCGGCGTACCCAGCATCACGACGCGGCCGAGATTCCGCGGACGATGCCGAGCGAGATAGGCGCGAGCAACGAGCCCTCCCATGGAGTGACAGACAAAGTGCACGGAACCATCGAGGGCGCCCGCAAACAATTCAATTGCAGGATCGATATCCTCGACGAGCTCCTGGAGCGCCTTGCGGCGGCTCGCATAGTCGACATTGAGCGTTGCGTAGCCGGCGCGCTCGATCGCAATTTCCATCTTGCGAAACGAGCGCGCCGTCCGGCTGATCCCGTGCAGGAGGACGACGCCGTCTTGCGGCTTCGTCGGCTCCAGGGTCACTTGTACTCGCGCTCCGTCCACCACGGGAAATAGTCCGGCATGTCCGTCGAGACCTTGTTCTTGAACTCCGCGGGGCGCTTCTCCAGGAACGAGACAACGCCTTCCTTCACGTCGTCGGAGCGGCCGCGGGCGTAGATGCCGCGGCTGTCGACCTTGTGGGCCTCCATCGGATCGTCGGCGCCCATCATGCGCCACATCATCTGACGGATCAGCGCCACCGACACTGGCGCGGTCTTGGCGGCGAACTCCCTGGCGAGTGCGCGCGCGGTCGGCAAGAGGTCATCCGGCGGCACGACCTTGCTGACGAGGCGGCCGGCGAGCGCTTCCTGCGCCGGGAAGACGCGGCCCGAATAGCACCATTCCAAGGCCTGCGAGATGCCGACGATGCGCGGCAGGAACCAGCTCGAGGCCGCCTCCGGCACGATGCCGCGCTGGGAGAATACGAAGCCGAACCGCGCGGCGTCGGAGGCGATGCGGATGTCCATCGCGAGCTGCATGGTGACGCCGATGCCGACCGCGGGCCCGTTGACCGCGGCGATCACCGGCTTCAGGCACTTGAAGATGCGCAAGGTCACCTGACCGCCGCCGTCGCGCACCTGTGGATCGCTGTAGTCGACCTTGCCGTCGGCAAACCGTTTCACCGGCCCGCGCCGCGCGTCGCGATCGAAGGTGTCCGCGCCGGAGGAGAGGTCGGCGCCCGCGCAAAAGCCGCGGCCGGCGCCGGTGACGATGATGGCGCGGACATTGTCGTCCTTGTCGGCGGCGTCGAACGCGTCGATCAGCTCGGCTTGCATCTGCGCGTTGAAGGCGTTGAGCTTGTCGGGCCGGTTCAGCGTGATGGTGAGGATCTGCTCGGCGACCTCGTATTTGATCGTCTCATACGCCATGGGGTGTTTCCTTCCTTGTTTCTTATCGTGCTCTCTAGCACGTCATTCCGGGGCGCGCGAAGCGCGAGCTACGGTGCGCAATTGCACCGGAGAATCCATCTCTCCGCACCAGTTGTGCCGATGAATGGATTCCGGGCTTGCGCCAAGAGGGCGCAACCCGCAATGACTGAACTGCAGTTATTTCGCCGGAGGGCTGGGCCAGGGCCGCTGCGCGCCACGCAGGCCTTCGAAGGCCTTGGCCAAGCCGAGCACGCCGATATCATCGAAGCGGCGGCCGACGATCTGCACGCCAATGGGAAAACCCTTGGCATCGAACCCGCCGTTGATGGAAACGGCCGGGTTCTCCGACATATTCCACGGCACGGTATAGCAGATGTGCTCGAACGGCTTCATCGGATCGTTGGTGGGGGAGGCGAGCTCCGCCGGATAGTTCACGTTCGGCGCGGTCGGCGAGATCAAATAGTCGAGCTCGCAGAACAGCTTTGCCGCGGCGGCGCGGATCGCCATGGTCTGGTTGAAGCCGCGGATCACCTCGACGCCCGACAGCTTTGCGCCCGACTCGCCCCATTTGAAGATATAGGGCAGCACCTTGGCCTGTTCGGCTGGTGAGAGCTTCGACAGATCGTCCCACATCCGCGCGCGCCAGAAATTGTCGAGACCGTCGAGCATCTCGCGCGTGAGGATGCCGTCGACTTCGGTGATGACGGCACCTGCGGATTCGAACGCCTTGGCGGCCTTGACCGCGACCTCGCGCACCGGCTTCTCCAGCGGCAGCCCGACGCCGAGGTCGAGCATCAGGCCGATGCGGAGCTTGCGCGGCGACTTGTCCAGCGTCTTCCAGTTGAGGGGCTCGGCGGGCAGGCTCATGCCGTCGCGCCGGTCGGGCTTTGCGATCACGCTCATCATCAGCGCGCAATCGTCGACCGTGCGGGTCATAGGACCGGCAACGCGGCCGACATAGGTTGGATCGATCGGCACGCGGCCAAAGCTCGGCTTCAAGCCGACGAGGCCGCACCAGCCCGCCGGCAGGCGCACCGAGCCGCCGATATCGGTGCCGAGATGCAGCGGACCGTAGCCTGCGGCAGCGGCGGCGCCGGCGCCCGCGCTGGAGCCGCCGGGGTTCTTGGAGAGGTCCCAGGGATTGCGCGCGAGCGCATGGAAGCCGGAGAGCCCGGAGGACAGCATGCCATAATCGGGCATGGTGGTCTTGGCGAAGATGATCGCGCCGGCCTCGCGCAGCCGCGCGGCGGGCGGCGCATC
Source organism: Bradyrhizobium sp. Cp5.3 (assembly GCF_000426265.1). NCBI lineage: Bacteria > Pseudomonadati > Pseudomonadota > Alphaproteobacteria > Hyphomicrobiales > Nitrobacteraceae > Bradyrhizobium > Bradyrhizobium sp. Cp5.3. The sequence continues at coordinate 64,444 of NZ_AUFA01000010.1, read as the reverse complement.
TTTCTCGGCCGGCACGAGCTTGACGCTCGCCGCGCCCAGCGGCACCGGCACGCCCTTGGTCGCGATGTTGTCCTTGATCGTCACCGGCACGCCATCGAGCGGGCCGGACGGCTCGCCGCCAGCCCAGCGCGCGGTCGAGGCCTTGGCGACCTCGCGCGCGCCGTCGGGGTCGAACGCATAGAGCGCCTTGAGGTGCGGCTCCCACGCAGCGACGTGCTCGAGCACGTCCTCCAGCACCTCGCTCGGCGAGAACTGTTTCGCGCGATAGCCTGCGATCAGGTCGACCGCGGCGAGATCGTGCAGCGAGGTGACCGCCTCGTCGGCGCCGTGCTTATGCATTGCTACCTGCCGGCATGCGCGTTTCGATGATGCGGGCGAACATGCTGGCACCGATCGGCAGGATCTTGTCGTCGAGCACGTAGCCGGGATTGTGCACGGGCACCGAGCCGTCATGGCCGACCCAGAAATAGGCGCCGGGAATGGTCTGCAGCATGTCGGCGAAATCCTCGCTGCCCATCTTCGGCTGGGTGCGGGTGATCACGTTGGCGGGATCGACGACGGTGCGCGCGACTTCCTCGACCACCTTGGACTGCTCGACCTGGTTGACGAGCACGCCAAAGGCATCGCGGATGTCGGCCACGATCTCGCACTGGAAGGCGCTCGCGACGCCGGCGCAAATGGTGCGCATGCGCTCGCGGATCAGCGCGCGGACTTCATCCGAGAAGGCGCGCACGGTGCCGCAGAGATGGGCTTCGCCGGGGATGACGTTGTAGGCAGAACCGGCATGGATCTGGGTGATCGACACCACGGCCGACTGAAGCGGCTCGACATTGCGGCTGACGATGGTCTGAATGGCCTGTGCCAGCGTGGTCGCGATCACCACCGCGTCCTTGGAGCGCTCCGGCATTGCGCCATGCGCGCCATAGCCGTTGATCCGAAGGTCGAAGAAGTCGGCGCCGGCCATCGCCGGTCCCGGCAGGATCGCGATCTCGCCGTGATTGAGATCGGGCGCGTTGTGCAGGCCGTAGAGCTCGTCGCAGGGAAATTTCTCGAACAGCCCGTCCTTGATCATCGCGCGGGCGCCGCCGAGGCCTTCCTCGGCCGGCTGGAAGATCAGATGCACGGTGCCGTCAAAGTTCCTGGTCTCGGCGAGATAGCGCGCGGTGCCGAGCAGCATGGTGGTATGGCCGTCATGGCCGCAGCCGTGGAAGCGGCCGGGAATGGTCGAGCGCCATTTCAGGTTGGTATTCTCTTCCATCGGCAGCGCGTCCATGTCGGCGCGAAGGCCGATGCGCTTGCCGCTCGTGCCTTTGCCCTTGATGACGCCGATCACGCCGGTGCCGCCGAGACCACGATGCACCTCGATGCCCCAGCTCTTCAGCTTGTCGGCGACGATGCCGGAGGTGCGCACTTCCTCGAAGCCGATCTCGGGATGGGCGTGCAGGTCGCGGCGGATGGCGGTAAGTTCGTCGGCATAGCCGTCGATGCGGTCGATCGTGGGCATGTGTCCTGTCCAGTTAGCGTGAAAGGGGCGTGAAAACGGGGCCGTTCGGCTTGATGCGGATGCCTGGGCGCAGTTTGGTCCAGGGCAGGGAGGCCGTGTCCGCCGGCATCGCGCCCGGTGCGGCGCAGATCAAAAGCTTTGCCGCGATCGGCTCGAAATCGGCGCGGAAGTGCACCGAGCTCTTGTTGACGAGAATGGCCTGCTTGGTCGGTTCGATGCCGACATAGCGATACATCGCCTGGTCGGCGAGCTGCGCCTTGTGCGAGCTCACGACCACGCGGACGTCGCCGATGCGAAGGCACGCGGATGGACCCATCTCCATCTCGCGGCCGCCATAGTAGGGGCCGGGCGCGATGAAGCGGCCGTCGGACAGCTTTTCGACGACGAAGGTCTCGCGATAGGGCTCGTCGCCGGGAATGCCGGACTTGCCGCCGAGCGACAGCGTCACGGTCGCGCCGGTTCCGGCCGCATGCGCGGCCTTCGCCGAGTCCGGATCGTAGATCACGCCGGTCGCGGCACTCGCCTTGTTGCGCACCAGCGCGCGCAGCATGCCGGTGGTGTCGGAATCGCCGCCGGCGCCGGGATTGTCCTGAGTGTCGGCGATGATGATCGGCTTGCTCGCGCTCCTGGCGAGTTCCATGGCATGGCGCACGCCTTCATCCGGTGCGTAGATCTTGCCGTCGAAATCGTCCTCGTGGCTTTCGATCAGCTTCACGATCGCGTCCGCGGCGCGATCAGCGTCAGCTTGCGTCTTGCCATAGGCGAACACGCTCGGTCCGCAGTCGCGGAAATCGGCCGCCGGAAAACCCGGCGCGAAGGACAGCGTCGGCACGGCGTCGCTCTCGAGCGCGGCGAGCTTTTCGTAGATGCCCTTGGTGGGCTGGTCGTTGGTGCACTGCCAGCTGATCGGAATCAGGAACGGCAATTGCCGGAACGCTTTTGCGAAGCGCTGCTTCGTCTTCAGCAGCAGTGCAAGATGCCTCGCGGAAGCGCGGCCCGTGTCGGCCATGTCGACGTGGGGATAGGTGCGGTAGGCGATCAGCGCGTCGGCATGCGCGATCATCTCGGGCGTGACATTGGCGTGCAGGTCGAGGCTCGCAACGAGGGGAACATCGTTGCCGATGATGCGGCGCACGCGCGCCAGAATCTCGCCTTCGCCGTCGTCGAGATGCTCGGTCACCATCGCGCCGTGCAGGTCGAGATAGACCGCATCGAGGGGACCTGCCGATTTGATGCCGTCGACCATGACCTTCACGATGCGCTCGTAGGCATCCTTGGTGACATGCGCCGACGGGCTTGCGCCGCAGGCGATCGTCGGAACGAGTTCCCAGCCATTGGCCTCGGCGCTCTCGGCGAAACCGGCGAGCCCGACATTGATGCGGCGCATCACCTTCAGCACGTCGGCGCCTTCGGTCATCGCCGGCCAGCCGCCGCCATGCTGGAAGTCCTCAAACGTCGCCTTCGTCGGAGCGAAGGTGTTGGTCTCGTGCAGGAAGCCGCCGACGGCGATACGGGTCATTCAGTTCAGTCCAACGCGATTGAAAGTGCGCGACGTTAGCCTTGGCCTTGCGGCCAGAGCAAGGTGGGAAGCAATTCGAAAGCGCATGGGGTCAAGCCGTTTTGGGAATGCTGCGGATGCGGTGGGTTTGAGCGAAGCCAACTCCTTCCGCCGTCATTCCGGGGCGCGCCCACTTGGGCGCGAGCTATGATGCGCAATTGCGCATCTGAGAATCCATTGTGCAACAGTGTCCGCGGCCCGATGGATTCCGGGCTCATCGCGTCGCGATGCCCCGGAATGACAGCGGCGAAAGCTACACGCTCGCTGCCACACCCTCCGCCACCGGCCGGAAGTTCGCGAAATCCCAGCCGCGGCCGGGCGCCGCATCCAGCAGCGACTTGGTGTAGGCCTCCTTCGGGTGCATCAGCACTTCGCCCGCCGGGCCCTGTTCGACGACGCGGCCGTGCTGCATCACCACGACCTCGTCGCAGATTTGGGCTGCGACGCGCAGATCGTGGGTGATGAACAGGATCGCAATACCGAGGCGCTTCTGGATCTCGTCGAGCAGTTCCAGCACCTGCGCCTGCACGGAGACGTCGAGCGCGGAGACCGCTTCATCGGCGACCAGCACGTCGGGATCGAGCGCGAGCGCGCGGGCAATGGCGATGCGCTGGCGCTGGCCGCCGGAGAACTGGTGCGGATAGCGCGCCACCGCGTCGGCCGGCAGGCCGACGAGCTCGAGCAGCTCGCGGGCGCGCTTCATCGCATCGGCGTGCGCGACGCCGTAGTTGATCGGGCCTTCCGCGATGCTCTCGCCGACGGTGACGCGCGGGTTGAGCGAGCGGTAGGGATCCTGGAACACGATCTGGATCTTCTGCCGGTGCGGCTGCAGCAGCCGCCGCGACAGGTCGGAGATCTCGCGGCCGGCGAGGCGCACGCCGCCGGAGGTCGGGTCGATCAGTCGGACGATGCAGCGCGCCACCGTCGATTTGCCCGAGCCGCTTTCGCCGACGATGCCGAGCGTGCGCCCCTTGCGCAGCGTGAGGGTGACCTTGTCGGCGGCGACGACTTCGCGGCCTTTGCCGAAGAACGAGCGCTCGCGATAGACCTTGCCGAGATCGTTGGCTTCCAGCACGATCGGTTCCTTGGTCTCCTCGCGCGCCGGCCGCGGCACCAGGCTCGGCACCGAGGCGAGCAGGTTGCGGGTGTACTCCATGGTCGGATTGCGCAGGATGGAATCGAGCGGGCCGGTCTCGACCAGCCGGCCCTGCCGCATCACCGCGACGCGGTGGGCGATCTCCGCCACCACGCCCATGTCGTGGGTGATGAACAGCACGGCGGTGCCGTGATCGCGCTGGAGATCGCGGATCAGGGTGAGGATCTGCTTCTGCGTGGTGACGTCGAGCGCGGTGGTCGGCTCGTCCGCAATGAGGAGCTTCGGCTCCAGCACCAGCGCCATCGCGATCATGATGCGCTGGCGCTGGCCGCCGGAGAGGCGGTGCGGGTAGGAGGCGAAGATGCGCTCGACCTGCGGCAGGCGGACATGCTCCATCATGTCGAGGATGCGCTTCTTCCGCGCTCTGCCGTCGAGATCGGTATGGGCGCGCAGCACCTCGTCGATCTGGCGGCCGACCGGCACGACCGGATTGAGCGCGGTCATCGGCTCCTGGAAGATCATCGCCATCTGCGTCGCGCGGAGCTGCCGCAGGCGGCGGTCGGTCGCTGTGAGCAGCTCTTCGCCGACCAGCTTGACGCTGCCGCCGGTCGGGTTCAGCGAGCCCTTCTGCAGCAGGCCCATCACGGTCAGTGAAGTCACCGATTTGCCCGAGCCGCTCTCGCCGACGAGGCACAGCGTCTCGCGCTCGCGGACCTGGATCGAGATGCCGTCGATGATCTTCGGCCCGCTCGACTTCTTGCCGACGGTGACGACGAGGTTGTTGATGTCGAGGACGGTGTTGGTCATGCAAGCTCTCTCGTCATTCCGGGGCGCGCGGAGCGCGAGCCCGGAATCCATCGGGCCGCAGTACAGGTGGTGAAATGGATTCCGGGCTCGCGCCAAGGGGCGCGCCCCGGAATGACAGCGTTACTTGCATCACTTCCCCTCCCGCTGCTTCATGCGCGGATCGAGTGCGTCGCGGGCCGCGTCGCCGATCAGGTTGATGCTGAGGATCGCGATCGACAGCAACAGGCCGGGCCAGAAGATCAGCGACGGCTTGAGCTGGAAGTACTGGCGGCCCTCGGCCATGATGTTACCCCAGGTCGGCGTCTCCGGCGAAATGCCGGCGCCGAGGAAGGAGAGAATGGCCTCGGTGAGGATCGCTGACGCGCAGACATAGGTTCCCTGCACGATCAGCGGCGCAATCGTGTTCGGCATCAGGTGACGCCACATGATCTTCGGCAGGGACGAGCCGACCGAGATGGCGGCTTCGACATAGGGCTCCTCGCGCGCCGACAGCACGACCGAGCGTACAAGGCGTGCCACGCGCGGAATCTCGGGGATGGTGATCGCCACCAGCACGGTCCAGATGCTGGCGCCCGACAACGACACCACCGCGATTGCGAGCAGGATGCTCGGCATCGCCATCAGGCCGTCCATGATGCGCATCATCACGGAATCGACCAGCTTGAAGAAGCCGGAGACGAGGCCGATCGCAAGGCCAATGGCGACGGACAGGACGGCCGAGCCGATGCCGATCAGCAGCGAGATACGGCCGCCATAGATGACGCGCGACAGCAGGTCGCGGCCATAGGCGTCGGTGCCGAGCAGGAATTGCGCGGAGGCCGGCTTCAGCCGCTGCGAGGGCGCGAGCTGGATCGGGTCATGCGGCGCGATCAGTGGCGCGAGGATCGAGATCAGTATGATCAGCACGAGGCAGACTGTCGCCGCCGCGATGATCGGCGTCGACGTGAGGAATCCGAAGCGCGGCCGCAGCGGCGACGTGATCGGAATGGACGACTGGGGAAGGGTATCGACCGACATGCTGGATATCCTTGCCTCAGTAACGGATCCGCGGATCGAGCAGGGTGTAGGCGACGTCGATCAAGAGATTGACGACGACGTAGATCAGCGACGTCAGCAGGATCATCGCCTGGATCACCGGATAGTCGCGCGCCAGCACCGCATCGACGGTGAGGCGGCCGATGCCGGGGATGTTGAACACGCTCTCGGTGACGACGACGCCGGAGATCAGAAGCGCAAAGCCGGTGCCGATCACGGTGATGACAGGCACCGCGGCGTTGCGCAGTGCATGCCGCATCATCACCGCGACCTCGCTGATGCCCTTTGCGCGCGCGGTCCGCACGTAATCCTCGCCGAGCACGTCCAGCATCGCCGCGCGCGTCATGCGCGCGATCAGGGCGATATAGATGAAGGACAGCGCACAGGTCGGCAGGATGATGCGTTCGAAGAACGGTCCGAAGCCGGCGCTGATGCTCTTGAAGCCCTGCACCGGCACCCAGCGCAGGTCGATGGCGAAGATCTCGATCAGGATATAGCCGACCACGAACACCGGCACCGAGAAGCCGAGTACCGACAGCCCCATCACGAAGCGGTCGATCCAGGTGCCGTGCTTCCAGGCCGCGATCACCCCCAGAGGAACGGCGACGATGACGGCAAGGATGATGGTCGATAATGCGATCGAGATCGACGGCTCGACACGCTGGCTGATCATCTTCAGCACCGGCAGGTTGGAGATCAGCGATGTCCCGAGATCGCCATGCAGCAGCTTGTTCACCCAGGTGATGAACTGCACGATCAGGGGCTCGTTGAGGCCGAGCGAAGTGCGGATGCGTTCCAGCCGTTCCGGCGTGGCGTTGTCGCCGGCGAGGATCGCGGCGGGATCACCGGGGGTGAGCCGGAGCAGGAGGAAGACAAACAGCGCCACCACGCCCATCACGGGCACGGCGGCGAAAATTCTGCGAACGAGATATCCGAGCAAGTTGGATCCGTCAGATTGGAGTCAAACCGTGGCACCGCTCTTGGCAGGTTGCCACCAGCGTAACATTTGAGCAATTCCCGTGCCATCAGGGCCACAGTTTTTGCAGTGCGGCCAAAGCGTTTTGAGGGTGCGAGTTCTGTTCCGCGCCCCGGAATGACGGAGTCGAGAAATCAATCCAGCGTCGCCAGCAGCCCCGCCATCAGGCGGCCGCGTTCGACCAGGCTGTCGACCTCGATGTACTCTTCCAGCGTGTGCCCGTTGCCACCACGCACGCCCAGGCCGTCGAGCGTGGGGATCCCCATCGCGCCGGTGAAGTTGCCGTCGGAGCCGCCGCCGGCGTTCGCATGCGGCAATTCGGCGCCAAGCGCCTTGGCGATACCGCGCGCCTTCTCGTAGAGCGCCATGGTGCCGGCATCGGGTTCCCACACCGGCCGCGTCACGCCGCGCGTCACCTTGAAGGTGACATCATTGGTTGTACCTGCCAACGCCAGCATCTTCTCGACGCCGCGGTCGAGATCGGCCTGGCGCTTGGCCATCGAGAGCGCTTCGCCGGTGCAGGTCGTGGCGACGCAGTTGACCCATTGTCCGCCATGCACGACGCCGACCGAGAAGGTGCAGTCGTCGGTCGTCATCGCGTCGATGGCGAGGATCTGCCGCGCCATCTCGCGGATCGCCGAGCGTCCGGCCGACAGTGTTGCGCCGGCATGGCTCGGCCGGCCGGTGGCTTCCAGATTGAAGCGCGCGATCGCATAGCGACCGGTGGTCACGCCGTTGTCGGCGCGGCCGGGCTCCGGCACCAGCACGTATTTGTTGCGCGCAGCCTCGGCCTCAATGATGTCGCGAGTCGAGGGCGTGCCGACTTCCTCGTCAGGCGTGAACAGCACGGTGATCGGCAGCGGGGTTGTGAAGGAGGCGCGCATCAGCTGCCGGATCGCCTCCAGCGAAAGGTAATTGCCGCCCTTCATGTCGTAGATGCCGGGGCCGTAGCACCTGGCGCCCTCGCGCCGCCACTTCAGCTTCTCGATGGTGCCGACGGGATGGACGGTATCCATGTGCCCGGCGATCAGGATGCCCGGCTCGCCCTGCCTGGGATGCGGGAAGCGCGCGCGGATCACGCCGCCAAAGCCCTGCCGGCCGGCGATGCGCTCGATGGTCGCACCCATGATCGCCATATCCCGCGCTGCGATATCGAGCATGCGGTTCACGGCATTCGCATCCCACGTCGGGCTTTCGCATTCCACCCAGCCGCGCAGGCCCTGGAGCATGGCTTCGGAATCGAAGGGAAGATTGGCTGGATTCATCGGGATCTCTCACTTCAAAGATGGAACGCGCATTGCATCAGCGCGGGAGGGATGAGCGAACAGAGTTGTAGAGCCAAACCGAAGCTTGTGGAGCCCGTGCATGCGCCGCCATGGCTTGCAGCGAAACCGGATTGACGCGCTGAAGGCTGTCTGCAAGTCTCGAAAAGATAAAGGCATTGCATGAGGTTAGTTCGCCCAAAGAACGATCCGAATGCTCAACCAATAACCTGCCTTTGAACAGTTTCACGTCAGGAGAAACTTTCCATGTTCCACTTGATGCGCCGGGGGTATCGCGCGTTCACCTCCAAACTTGCGCTGTCGGTCGTCGCGCTTTCGACGGCGCTGGCTTCGCCAGCGCTTGCGGCCGGCAAGACCATCACGGCGGTGATGCATTCCGACCTCCGCATCATCGATCCGATCTTCACGACCGCCTACATCGCGCGCGACCATGGCTACATGGTCTACGACACGCTGATCGCGACGGATTCGAATTTCAAGATCCAGCCGCAGATGGCGGAGTGGAAGATCTCCGACGACAAGCTCACCTACACCTTCACGCTGCGCGACGGCCTGAAGTGGCATGACGGCGCGCCGGTGACGGCGGAAGATTGCGTCGCCTCGCTGAAACGCTGGGCTGCGGTCGACGGCATGGGCCAGAAGCTCTGGGACTTCACCGCGAGCCTGGAGGCAACCGATGCCAAGACCATTACGCTGAAGCTCAAGGAGCCCTACGGCCTCGTGCTCGAGTCGATCGGCAAGCCGTCCTCGCGGGTGGCCTTCATGATGCCGAAGCGTCTCGCCGAGACGCCGCCGGACAAGCAGATTCCCGAACAGATCGGCTCCGGCCCTTTCAAGTTCGTGCAGGGCGAATTCCAGCCCGGCGTGAAGGCGGTCTACGTCAAGAACGCCGATTACGTGCCGCGCAAGGAGCCGGCGAGCTGGACCGCCGGTGGCAAGGTGGTGAAGGTCGACCGCGTCGAATGGATCACCATGCCGGACGCGCAGACCGCTGTGAACGCGCTGCAATCGGGCGACATCGACTTCATGGAAGTGCCGCCGTGGGACCTGCTGCCGGTTCTTGAAGGCAATTCGGACCTCAGGGTCGAAGTGCTGAACAAGTTCGGCTACCAGACGCTCGGCCGCATGAACTTCCTCTATCCGCCCTTCGACAATCCGAAGATCCGTCGCGCGGCGCTGCTGGCGATGAACCAGAAGGACGTGCTCGACGCTCTTGTCGGCAATCCCAAATACTACAAGATCTGCGGCGCCTTCTTCATCTGCGACACGCCATTCGCGACCGACGTCGGCTCCGAATCGCTGGTCAAGGGCAACGGCATGGCGGAAGCCAAGAAGCAGCTCGCCGAATCCGGCTATGACGGCACGCCCGTCGTGGTCATGGTGCCCGGCGACGTCGTGACGCTGAAGGCGCAGCCGACGGTCGCGGTCCAGTTGCTCCGCGAGGCCGGCTTCAAAGTCGACGCGCAGGCGACCGACTGGCAGACGGTGGTGAGCCGCCGCGCCAGCCAGAAGCCTCCGAAGGAGGGCGGCTGGAACATGTTCTTCACCAACTGGGTCAGCGCCGACGTCTCCAACCCGATCGCCAATCTCTCGATCGGCGGCCAGGGCAAGAAGGGCTGGTTCGGCTGGGCGGAAGATCCCAAGATCGAGCAGCTCAAGGACGCCTTCGTCCACGCTGCCTCGCTCGACGATCAGAAGAAGATCGCGGCGGAGATCCAGAAGGAAGCCTATGACCAGGTGATCTACATCCCGCTCGGCCAGTATCTGGCGCCGAGCGCGTGGCGGAAGTCGCTCACCGGCGTGCTCGACGGCCCGGCCACGCCGATCTTCTGGAACATCGACAAGACGGAGTAAGGGAAAGGCGCCTCCTGCCCTTTCGTCTCGATCAGGACACGGCGCCGCTGCCACCAGCGGCGCCGTCGTCGTTTGCGGTCCCGGTTCGGCTGAAACGGCGGGAAATTTTTAACTCTTCCAATTTCTAGTTGTTGCTATTTGTTTCTATCCTGAAATAAATGTGCCGTCTTCGCGCATCACTTTCCGTCCCTCCATTTGGTTCACGTGCCAATCGATTTTGCATTCCAGGCGATGGCCGAACGGTCGGATCGCTCGCCGGCACCGTGGCGCCGGCCTTTCCTGCGCTGGCTCGACGCCGTCGAGACGGGCTGGGCCGTGCCGCTTCTTTTGGTCTGTTTCGTCGCGATCTGGACGCTCTATCTGGTCATCGCCTATGCCGGCGGCGGCCTGCATCCCGACACGCTCGAAGCCTGGACGCTGGGGCGAAATTTCGCGTGGGGCTATCACAAGCATCCGCCGCTGATGGGCTGGGTGGCCGCGGCCTGGACTTCCGTCTTTCCGCCGAGCGACTGGTCGCTGCAACTGATGGCGATGGCGAATGCGGGGCTTGCGCTGTTTTTCGTCGACCTCGTCTCGCGGCAGTTCGTGACCGGGCACAAGCGCATCCTGGTGCTGCTGCTGCTGATGCTGACACCGGCCTATCAATTCCACGCCCAGCGCTTCAACGCCAATTCGGTGCTGCTCGCGACTTGGCCGCTGGCGACCTGGTGTTTCCTGCGTGCGTTCGAGACCCGCACGGTGCTCTGGGCCGTTGCCGCAGGGTGCACGACGGCACTGGCGATGGTCGGCAAATACTATTCCATCTTCCTCGTCACGAGCTTTGCATTCGCAGCTCTGGCTCATCCAGCGCGACGCGCTTACTTCACCTCCGCCTCGCCCTGGATATCGATCGTCTCCGGGCTCGCTGTCCTGTCGCCGCACATCTACTGGCTCGCAACGACCGGCGCCTCGACTTTCACCTATGCGATGACCCACGCCAATCGCGATGCCGTGACTTCGCTCGCCGACAACGTGAATTTCCTGCTGGGGCTGGTGGCGGCCATGAGCGTGTCGGCGGTGCTCTGGGTGTTCATCGCGGGCAGGCGGCTGAGACAATTTCCGGCCGACTTCGCCGCGATGAGCCCGGGCTTGCGCCTTCTCTTCTACATCGCAATCGGCACGATCGTGCTGCCGGTGCTGACGTCGCTGGCGATGGGCACGGATCTGCCGTCACTGTGGGCGCTGCAGGGCCTGTTCCTGTTTGCCGTGCTCGTGGTCTGCGGCGCGCGTTACCCGATTGAACGGTTCTACACCGTCAACCTTACGCTCACGACGGCCGGTGTCGCGCTGGCAGCCGTCCTGGTCGCTGCGCCGATCCACGCCGTCTACCGCAACACGCATGGCTACGAAGAGGGCCGGAACTTGTACGCGCAGGCGGCGAACGAGTTGACCCGTCAATGTCGCGAATTGACCAGCGCGCCGCTCAGCGCCGTGAGTGGCGACGAATCGCTGGCCCTGGCGGTGGCGTTTTACAGCCCGGACCACCCGTACTACGCGGAGGCCTACGCGCATCAGCGCACTTGGGGTCTATCACGCAAGACCACCCGGCAACGCGGCTGGGCCGCGCTCTGTTTTCGTGACCAGGCCAATTGCGCCGCCGACATGGACTCGATCTCGGCGCGTACCGGGCCCTCCGTCAAGCGCGAGTTCACCGTGCAGGCCACGCTGTGGGGCAACCCCGGTGTCAGGCGGGACGTGGTCGTGCTGATGGTGCCGCCGATGGACGGTGGCACCCGGCCGCAAAGCGCCGCCGATGATTTCAGTGCCAGCAGGCGCGGGGCAGACTAGAGTGCGCGCTCAGCAGTGACTGTCGCGCACCTGCTCGAGTCCTTCGCTCGCGAAGGGCGGGGTGAAAACGGCCTGCTCGGTGCCCGACCCCGAACGCTCGGCTTTCGTTCGTTCAGAGGTGTCGTGGTCTTCGTTGCGTTCAAGTTCCATTGAGCCGACCTTTCGAATTGCTGCAGGACAACATCGAGCGCGCGGGGAAGTTCCGCGCGCCGTTGGCCGGTGAAACATCCGTCCCTTTTCCACTCCTTTGCTTGCAAACGCCGCGCGGCGCGCGGCTCAGGCGCCCTGGTCCTGACCGGCTGCGCTCCTGCGATGCGGCCTGAACAGCCGTCCCTTCTCGACGATCAGCACGATCGCGAGCGAAAACAGCGTCGACAGGAAGAAGCCGGTCGAGAACGGCAGCAGCGTGCCGTCAAAACTCTGGCCGATGACCATTCCGACGACGATGCCGATCAAGGTCGTGATCGAGCCGTAGAGCGAGGACGCGGTGCCGGCGATATGGCCCTGCGGCTCCATCGCGAGCGCCGTGAAGTTGGCGACCATCATGCCGAACGAGAACATCATCAGCGCCGACAGCGCCATGAACAGCCACAGCGGCAATGCATCGAGGCTCACCGCGAGCAGCATCACGCCCGCGACCGCCGCATAGAGCGTCAGGGCGCCGTGCGAGATCACGCGCATGCCGAGGCTGCCGACGAGCCGCGCGTTGAGGAAGGCGGCAATCGCGGTGCCGGCCGCAATCGCGGCGAAGGCGAGGGGGAAATAGTGGCCGAGGTGATAGATGCCGGTGAAGACCTGCTGGGCCGAGAAGACGAAGGCGAACAGCGCGCCGATGACGCTGCCCGCGGCGGTCGCGTAGCCGATGGTCTGGCGGTTGGTGACGGTCTGGCGGAACGCGGCGAGCACTTCGCTTGGTGCGAGCGACCTGCGCTCGGAGGCGGGCAGGGTTTCCGGCAGCCGCAGCACGCTCCAGGCCAGCGCCAGCAATCCGTAGAGCATCAGTACGACGAAGATGCCGCGCCACTCGGTCACCAGCAGCACCGCCTGTCCGAATGACGGCGCGATCACGGGCACGGCGATGAACACCATCATGGCGTGCGACATCACGCTCGCCATGCGGCGGCCGACATAGCAGTCGCGCACGATCGAGGTCGCGATCACGCGCGTCGCCGAGGTGCCGAGCCCTTGCAGCGCGCGGGCCAGCAGCAGCGTCTCGAAGGAGGGCGCGGCGACCGCCAGCACGCTCGCCACCGCATAGACGGCCATGCCGCCGAGCAGCACCGGCCGCCGGCCGAAACGGTCGGACAACGGCCCCGTGACGAACTGGCCGACGCCAAAGCCGATCAGGAAGGTCGACAGCACGAGCTGCAGATGGTTGGCGACGGGAATATGGAAGGCCGCCCCGATGTTGGGCAGCGCCGGCAGCATCATGTCCATCGCAAGCGGATTCAGCGCCATGATGGACGCGATCACGATGACGAATTCGGGAAAACCCATCGGACGGTGTCCCGAGGACACCCAACTGTCGGCATTGACGTCGGACAAGGAAGCTTACCTCTGATTTCAGAGGTGGTTGTATTGAGAATGCTGCGCTGCACAACCCATGTTTCGGGATGGGTGGTAGGCAGGTGGACAACAAATGGTGAGCAGGCGCCAGCCATCGCATCTGCCCAGGCAATCAGCGTTGCGCGCCCTCCACGAGGCTCCGCGCCATCTGTCCCGCTGCCTCCACGTAATCGAGGTCGCGGTGGATCAGCATCACGGTCGTCGCGCCGTCGAGCAGGATCACGATCTGGCGCGCCAGGGCCGCGGCGCCGGGGATGTCCTCGCTGCGCAATTCCGTCTCGAGCCAGGCCTCGAAACGCTTCTTGTGCGCCGCGCCGGCCTTCACCGCCGGGTGGGCAGGCGTGTTGGCGAGTTCGGCAATGGTGCGCAGGAAGCCGCAGCCGCGCCATCGCGGCGTATCCACTGATCTGCCGAGCTTGATGAAGAGGCCGCGAACCTTGTCCGCCGCGCTTCCGTCGGTTTCCGCGAACCAGCGCCTGTAGAGGTCCAGCGTCGGCTGGTCCCGGGCCGCGATGGTGGCGGCGACGAGCTCGTCCTTGCTGGTGAAGTGATAATAGAGCGTCTTCTTGGTGACGCCGGCCTTCTCGGCGACCGCATCCATGCTCACCGCCTTGATGCCCTGGCCATAGAACAGCCGGGTCGCTGCAACGACGATCTGCTCCCGCGTCTTGTCACCGTCCCTGGGCATGGCGGTCAAAGTATACTGTCTAGTGAGTATACACAACGGCGCCGTTGTGGCTGATTGCCGGCGCCGCCGCGGCGGCTTGTTCGATCTAGAAGGAGCCTCCCACATGTCCGAATTGATTCTGTCGGAAACCCGGGGCGCCATCGCGCTCGTCACCCTGAACCGCCCGAACAAGCTCAATGCGCTGAGCTACGCGCTGATCGATCGGCTGATGGCGATCCTCGACCGCATCGAGGACGACGCGGGAATTCGTGCCGTCGTGCTGACGGGGGCGGGCGAGCGCGCCTTCTCCGCAGGGGCCGACATCGCAGAATTCTCCGAGAGCATCAAGGACGGGCCGGATGCGGCGGTGAAGGCGTTCGTCCGGCGCGGGCAGGGGATGACCGCGCGCATGGAAGCGTTTCCAAAGCCGATCATCGCCGCCGTCAACGGCCTCGCTTTCGGTGGCGGCTGCGAGATCACCGAAGCGGTGCATCTCGCCGTCGCCAGCGACCGAGCGATGTTCGCCAAGCCCGAGATCAACATCGGCATCACGCCGACATTCGGCGGCACGCAGCGCCTGCCACGGCTCGCGGGCCGGAAGACCGCGCTGGAGTACCTGCTGACCGGCGATCCGTTTCCGCCGCAACGCGCCTACGAGATGGGATTGGTCAACCGCATCGTGCCGCATCACCTGCTTCTCGAGACCGCCTTCGAGATGGCAGACCGCATCACGCGGCATTCGCGCCTTGCGGTCGCCCGGGTCATCACGGCCGTCACGCGAGGCCTGAATACGTCGATCGCCGAGGGCCTCGCCATCGAGGGTGAGCAGTTTGCGCGCATGGCGGCGACATCCGACACCCGCGAAGCGCTCGACGCCTGGTTGGCCGCCCGTTCCGCGAGGTAGCGCCGCCAAACGGCGATCGCGCTGGCCGTCCGGCCTCGCCGTGGAAACCTGGGATTCACCATGCCCGCCTAAAGCTGGGCGTCCGGCGGAGCCTGTTCGCCGGGCAGGATGAATCGGAAACGCATCCTCTTCATTGTGGCGGCTCGCTGATGAGGCGCGGCGTCGGCTGCGCCAAGCCAAACCAGGACAGGCAAGGTCTCCGAAGGTGTCTGATGTCTCCGGTGCAGCACGATGGTTCGGACCGTCGGCCGATCTCGGCGCGCCGCGCGCGCCGCCGCACGCGACCTGGCTTGCCTGCCTGATCGCGCTGGTCGCGCTTCTTGTGCTCGGCAATCTCGCCAACGACACCACGCTCGATGTGAAATACGGCTGGGATGTCCGCGTGAATTGCGCGGCGGTCGATGCCCATGTCGACGGGCTCGATCCCTATTTCGTCCGGAACCTGAAGGGCACCAGGCTCTCCTACCCCTATCTGCCGGTGACGCTGGACGCCTTCCGTCCGCTCTGCGCGCGCGGTTTTCTCGTCGGTCACTACAGGAGCGTCTATCTCGTCCTCGCCGTGCTCTGCGGCCTGCTGCTGCCGGGCCTGCGCGGAACGCGCGCGAGCCCGCGCGACGTTGCGCTCAGGGTTCTCTGTGCGCTCGGTGCGTTCGTCGGCTTCGAATGGGTGGCAGCCTCCGGGAATTTTGCGGTTCTGAGCGGCATGCTCACCGCGGTCGCGCTGGCGCTGCTGCTTCGTCCCGGTGCGCCTGACGTGCGCGATGATCAGGGCTTCGTCGCGCGCCTCGCGGGTGCTGCACTGCTCGGTCTCGTCATGTCGTTCAAGCTGGTGTTCTGTCCCGTGCTTGCGGCGCTCTATTTCCTGCCGCTGCCGCGCCGCCGGAAATTCATTCTGATTGCGGTCGCGGGCTTCAGCTTTGCATTGCCGATTCTGATCTCGATGCTGTTTTATCCGGACCTGTTTTCGAGCTGGCTGCTTGCGATCAAGGGACAGATTCCCAACCAGCACTCGGTCTATCTCGAGGAAACCAACCCGTCGCTGCTCCTGCTGGCGCGGAGCGTGATGGACAAGGTCGGGCTCGCCGACAGCCAGCCGGTCGTGTTCGCGACCTATGGGCTTGCTGCCCTCGCACTCCTGCTGGCACCGTTTGCCGTGTCGCTATTGCGCGCGATCGGGAAGGCTGGAGACGAATCGTTCCTGACGCGGCTCGATCGCTGGCTGATGGATCATCCGCATGCGGCCATGCGCGTCACCGTGCTCGCAATGTACGCCTTCTATCTCTGCTCGCCGCGGCTCAAGGAGTACGCCTTCTTCGAGCTGGCGCTCTACGCCGCCGTCCTCATCGTCGACCTTCCGGCGGCAATGCTCGCGGCCATGCTGACCGTCGCCATCGCCATTCCAACGCTGGCCTCGATCACGGGGAATGCGTTCGTCGACAGCTTTGGCCAGATCGCGGTCGCGATTCTCTGCTTCTGGATCCTGCTGTTGGACTTTTGCGCAGTGCCGAAGCGGCTCGCGCAGGAGGGCTCGCGTCCATGACCGGTCGCGTCGCAGCCTCTTCCACTGAGGCGGGGGCAGGGCCGCACGCGGCCGAGGCGCGGGAAACGGTCTGGCTGACCCGCTTCATCGCGGCCGTGGCGCTTCTCGTCGCCGTGGGCCTTGCGATCGATCTCGGCGCCACTAAAAATTTCGGCTGGGACGCGCGCGTGAACTGTGCCGCGGTGGACGCCCATCTCGCGGGCCTCGATCCCTATTTCGTCAAGAACCTGAAGGACACAGACCTCTCCTATCCCTATCTGCCGGTCACGCTGGACGCCTTCCGGCCGCTCTGCGCCGGCGGGTTTCTCGTCGCGCACTACAGGAGCATCTATCTCGTCCTCGCCGTGCTCTGTGCGCTTCTGCTGCCCGGCCTCGGCAACGGCCGTCCGGGCCCGCATGACATCGCGCTCAGAGTGGCTTTCGCGTTCGGCGGTTTCCTCGGCTTCGAATGGATCATGGCGACCGGCAATTTTGCCGTGCTGAGTGGCCTGCTCACGGCGACAGCGCTGGCGCTGCTGTTGCGCTCGGCGCGGTCCGAAGGAGAGGGCGCGTTCCTGCCGTTGCTTGCAGGCGCAGCCGTGCTCGGCCTCATCACCTCGTTCAAGCTGGTGTTCTTCCCGGTCCTGGCCGCGCTTTATTTCCTGCCGCAGCCGCGGCATCGCAAGCTGATCCTGATCGCGGTGGCAGCCGCCATGTTCGTCCTGCCGATCCTGATCTCGGCGACGCTTTACGCAAGCCTGTTTCCGAGCTGGCTCAGCGCGATCTCGGGCCATATCCCCGATCAGCATGCGCCGGGGAACGAGGTCAATCCGTCGCTGCTGTTCCTGGCGCTCACGCTCGCCGACCATTTCGCGCTCGCCGGCAGCAAGCCGGTCGTCGCCGTGCTCTATGCGTTCGCCGCCGTCACATTCGTGCTCGCGCCGCTCGCCGTATCGGTGTGGCGCATGGTCCGCGCCGAGAACCCGTCCGCAAAGGGCTCCCCACTGGCGATGCTCGACCGCTGGCTGATCGATCATCCGGGCATGGCGAAGCGCATCACCGTGCTCGCGATATACGCGCTCTATCTCTGCGCGCCCCGGCTGAAGGAGTATGCCTTCTTCGAGCTGGCGCTCTATGCCGCCGTCCTCGTCGTCGACCTTCCCGCAGCCGCGCTCGCGGCCGTGCTGACGGTCGCCATCGTCGCACCGACGTTGGCCTCGATCTTCGGCAATGCCTTCATGGGCGGCTTCGGCCAGCTCGCAACTGCGCTCGTCTGCTTCTGGATCCTGCTGCCGCGGCGGTCGGAGCCGTCAGGTCTCGTGGTGCGGGCAGCCGGGGTCGAACCGGCACAGCGCTTGCGCACCGAGGGATTTTAAGTCCCTTGCGTCTACCAATTCCGCCATGCCCGCTTGATCCAACGAGATCAAACACTTAAGTCCCTGTCCGGCCGTCTGGAATTGGCGTATCGCATGGCCGGGTGGGTGGTTCTTCCTTAAGCGAGGTGGCCGCGCAAGGCAAAGCCTCAATCCGGACATCTGTTGTTGCTTTAGGCATTCTCAATCCAAGGGGACTATTCATCCGGCATGTCTGCTTCGCTCCCAAATCGCCTGCGCGCCTGCGTCGCGCTCGCCGCGCTGCTTGCGGCCGGCCTCGCGCTGTCCGGCTGCGCCGGCATGAGCGACACGGTCTCTCCGGCCTTCGCCGACCCCGGCAAATACGAACTGTACGACTGCAAGCAGCTCCAGACCGAACGCACCTCGCTCGCCAAGCGCACTGCGGAATTGCAGCGCCTGATGGACAAGGCGGAGACCGGCGCCGGCGGCACGGTCGTAGCCGAGCTCGCCTATCGCAACGACTACGTCGCCGCGCGCGGCCAGTCGCATTTTGCGGAGGAGGCCTGGCAACGCAGCAAGTGCCGGGAAACGCCGCCGGACGCCACGCCGACCCCGTCTGGTCCGCAGCGGCCCGTCATCAAGCCCGCTCCGAACCGCAATAGCGCGGTTCGCTGAGACGCGGCGGCGCGCGCCATCCTCAGGGACGCCAGCCGTAGATCCAGTCCTGCCGCGCCAGCATGCGCTCCGGCCCGAGCGCGCGGATCGCAAGATCGCGCGCGATCGCGAGCGGGCCGGTGAAATGATAGATCCGGCCCTGCTGCCGCGCGGTCCGTTGCACCTTCTGGACGCGGGCCTGGCGCGCCCGCCCGTAACTCTTCAGCGCCGCGGCGACGCCGGCCGCGCTCTCGGTGGTATCGCCAGTCAAATGCCGGGCGAGCACGGCGGCATCCTCGATCGCCATGCCGGCGCCCTGGGCCGCGAACGGCAGCATCGCGTGCACGGCGTCGCCGAGCAGCGCAATCGGGCCTTTGCTCCAGCCGCAGCCCTCGGGCACGCCGAACAGCGCCCATTTGCGCCAGCTATCGACCGCGCCGAGCATCATCCGCGCAGACGACGGCCAGCGTGACCCGGCGAAGGCATCCATCACCTCGAGCGGATCGCCGGGCGTGCTCCAGCCCGGCCTGTTCCACGTTCCCGGCAGCACGGCGACCACGTTGATCTGACGTCCGCCGGCGATCGGATAGGCGACGAGGTGGGCATTCGGGCCCATCCAAAGCTGAACCCGGCGCGCGCTGTACTCCCTGGGGAGCTGCGTCGCCTCGAAGGTGCCGCGCCAGGCGATCAGCCCGGAGAAGCGCGGCTGGACCTCGGGAAACAGCTGCTTGCGCACCGTCGACCAGACGCCGTCGGCCCCGATCAGCGCGCTCGCCAGATCGCTGCGGCGGATCGTGCCGCTGCGATGGACGATGGTCAGTCCTTTGGCGTGGGGCGCCACGTCCTCGAAGGTCGCGCCCAGCTTCAGCTCGATATCCGGATGCTCGGAGACCGCTCCGGCGAGGGCCGATTGCAGATCGGCACGGTGCACCACCCAATAGGGGGCGCCGGCGCGCGCCGAGGCAACTTCGCCAAGCGGCATACGCAGCAATTCGCCGCCGGCGCGCGCGCTCATGACGCAGACCGCCTCCGGGGTCACGGCGCGCGGCTTCAGGCGATCCTCAAGGCCGAGTTCGACCAGCACGCGGCTCGCATTGGGTGAGAGCTGCAGGCCGGCGCCGACTTCTTCGAGCCGCTCGGTCTTTTCCAGCACGACAACGCGGAAGCCCCTGGCCGCGAGCGCAAGCGCTGCGGTCAATCCTCCGATTCCGGCTCCGGCAATGACAATTGTTCGGGAAAGGGCCACCCTGACCGATGAGACCGGTCAGGCCACCCTGTCCTTCAGGACGCATTCCGGCGGGCGGGCCTCGCCGGCCTTCAGGTCGGTCGCGAGGCGGTACAGCGTCGAGCAATACGGGCAGATGATCTCGTTGTCGTTGCCGAGGTCGAGGAAGACGTGCGGATGATCGAACGGAGGGTTGGCGCCCACGCACATGAACTCTTGCGAGCCGATCTCGATGACGGGGACGCCGGCATCGTTATGGAAGTGCGGGACGACATGGTCGGACATCGTAGTTCATCCTGGAGTGGCAACGGTCGCGGACACAATCACTGGTGACGCAGCGTCTTTGAACGCGGCGGACCATACTGGGGGGTGCAGATGATTGCTAGTCCAGCGGAACCGAATGTTCGCAACTACCCCATGCTCATTTGCTCATGCAAATTCGACACAATCTTGTCGCCCCGGAGAAGCCCTTCTTTCGTCGGGGACGTTGTGTCGCAAATCTGGCATACTATTTCTGTGGACGGGCACAATTCCGACGAAAGACGAACGATCAGGCGAGCGATCAGGCTGTGCGCATGAGGTGGCTACGAATCGGCACTGCTTTGACCGGCATCGCGGCGTGCGGCTTCGTGCTCGCGCAGGTGGCGCCGCATGCCCGCGAGGCCGGCGCGATTCTGGCCGCCCAGGACGATCCGGCCGTGCTGTCCGAACTCAAGCTCAACGAGCTTCTGCGGCAGAACGACCGCCTGGTGCAGGACAACATCGAAGCCGCGCTCGCAGCCGGCGACGCCGATCTTGCCAATAGCTTCGTCGAGCTGGCGCGGGACCGCAACATCGCGCTCTCCGACGACGTCCTGAACCGGGTGAGCGACGCGGTCAGGGACGAGAGTTCCACCACGCATTTCGCAAAACGGTTTGCAACCGGCCTCGTCACCGGCAGCGCCGAGGATGTCGCGAGCCTGTCGGGGACGGTGGCCGGCGATCTCCTCGTGATCGGCGACATCAGGGACGTCGTGCGCGAGGGCAAGCATCTCGCCATGGGCGAGGAGACCGATCGTCTCGTGCTCGGGCTCGCCGCCGCGGGCCTTGCCGTGACGGCCGCGACCTACGTGTCTGTCGGCGGAGTGGCGCCGGTGCGCGCCGGGCTGACGCTGGTCAAGGATGCCCGCAAGGTGGGGCGGCTCGGCGAAGGGCTCGCCGCATGGGCCGGCCGGTCCGCGCGCGAAGTCGTCGACACGCCGATGCTCCAGAACGCTGTCGCTTCCGGCTCGGTGCTGCGGCCGGGCGAGACCGTGAGCGCGATCAAGGCCGCGTTCCGCGCCGAGAAGGCCGGGGCGCTGGTCCGGCTTGGCAAGGACGTCACGCGCGTTGCCGAAAAGACCGGCGCGCGCGGCGCCATGGACAGCTTGCGCATCGCCGAAGGCCCGAAGGATGTGGCGCGCGCGGCGCGCCTTGCGGAAGCGCAAGGCGGCAAGACGCGCGCGATCATGAAGCTGCTCGGCCGCGGCGCACTGCTGCTCGCCGGCGGCGCGTTCGATCTCGCACTCTGGCTGTTCGGCGCGGCAATGACGTTGTTTGGGCTGTTGTCCTCGATCAAGGCGACGACGGAGCGTCTGACCCAGGCCTGGTGCGATCGCAGGCGGACGCGGAGGTTGCGCCAGGCGCAGGCCGCCGCTGAGACAGCTCTAGCGAGCACGGCCCTCAAGGCCTAAGATCAACTTTATCCCCCACAAGACGCGGAATATGCGATGCCGAGCTTCCACAACGGCGCAGTCGAAATTGCCTATCTCGACGAAGGCGAGGGCGATCCGATCTTCCTGCTGCACGGCTTTGCCTCGAGCAAGAACGTGAATTGGGTCTATCCGACCTGGGTCTCCGAGCTGCGCAAGAACGGCCGCCGCGTGATCGCGCTCGACAATCGCGGCCATGGCGAAAGCGCAAAGCTCTACGAACCCGCGCAATATTCGATACCGGCCATGGCCGGCGACGTGCTCGCGCTGATGGACCATCTCGCCATCCCGCAGGCCGACATCATGGGCTACTCGATGGGCGGGCGGATGACGGCCTGGCTCGGGCTCAACGAGCCGCAGCGGCTGCGTTCGGCGATCCTCGGCGGCATCGGCATCGGCGGCCTGATCGAGGGCACCGGGCCCGGCGAGAACGTGGCCAAGGCGCTGGAGGCGGCCTCGCTTGACGACGTCACCGACCCTGTGGGGCGTACCTTCCGCGCCTTCGCCGATCAGACCCGCTCCGACCGGCGGGCGCTCGCTGCCTGCCTGCGCGGCACTCGCGAGCTCATGACCAGGGACGAAGCCGCGCGGATCGATGTGCCCGTGCTGATCGCGGTCGGCAGCAATGACGAGGTCGCGGGCTCGGCCAGCGCGCTCGGCGCGATCATCGCCGGCGCGGAAGTGCTCGACATTCCGAACCGCGATCACATGCGCGCGGTCGGCGACAAGGTCTACAAGACCGGCGTGCTCGATTTCCTCTCACGCCGCGGCTGAGGTGTCGTCCGCCGGCTCGTCGTCGCCGAAATGGCGCGACAGCGCCATCAGCACCACGAAGGTCGCAAGCCACACCATCCGCGCGCCGTAGCGGTCGTGCGGGCCCGAGATCACGCCGCAGATGAACGCGTTGCCGAGCAGGGCCAGCGTCACGGTCGCGCCCAGCAACGTCAGGTCGTCGAGCCGGCGGTTCGCCAGTGCGTGCGCGAGCAGGCCGAGCAGCGCCAGCATCGAGAGCAGCGCGACCGGCACGTGCAGCCAGTTGACGTATTCGAAGTCGACGCCCCAATGCTGCTGGCGCGCGGCGCGCATCGGCGCAATCTGCGCCGGGATGTAGCGCTCGATGATGCCGTAGGTGTGGGGAATCCAGCCATTGGTGCCTTCGCCGGTCGCCACGTGCAGCATTTGCTGGCCCAGCGCTCTCAGGGCTGCGCCGGCCTGCCAGGCCGGATAGTCGGCGAGCGAATGCACGACGATGTAGCTCATCTCGTCGTTCATCCCTTCGAACCGGCCGAGCGTGTTGAACATGCTCTTGCCCCACAGGAACTCGTCGGCGGTCGCCGGCAGCTCATTGCGATAGGGACAGAGCCTGAAGCTTTCATGCGGGCAGTGGTCGCCCAGATAGCGCGCGACGATGCCGTCCTGCATCATGCGGCCGAAGGCGACGCCATAGCCGCCGGGCGTCCAGGCCCAATTGCCCGACAGCGCATGGTTGACCGACACCAGCATCAGGCCGCCCGCGACGAGCGTGAGGCTTGCCTGCGCCAGTCCCGCGAGCGGAAGGCGGCGCCCAAGCAACGGCCGCGCCAGCCAGCCGATGGCGCAGAGCCCGAGCAGCACGCCGAGCGTGGCGCTGTGGGTCGCGGCGGCAAAGGCGGTGAATCCGAACAGGAAAAGTCTTTCCAGGCCCGAAATCCGGCTTCTTCCGACGATCAGAAGGAACAGCGACAGCACCGACAGCCCGGCGAAGATGTCGGTGAGCAGCATGCTGGCAAGCCAGGGCAGGGCGGTCGACAGAATCAGGAGCAGGCTGATCGCGACGAAACGGAACGTCTGCATCAGGCCGAGCACGCGCAGCGTCAGCTGCAACAGCCACAGCGCCGCCAGCGACTGGGCGGCGAGGTTGATCCAGAAGCCAAAGCTCTCGCCGGAGTGCAGATAGAGTCCGAACACGGTGGAGCGGCTGGGGACGAGATAGCCCTCGTACCAGCGCGCGAGATAGCCGCCAGTATCCCATTGGAGCAGGGGATAGCCGTTCCAGAACGCCGGCGCGATCATGAGGAGGGGCAGCGCCACCGCGGCCAGCCGGAGCCAAAACGACCCCGCGGCGCGGGCGCGCAATATGTCGGTGGTGATGCTCAAGGACTCTCCCCGGTCGGACGGACCATGCCCGCAATAACCGTTGAGGCGGAATTCACCAATAGTTTGACGCGGCCCGGCTTGAATTTGGCGAAACTCTGACCACTTTGAGCCAACCTTGCCGCCTGGGGCGTCAGAATAAAGTATTGTGATTCAATACTTTGGTAGGCTTTTGCAGGTCAAGGCACTGTTCACTCTCAGGCAAGCCCGTCAGGACTTTGTCGCCTAAGCTGTGCTATAGACCCGTCAACACGAGCCAATTCGAAAGAGCAGATCCCATGGCAGTGCATCAGGTCAATCCGGGAGGAAAGCTCGCATCCCTCGATCCGATCTGGGATCGGATCCGGAGCGAAGCCGAGGACATCGTGCATCGCGAGCCGGAGCTTGCGACCTTCATCTATTCGACCGTGCTGCATCACAGTCGCCTCGAGGATTCGGTGGTGCACCGTCTCGCCGACCGGCTCGATCATTCCGCGCTCTCGGGCGATCTCGTGCGCCAGACCTACGACGAAGCGCTGCGCGACGATCCCGATCTCGGCAATGCGTTTCGCGCCGACCTCGTTGCCGTCTACGACCGCGATCCCGCGACCGCGCGCTTCATCGATCCCTTGCTCTACTTCAAGGGCTTCCACGCGATCCAGACCCATCGCCTCGCGCACTGGCTCTGGCTGAAGGGCCGCAAGGATTTCGCGTTCTATCTCCAGAGCCGCGCCTCGGCGGTGTTCCAGACCGACATCAATCCCGCCGCGCGCATCGGCCGCGGCATCTTCCTCGACCACGCCACCGGCTTCGTCTGCGGCGAGACCGCTGTCATCGAGGACGACGTCTCGATCCTGCACGGCGTCACGCTCGGTGGCACCGGCAAGGAGAACGAGGACCGTCATCCAAAAATCCGTCACGGCGTCATGATCGGCGCGGGCGCAAAAATCCTCGGCAACATCGAGGTCGGGCATTGCGCGCGCATCGCCGCGGGCTCGGTCGTGGTGAAGCCGGTGCCGCACAACGTCACGGTCGCCGGCGTTCCCGCCAAGATCGTCGGCGAGGCCGGCTGCGCCGAGCCGTCGCGCACCATGGATCAGATGATCAACGCGATGGGACTCTGATGTCGCGCGGGGCGGATTTTTTCCGCCCCGATCGTCCCCAAAATTCTCGGGAATTCATGCTGGCGGTTCGTCGCGTCTCGTCCTAAAACCCGCCAACCCAGATTTCGATTGGAGACTTGCCGTGGACGTCAAAGAAGTGAGGAAGCTCGACGCGTATCTGAAGCGCGTATTCGGCAATCCCAAGATTCGCGTCGTGCCGCGTCCGAAGAAGGACGACTCCGCCGAGGTCTATATCGGCGAGGAGTTCATCGGCGTGCTCTTCGTCGATGACGAGGACGATGATCGCTCGTTCCAGTTCCAGATGGCGATCCTCGAGGACGATCTCGTCGACCAGGAATAGAGCCGCTGCGGCTCCTCGGAGTCACGCATCCATCGCGGCGAGCATGTCGGGGATCGTGACGAATTTCTCCCGCGGCTTGCCGAGCAGCGCTCCCCGGCGTTTCTCGGCCGCGTCGATCGCGGTCCAATCCGGATAGCTCACGATGCGTGTGACGCGGCCGGCGAGGCGAGCAAGCAGTGCATCGGGAGTGTCCGGGCGCGGACGTCGATCGGCAAGATCGGCCAGGACGGCCTCTGCGGTCGCGATCCCGCAGCCGCGATTGGTGCCGATCGTGCCATTCGGTCCGCGCTTGCTCCATCCACAGACATAGAGGCCGTCAATCACCGTACGGCCGATCGCGACGCGTCCGTCGACGTTGGCATGAACGCCGCGATGCGCGTCATAGGGAACACCGGCGACAGGGGCCGTCTTGCGGCCAACGCTGCTGAACACGAGGCCGCATGCGATGTCCTCGGCGGTTTCCGACCGATGCCTGAACGAGATCGTCTCCACCCGGCCTCGTCCCTTGATTGCGACGGGCGATAGACCAAACCGAAAAACACAGCGCCGCGGCTTCGTCGTGGCCGGCTGCGAAAACGCGCGCAGCAGCGACAGCTTTTCGACCAGCTCCGGGTCATCGGGGCGTTGCGGCTCGAAGTCGTCGGGCGTGACATCGCGCCCGTCGACCGACGTGTCGGCTTCGCCCAGTTCTAGAAAGTCGCGCAATTCCTTCGCGGTGAATTTGGCCTGTGCCGGCCCGCCGCGGCCGACGACGTAGATCCTGCGAATTCTGCTTTCCGCCAGAATCTCGAGCGCATGGCGCGCAATGTCGGTCTGGCGCAGCTCGTCGGCCGTCTTGGCGAGAATGCGCGCAACGTCGAGAGCGACGTTGCCGTGACCGATCACGATCGCTGCCTCATGACCAAGATCGAACCGCAGGTCGGCAAATGCAGGATGCCCGTTGTACCAGGCGACGAAGTCGCCTGCAGTGTGGCTTCCCGGCAGTGCTTCGCCCGGAATACCCAGGGGCCGGCTCAGTTCGGCGCCGGTCGCGAGGACAACGGCGTCATAGGCGTTGCGCAATTCGTCGACCGTGAGATCGTCTCCGACCGTGACGCCGCCGATGAAGCGAAATCCGGGCATGGCGGCGATGCGGTCGAAGGCCGTCGCGACCTGCTTGAGTTTTGGATGGTCGGGGGCAACGCCGAACCGCACCAGCCCATAGGGCACGGGAAGCCGTTCGAACATACCGACGGTCAGCGGTGCGCCCGACCGCAACAATGCTTCGGCCGTATAGAAGCCGCTTGGTCCGCTGCCGATGACGGCGACGTGGTGTTGAGCGGGGCCCGTCATCGGCCCAGTGCGACCTTGCGTTCGTCGGCGCCCGGCAGAGGTGGCAGGCGCGCGCTGATGACGGGAGTTTCAGTCGCGCGCTTGCGGTTGACGTCGATCCAGAACTTCTTGTCGGCCGCCAGGCGATAGTCGGGCTCGATCGCGCCGACAGGGCAGGCCGGCGCACAGCCGCCGCAGTCGATGCAATTCTCCGGATCGATATAGGTCATGGTGTCGTCGACGTGGAAGCACTCCACGGGGCAGACGGTGACGCATTCGGTGTATCGACAGCCGCGGCAATTGTCGGTGACCACATATGTCATCGTCAGGCTCCGCTCACCTGGACAAGGATGTCGGAGAATGTCGGGGCCCGGCCGAGGTCGGCGAAGGCAGGCGGCGTCAGCACGTGAACTGTCGCGCCTTTGCGATTGGAGCGCTGCCAGTAGCCGGACGGTGCCACCACGACCCCCGGCATGATGTCCGGTGAAACGGTCGCAAAGGCCTCGAACGAGCCGCGATCATTGAAGACGCGAATGGGTGCGCCCGCGACGATCCCGCGCTGTGCCGCGTCGCCCGGATTGAGGAGCACCGCCTGTTCCTCGCCGGCCTGGGCGGTCTGGGCGGGCAGGTTGCCGTAATTCGAGTTCAGGAAGGCATGGCTTTTCGGGGAGATCAGGCTGAGCGGATATCGTGTCGCCAGCGCTGGCGCCGTGCGCGCGTTCTCGTTCGGCGGAATGTAGCGGGGAAGGGGATCGACTGGTGCGGCGTCCTGGTCGCCGTTGTAGCCCTGTCGGAACAGCGGCACCACGAAGTTTCCGCCGCCGGCAATCGTCGACTTGAATTCGCACTTGCCCGAGGCTGTCGGAAAATTACCCTCGCGATGCGGCGCCCAGTCGGCGGGTGCGGGCATGTTGAGGCGCACGTAGCCCTTGGTTATGACGTCGCCCAGCGTGATGCCCTGCAAGACCGGGTTGCTCCAGTCGAGCGAGCTTTCGATGATCTCGTCGTCGCTCCGGAAGAAGGCCGGATCGGTGATACCCATCGCACGCGCGAGCCGGCGGAAGAGCTCGGTGTTGGAGACGGCTTCGCCAAGCGGCTCAATCGCCTTATTGTTGTAGGACAAATAGAGGTGTCCCCAGGAGAACATGATGTCCTTCTGCTCGAGCTGTGTGGTCGCAGGCAGAACGATGTCGGCATATCTGGCGGTGTCCGTCAGGAAGTGCTCGCTGACGACAGTGAAGAGATCCTCCCGCGCGAGACCCGTTTCGAGCTTGCCCTGTTCGGTCACCATCGCCATCGGATTGGCGTTGTAGACGAACAGCGCCTTGATCGGCGGGTCGAAGCCGAGTTCTCCCGTCAGCGCCGGTCCGAGGCGCCACGAATTGAGGACGCGCATCTTCTCCGGCTGCAGCTCGGGACGCATCAGCACGTCCCATCTGACGGGGAACGCCCAGATCGGAAGCTGGAGCAGGCCGCCACCGACATGCTTCCAAGCGCCGATCAGTCCGGGAAGACAGGCGATCGCGCGCACGGTCTGGCCGCCGCCGGCGTGCCGTTCCACGGCCACGCCGATCCGCACGACGGCCGGCGGCGTCGTGGCATATTCCCTGGCCAGCTTGATGATGTCGTCGACGGGAATGCCGGTTTCCTGCGAGGCGAATTCGGGTGTATAGCCTGATGCTCGCTCCGCCAGCTCGTCGTAGCCGACCGTGTATTTGTCGATGTAGTCACGATCGACCAGGTTCTCCCTGATGATGACATGGATCATCGCGAGCGCGAGCGCAGCGTCAGTGCCGGGCCGGATCGGAATATGCCAGTCGGCGAGTCGCGCGGTGCGGGTCCGGACGGGATCGATGACCACGAGCTTGGCGCCGGCCTTCTTCGCCTGCTCGATGAACGGCCAATGGTGCGAGTTCGTGCTCAGCGTATTGCAGGCCCAGAGGATGATGTATTTCGAATGCACGAAGCTCTCGGGATCGACGCCCGGCGTGTGTCCGATCGTCATCATGTAGGCCGTGCATGAGGCGGAGTCGCAGAACGTGCGCTCGAGAACCGTCGCGCCGAGCTTGTTGAAGAGGGGATCGCCGACGTTCAGCCCGTTGATGATGCCCTGCGTGCCCAGATAGCTGTAGGGTAGGATCGCCTGCGCGCCGTGCTCGGCGATAACAGATGTCCAGCGCGAGGCGATGGTCTCGACGGCCTCGTCCCAGGAAATCCGTTGAAACTGGCCGGAGCCTTTGGGGCCAACCCGCTTCAAGGGATGGAGGATGCGCTTGTCGCTGTAGACGCGCTCCTCGTAATTGTTGACCTTCACGCACAGCCGTCCACGCGTGAACGGATGATCGGGATTGCCGCGGACGGCAATGGCCTTGCCATCTTCGACCGTGGTCAGGATGGAGCAGGTGTCCGGGCAATCGTGGGGGCAGGCGCCAACTACCGTGGTCCGGGCCATGGGTCTCTCCGCTTCCTGATTCAAGACAGCGAAGGATGCGGCGGTCAGGCTCGGCCTGGCTTTTCAAAATGTGCGGTGTTGTTTTCCCGGACTGCTCTCGGCTGATGGACGCACGGCCGGATCTCTGGCATGCTAATGCTGGACCCGGCAATACCTTTTTACCCACATCGCGCTATCTGGCGGAGATTGACGATGGGTATGCTTGGCAACTCTGTCGATAAATATGTTACCGGCAGAATGCTCCAGACGTCGAACGACCGGCGATGGTCGCATCTCCTCGCCGAGCGATGGAGCCATGAGCCGGGTGATCTGCCGCCGCAATTGCCGCGCGACACCGAGATCGCAATCCTGCTGCGTGGCAGCTCGGTCGTCGATCGGGAAGGCGCAGGAATGCGGCAGCGCACCTTTGGCAGGAAGGGCACAGTGTGGCTTTGCCCGGCCGGCATCCGCGAAGACTTCATCCGCGTCGAGAACCAGATGCAGGAATGCCTGCATCTCTTTCTTCCCGGCAAGCCGTTCGACGACACCATGCTCAGGGATCTCGACATCGACCCCTCGGGAGTCTCGATCCGCTACGAGACCATCGATCAGGACATGTTCATCGAGCACGTCGCGGACCGGATCCTGAAGGAGCTTGCGCAGGAAACCTCGACCGGCCGGCTTTTGATCGAAAGCCTCGGGCGCGCGTTATCGGCTCATCTGGTCCACGCCTACTCGGCGACAGCAGTCAGGTTGAAGCAGTCCATTGCCGGTCAGAGGCCGCTCGACGCCAAGCGGCTGTCGCGCGTGACGGAATTCATCGACGCATCGGTCGAGCGCGATTTCTCGGTCAAGGATCTGGCATCGGTGGCGTGCATGAGCCCGGCGCATTTCTCCCGCAGCTTCAAGGCGGCCACGGGTGCGGCACCACACGAATATGTCAGCCGCCAGCGTCTCGACCTCGCCAAGCGGTTGCTGTCCACCAGCGATCGCCCGCTGGTCGACATCGCCTATGCTGCCGGATTCTCATCGCAAGCGAATTTCAACCGCGCCTTCCGAAAGGCCGTGGGCACGACGCCAAGCCTTTACCGCGCGCAGAAGCTCCGCGACTGACGCGGCGGGTTGTTGATCTAGCTACTTGCGCGGTTTTCCCTGGAGCGAGACCATAAATGACCGATCAGTGATAGGGTTATGGCGGCCACAATTATTGGGAGCCAAATCGCCGTGGTTATGATGAACAACGAAGTGATGAGCAGACGTCCAAAGAC
This sequence comes from Bradyrhizobium sp. Cp5.3, assembly GCF_000426265.1. Taxonomy (NCBI): domain Bacteria; kingdom Pseudomonadati; phylum Pseudomonadota; class Alphaproteobacteria; order Hyphomicrobiales; family Nitrobacteraceae; genus Bradyrhizobium; species Bradyrhizobium sp. Cp5.3. The sequence continues at coordinate 34,319 of NZ_AUFA01000010.1, read as the reverse complement.
CGATTCGCTGACTGGATGCTTAAGACGAGCGAAATAGGCGTAGGCGATGAAAATGGTGGCTGGCACCATCCACGCGGCGACAAGCACCAGCAACAGGTCAATGAGTTGGCTGGCATAATGGTGCATGAGCGCACCTCCTGACAACGTCGGAGCGAATTGCTGTCACCGCTGCGAGAGCTGCGATAATCGTCGAGGAGAATTGGTCTTTGTTCGTGTTGGCGGGCATCTGGACGCTCGGCGCCCGCTGTCCCGGCCGGTGCCCAAACTCATAGGAATCTGCAGCCTTCGATTCGCCTGAGCTGGGGCTCTCAACGCGCACCGTTTGAAATGGCTCGGGCAAGGGCTCGTCCAATGCAATCATAACCATCAGAGGTGTTGTGTAGTCCGTCCCACGTTACGAGCGTGCTCTGCACGACGCCGGCATTGATCGAGTTCCGCATCAGCGTGAAACGAGAGAACAGCCCGACCCGTTCCTGCTTCGCGACATCGGCGATGATGTTCTCCATCGTTGAGTAGCCTGCTGAAGCGAGCACCTGGGGTGCATATTGCAGGTCCATCAACACGACGTCGGCAGATCCTGCCTTGAGCGCTCTCACTCCTTCGAGAACGTGACTCTTGAGTCCTTGGTCCGGCCGGCCACCCCATGCGACGTCATTGGTGCCCAGCTGCCATATGACGAGATCAGGAGCGTACGCGAAAACGTCGCGTTCGAAACGTGCGATGTTATTCGGAATCGTATCGCCGACTCGGCCGCTATTGATGACCTTGATCGTGGCGTTCGATCTAAGTCTCAAGAGCTCGCGGCGCATCACCTCGGGATATGTGGCCGCCGATCTAAGCATCCACAGTCCCACCGTCGAGGATGATCCGATTGCTACAATCTTGAGCGGCTCACCAGATTTGAAACGGGCCGCGGTGCGGGGCAATTGTGCACCCAGCGAGACGTCCCGATTTGCCGCCAGGCATCTCTCTGCAGAAGGCATCTCCTCTTGCGCGTGAGAGGGCGCTCCGCCAGACGATCCGACAAGCATCGCCGCGCCGATCGACGCTATTCGAGCGGCCCTAGACAGGATAGCGGAATGGGTACAGAAGGCAAAATAGGTCAATACGGGTTCCCCCAACGCTGGTCGATTATCTCTTGACAGGCGTTCGCTAGGTCTTTGCTATTACAGATGGATTCACGCGTGCGCGATGAGTAGCATGAGAAATTCGCGGACAGAAGTTGTCTCGGGTGACATTATGCCCGGAGCGCCCGTGGCGAAGCGCCTGGTGTTTCATGTTGGCGGCTACGATCCAATCACGCCATCTGCCAGCCCGCAACGACGCTTTGTGCGCGAAATTGAAAGGTTCCAGCGCACCTGGTCAGTGGAAGCGATCGTTGACGATTTGCGCGACAGCGCGGATCAGAGCCGGTGGAATGTGACGACCACTGGCCCCAATTGGCAGGTCGAAACCGACTATCATTTGGTTCGATGGGACGACGTTATCGACCGCTTTAGCCGTCGAAGCATCGCTTCACGAATTCCTCTCGGCCTCCTTGCCTTTCTCGAATTTGTTTCGGCCGGCACCCTTTGGCGTTACTTGCAGTCCAACTGGCGCTACGCATTTTTCTTTCTCTATCCATTCGTCATGTTCGGAGTGCTCACCGCGGCCGCCGTCTTGATTGGCGTGTTGGCATTCAGAATCACCTCGTCAATCCCGGTTGCCATCGGTGGAGGTCTTTTCGGCTTCGCAGCCGTATTGGCGGGCCCGTGGCGCTGGCTGAACCTGGGCAACCTGTTCGACGATTGGATTTTCTCTCGCGAGTATATTCGACGCGGGAATTCGGAAATCGAGCAGAGGCTGGACAGGTTGGCCGCCGAGCTCGTGAATGCGGCGAACAACTCCGCCGCAGACGAAATTTTGGTCATTGGGCACAGTCTTGGCGCCGTACTTGCGGTTGATCTGCTTGACCGTGCCTTGAAGCTGGACCCTGCGCTCGGTCGGGACAAAATTCCCGTCACGTTCTTGAGCGTCGGATCATCCATACTCAAGATCGGCTTGCACCCGAAGGCAATACGCTTTCGCACGACGGTGGAACGCGTCGCCAAGTCGCGCGCGATCTTCTGGGGCGACTATCAGGCCCTCGTCGACCCGTTGAACTTTTACAAGAGCCGGCCGATGGGCGATATGGGCCTGTCGATAGAGAATGAGGCGACCGTCAGGGTCGTGAAACTTAGTCGAATGCTTGACCACGAGATCTATCAACGCATCCGCTTCAATTTCTTCCGCTTGCACTGCCAGTTCGTGAGTGGAAACGATCGGCGAACATCGTACGATTACTTTATGCTCACATGCGGACCTGTTTCGGCCAAATCGCAGACGCTCGCCCCAGATGGCGCCCTTTCGATGATCGGGGACGACGGTGCGTGTATTGTCGGCGCGCGGCCGGCTGAAAACACGCTGCTGACCAGTCCGGGCGCGGCAGCCTGATTCAAATGACGCCAGCTATTTCCAAGATCATATTCGTTGGGTTGGCGGTCGCCTGGTACCTTATACGTTACAAGTACGCGCGGCGCTCCCGCCGCGAAAAGGTTGTGTCGAGCGCCCGCGGCCCCCTGGAAACCGCGCTACTGCTCATATCTCTTTCGGGGCTTGGACTTGTGCCGCTCCTCTACGTAGCGACAGGAATACCTCGTTTCGCAGCTTACAGCTTCCACCCCGCGTTGGCTTGGCTGGGGTCTTTCTTTGCGATCGCGGCTTTGGGCATGTTTTATCTGACACACCGTGCACTCGGCCGGAATTGGTCGGTAAGTCTCGATGTGCGGGAGAACCATCGACTCGTGACGGAAGGGATTTACCGCAGGGTTCGGCACCCGATGTACTCGGCATTTTGGCTCTGGGCTGTTGCCCAGGCGTTGCTGCTGCCAAACTGGATCGCCGGGTTCGCGGGCCTTGTCGGTTTTGGGATTCTGTTCTTCGGCCGCATCGGAAGGGAAGAGCGGCTGATGTTGGAAACCTTTGGCGACAGCTATCGGGCGTACATGGCACGGACGGGCCGGATCTTCCCGTCGATACGCTGAAGCGGGGTTCCGACATCGGGTCCTGAGGAACCGGCCAGACCAAAATTCGTGCCATTTTCGCAACATCCGAAGGAAAACGGCTGCCGGGGCTGCAGGTTCCTGCGTCTATTTGTTGCTACCGCTGCGAGCGTCAGGTTACCTGTTGTTGGGTGAATTCCATCTGATCCCGATTCATACGTGGGGAGAGACTTTGATGTTGAAGTTCGTGATCCTGGGCGTCGCTACTCTAGCTTTCGTGGGAACGGCGGCTGCCGCCGACCTCCCGCGGCCGCAGCCTCAGCCGGTGGCTGCACCGGTCGGCAAATATCCCATGGGTAAATATCCCGTCGGCAAGAGCCCGGTCGGCAAATACCCGGTTGCGGCCCCGGTAGTGACCAAGGGTTGATCCGATTATCCATTCGGGCGCGGGGCGGCGTCCGTTTGGGATAGTTGGACTGACTATGACGTCCTGTCTTTGATCCACGGGGATTCGAAGATGCTTGGGGTGGCTCGGAAATATCCAAGTCTGCAACGTTGTGCCGGGGCCGCGATACTCGCGGCCTCGGTGAGCTTGGCGGCCGGGAGCAGTAGCGCACAACAGCTCGCGGCGCACTCCGACCAGCAACAGGACGCTCTGCCCAGATCGGCGGCGAAGCATGCCGGGAGCATGGCTGCTGTTGCGCCCAGTGCCACGCCGGCCAGATCCGATGCAAAGCCGGCTCAAAGAACCGCGGCCAGAGGTCCCTACTACGTCGATTTTCGGGCCCGCACGGCAGCAACCTACGGTCATGCGTTCGTCTGGTACGGAAAGACGAGCGAAAAGTCGGTCGAGGTCGCGGGTTTGGCCCCGGCTGGTGACACGCTGCCGTATCTCTTGGGACACATCATGTTTGTTCCCTCTGAGACAGGGGCGAGCTATGGCGATCTTGACGAGCAATATTTGACGGCGAGCTATCGTGTCTATTTGAGCGAGGCTGACGCCAAGAAGGTCTTTGCTTATATCAAGCATCTGCAGGAGACCTCGCCGTTGTGGAATGCGGCAACCACTAACTGCACCGCTTTTATCGGCCGTATAGCGACTTTTATGGGCCTGAAGGCCCCGTTCCATCTGTTAAAGCCTGAGGCCTACGTAAACGAGCTCAGAGAGCTGAATGGTGGACGAAAAACGGTGCAGCTCGAGCCCGATCGAGGCTAGATCCCTCAGTATTGAGTTCATCCAGTTTTCCTTGCCGTCTGGGCAGGTGCGTGGACTTCGAGTTCAAGCGAGTGCCGTCCTTCAACGAAGCGTGGCTCAATGCGGCTGGCATTCGTGTGCTGCCTCACCTGATTAAAGAACAGGCCGTGAGATCGTGTACATGTTCGTGGCGCACCGCGGCGAGGCAACTCTAGGCTGGTGTTAGGAACCGTTCGAAGAACGAGTCCCGCTCGGCGCAGTTGAGGAAGGTCCGCCAAGACGGTCCGTGCGCTTCGGGAAGGCCGTCACGGCGCGATGCACGGTCTCCAGCACTTGTGAGACAAAGGTCACCGACAGGCAATTCTTGATTCTGCTTCGAGACTGAGCATCGACATCAATCGATCAATGGGCCTCGCGTACGCTGCAGATGATAGACGCACTCCGGGATCCGTCTGTAGTGCATTAAAATTTCGCACAACGGATGCGCCGGATCGAACTTGTGCCATCGGTGCACTGATGGCTGCCCGTGGTTGGCCCGCGATCATGATCGCGGCGCGGCCGACCTTCGCGCGCGTCACGGCGCGTGAGCTGCGTGCTCAAGCCGACAAAGCGCTCTTCGCGAAGTGATGATGCGTCCTGGTTAGCGTCCTCTGCATTTGGGACGATGGATCAGACCTTTCTTTTGAGCTAAGCCATCCAAGCCGCCTGGAACGGCGCGGGCGGCCGCTCCATTGCGGCAAATGAAGTGCATGCAAGCTATTGCGCCGGTTCGGGGACACCAATGCGGGTCTATATCGTTGTTGCAGGCCTAGTTCTTTCGGTCATCGGAAAGGGAAGCGCCACGGTTGTCGATAAGGGAAACGATCTGAAGAGATCTTGCCAGCTACTTGTTCAGAACTCGTTTCGCGATCAGGACGAAGCCCGGTCCGCCGGCGCATGTGAGGGAATGATCGAGACTGCGATGATCTTTTCACCCAATCTGCCGGCTAACGTCCGTGCATGTCCCCCGGCGCAAGGTAGCCCTTTGCAGAGTGCCAAGGTCCTCCTGCGGTACGTTGATGGCAATCCGGATCGAGTGAGCGAACCGGGGATTACCCTTGCTCTCGAGGCACTCAGAGATGCTTGGCCTTGCCATGGGGACGACGCCGGTGGGCCGAGATCAAAAAAGCGTGCGCCGACAAAATCAATAAAGCCTACACCGCCTGCGAGCAGTGGGAACAGTGAGTGATAAACCGCGCTGAGTGGGCGAGGTGACCATTCGCATGGCGACGGCGAGCACGAAAGTTTGAGGGAGGCGCAATCGAGGGCAAGTTCGTAGCGCATGATTCGAGCCCCCAGTTTGGGGGGAGGGTGAATCACAGGAGTTCGGCCAAATGCAACGCTCTTGGCCCGGCCCCGGTGCGGCGCTAACGGGCAGAAGCGGACATAAACCTGCCGACACATCCCGCTGAATCCCTCGAAAATGCCCCGTTGGAGAAGTGTCAGGTCTTCCGCTTTCCCTTCGAACTCGGGCCAGTCTTGGCGATTTCAGATCAAGACGGGCAGGCCAACCCCCTTAGGCCGGAACAGCTACAGCGCAATTTGCTGGCGATCGCCAGCTTGCCGCGTGCGTTGATTTCCTGTCGTGGGTCAAGCTCTAAGCGCTTTGCTGGATCGCGTGCGCTTCGATCGGCTCGTGCCGTCCCCGCAGCGCGATGGTCTCACCCTTGCCGACGACGAGATCGGCCGGGATCGTCAGGTGACGTAGCAGGTCGGCCGAGACGACGAGATGCTGACTGGCCTGCTTGCAATATTCGCACAGTCGCGCCGTGACGTTCATGGTGTCGCCAAAAAGGGCGAGTTGACGCTTCGCGCTGCCGCATTCGCTCACGATCACCGGGCCGCAATGCAGCGCGGCGCGGAATTGCGGCACGACGGCGAACGCGCGCTGATAATCGGCCGCGAGGCCGGCCATCGTACGGTCGATTGCAGCGAAGCACCGCAAGCACCGCGCATTGCGCGCACCGTCAGCATCGAGCGGCCAGGTCACGATCACCTCATCGCCGACATAAGCATGCACCGCCCCGCCATGCGCCGTGATCGACGTCTCGATGTCAAAGAAGAAGCGCGTGATCAGGTCGTGCACCTTGAGCTCGCCCATAGCTTCGGCAAGCTGCGTCGAATCGGCAAGATCGAGGAACATGACGATCAGCTGCTCGCGCTTCGGACGATGATAGGTGCCGAGAGCGATGTTGGCGAGCATCGGTGTCCCGATCATGCGGCTGGCCTCGGCGAAGGCGCCGATCACGAACGAGATGATGAGCCCGATCACGATGATCCACGGTAGGGTGCCTGTGAACCATTCCAGTTTGAACCAGCGCAGCCCATAGGGCTCGGCGTACAATGCGAACTGCAGGGCGACGCCGACGATGACGATGACGATCGTCATAAGCAGCGAGCGAACGATCAGTTCACCGAGCAATGGTAGCCGCCGGAGCGCACGGCCGAGCAACGAACCGGCGTTCGGGCCAAGCATATTCTGCACGGTCCACCCGGCGAGCGCGATTCCGACGCCATGCACGCCACTGCGAAGGTAGTTCGCAAGCTCACGCTCGTCGGTATCGTTGCTGAAGAAGCGATAGCCGATCCCGGCAGCAAATCCGATGGCTGCGACAAGGGTGGCGGGCACGAGACGCCGGCGGCGCATTGAGTCTGCCATGAGGTCACCTCCGCGACACCTGGGATGACGCTCTCCCCGGCGCTGTCAACACCTTAGTCGAGAACACTCGGTTTTTTCTTGAAGTCTGTTTCTGGCCCCTGAGCTGATCTCCGCTCGACGGTCCGGAAAGCCCGCTTCGGACCATGTCCGACGGCTGAGGTCGGCCTTTGACCCAAGTCAGATATATAGTCAGACGTAACGGTCCTTGTCGCTACTCGTTTTCTCTGCTTCAATTTCTCACAGTTCCATTCCGAAAATGCCCGGCCCGTCAGGGTCTCTCTCGCAGTTCGACCTCTCTGATGAGGGCTCGACGATGGATAGACGCACATTCCTAAAAGGAGCGGCCGCGAGTGGCCTAGGTTCACTTGGTGAAGCGATGCAATCGGTCGCCGGCGCTCTCGCGGCGACGCCATTTGCTAGGGTGCGACCGGGCGACGCCGCTTGGCCGTCCCAAGCCCGTTGGAATGGTCTCTTCAATGCTGTCGGCGGCCGGCTAGTCAAGCTCGACGACCCTCTAGCGTCATGCCGCGTGGCACCCGACAGCATCGCATGCCAATCTTTCTTCAAGGAAATGCGTAACCCCTATTTCATCAGCGAAAACCCAACGCTTACGGAGACTTCTGGCTGGGTAGATGCATGGACGTCGAAACCAAGCGCCTACGCCATCAAGGTGCAGTCGACAGCCGACGTGGTTGCGGCGGTCAACTTCGCGCGGGAAAACAATCTGCGGCTCGTTATCAAGGGTGGCGGTCATAGCTATCAGGGTACATCGGACGCGTCGGACTCACTGCTGATCTGGACGCGCGAAATGAGTGGCATCACGCTGCACGATGCTTTCGTTCCGGTTGGCTGCGACGCCACGCATGCTCCACAACCGGCGGTCACCGTAGAGACCGGGGCGCGTTGGCTTGCCGTCTATGATGCGGTAACGACACGAGGCGGGCGGTATGTACAGGGCGGTGGCTGCACGACCGTAGGTGTCGCAGGGTTCATTCATGGTGGCGGGTTTGGCAGCTTCTCCAAGAAGTATGGGTTGGGCGCGGCCGGTCTGCTGCAAGCCGAAATCGTGACGGCGGATGGCGGAGTGCTCGTGCTGAATGCCTGCAACCACCCCGACTTGTTCTGGGCGGTGAAGGGCGGCGGCGGTGGCGCCTTTGGCGTGCTCACTAAGCTTACATTGCGAACACGCGACCTTCCAACCACGTTTGGGCTCGTATTGGGCACAATAAGGGCCGCGTCCGACACCGCTTTTCGCGGCCTCATTGCCCATACGCTATCGTTCTACGCGGACAAGTTGTTTAATCCGCATTGGGGGGAGCAGATCGTCTTCGGCAAGGACAATACCGTCCGGATCATGATGGTATTTCAGGGGCTCGACCGAGCCAGCACTGAAGGTATGTGGGCGCCCTTTACCTCGGCACTGAGGTCAATGGAGGGTGTCTCGATGGAGAGCCCTTTGTCGATCTTTTCTACGCCGGCGCAACACTTCTGGGACGCCGAATACCTACGCAAACTTCCTGGCTTGACCATGCAGGACGATCGGCCCGGTGCGCCTCTCGAAAACATTTTTTATGCCGGAGACAGCGGGCAGGTCGGCTTCTTCATCCACGGCTACAAGTCGGCCTGGCTACCCAAATCGCTGCTGCAGGAAGGCGAACGACAAAAACTCGCCGAGGCGGTCTTCTCTGCAACTCGACACTGGCCGGTTCAATTTCACTTCAACAAGGGATTGGCGGGAGCCGCAACAGAAGAGCTCGATGCCGCGCGCGACACGGCCATGAACCCCCAAGTGCTAGATGCGTTTGCGCTCGTTATTATTGCTGGCCACTCGCCGCCGGCGTTTCCTAACATCCCGGGTCATGAACCGGATCTGACGTTGGCACGCGCCAACGCAGAGGCCATCGGGCACGCATACGACGCTCTTTTGACGATCGCGCCTGGCGCGGGCTCTTATGTCTCGGAGTCCGATTTTTTCGATCCGAATTGGAAAGCTGGATATTGGGGGCCAAATTTCGATCGTTTGGCCGCCGTCAAGAAGCGCTACGACCCCGAGGGGCTGTTCTTCACCCATCACGGTGTCGGGAGTGATGGCTGGAGCGTCGACGGATTCACACGCCTTCGGACGTAGTTGACAGGGGCGACTGCCGTTCATTAACCCGGTCGCCGCCGCAGATTCAACGATTCTCCCTTGGCTCGTTAAACTATTGTTTCGGCCGCTCAGACTCTCCTACACGCTCTGCTATCGCCAAGAGCAGCATCGTCAGCGCAAACCCTATCATGATCGCAATGAGCCATCCCAGCTTGGTGCTATCCGCACTGTGTTCGATGTCCAGGAACCATTCCAGTACGTTCACTGCCGCGATGGCTACGATGGATGCAAGTAGCCTTTGCTTCAGGCCCGAGAAACCTACGTTTGCCAGGCCAGTTGGCCAGGCAGGGCGCCGCTGCACGTCGATTGGCGCCTGGAAGTTCTCGTAGCTCGAGCAAATCACGATCACAATCAAATTGGCAGTGAGGGCGACGTCAACCAGCTTCAGGCTTCCAACGATGATTTCGGACGGATCGGCGATCCGGGCGCGTGCGAAAAAATCGAACAGTTTGAGCACGAAGTTGTAGAGCAGTCCCGCGAGGGTCAGTATCAGGCCAAGCAGAAATGGAGCAATCAACCAGCGGGAATTGGCAATGATTGCTTCGAGCGTCAGGCGCAAGCGATCCATGACAAACTCCCTGCGGCTGTTTGATCCCCGAGCGGAGCTTTGGGCTGCGCCGACCAGAACTGACGTGTCACGCCCATCACAACGTAGCTGACAGAAGAATTGCGGCCGTGAGGGTGGCGAGGCCGGCAATTGTACTCACAATTAAGGTTGTTCCAACTCTCACGGACGCAACATTGTAACGTACAGCAAACAGAACGCCGAACGCCCCGGAGGGGACCGCCATCAACATGACCGCGATACGCGCTTGCGCGCTATCGAGCAATGAAATGGCCAGCAGCGCTGTCAGCAACGGCTGCAGCACGTTTTTGACCATGGCTGCCACTCCCACATCCATTGTGAGTCGAATCGGCTGCGCGGACAACACGAGCCCGGTGAGAAACAAAGCAGTTCCCGAGGCGCCTTGGCCGACCAGGGCGAGCGTGCTGTCGAGTAGCGACGGCGGCGACAAGCCGAGAAGCGACCACACGAGCCCGAGCAGCGGCGCAATCACGATCGGCTTGACCAGCGCAGCTTTGACGATCGCCATGACATGACGGCGCTTATCGGCCCCGGACTCCAACAGCAGAAGGGTAAGCGGTGTGACCACGATTGCCGCCACGGCCACCGCGACGGCCACCGAGATCGATGCCGATTTGTTGAACAAAGCGGCGACGATCGGAAGACCAGCGGATCCCACGTTAGGACCGGATGCAGTTAGTGCAATAAGTGCGCTCTCGCGCCGGTCGTCGCCGAACAGACGGGTTTGCAGAAAGTAGGTCACGCCATACGCGAGCAGCATTGCCGCGAGCACCACCAGTGCAAGCCGAGCCTGGTCGATCATGGCCTGGCGCGGTGCCTGTGCCATCGCCGTGAACAGCGCCGCCGGCAGCGCGAAATCCATGACCAATGCATTGAGCGAACCGATGTTGCGGTTGTCGAACTCCCTTGTTCGACCAGCCGCATACCCAAGCGCCATGACAAGGAATACGGGCGCCAGCGAAGCGAGGATGCTCATGGTTTCGGTCATGGCTTGCTCCAGTCTGCGGCGTGTGCGTTGGAAAGACTGACCCGAACCAAGCCGCCATGACCGGTAAAAGCGCTCGCGAGCAAGGTATGGACAATCCCAAGCCCGGTGCCGATGAGCAGCGAGACGGGTACGCTCAAAATGGCATTTCTCAAGCTCAGCGATGTCAGGGCATCGACCGTGAATGCCCCGGGCGAGAGACTGAGATAAGCGAATGTCGAAGCGAATCCGTAAAACGCCGCAGGCACGACGCGAAGTAACGGTACGCACGAGGCAATCACAATCAGGAACGAGGCGATGCCGGCAATGGCCGCGATCAATAGTGTTGCGTTCGCCGAAGACCAGCGGGCGGCAACGATGACGGCAACCAGCCACGCCATGATGCAACCGAATGCGAGCGCGGATGACGAGCGTAGCGCCGCCTGCTTTGTCGCTCCGGAGTGGTCGTAACTCGCCCAGCCGATAAAGGCGGCCCACACGAACAGGGCAGGAAGATGTGAAAATGCCAGGACGGAAGCCGCGGCAACGAGCGCCGCGGCAAGGGCTGCTGCTGTCAGGGATGGCAGGTTCATTTGATCACCTTTTGCGTAGACGTGGCTGCCTTCAGTTTACGGTCCCTGATCGAATGCTCAGGCGATAAGGAGCCTCTTCGAGGTCTCCACCATCAAGCGGCGACGCTGGTCGACTTCGTGTTCTCGCTGACCGGCATGCCGGGGTAGAAGCTCGCAAGCCAATAGACGATGGCGTGACGCGCGGCCGCCGAGTTTCCGAGCTGGCAATGCTGTTCAGCGCCTTCGCGCGCCGTGAATATCCGCGTCGTCACGGACCGGGCGCAGACGAGCTCGCGCATGGTCCGATGGACCCAGCCGACATCGAACAGATGATCCTGCTCGCCCTCGGTCAGCAGGATGTCCTGCTTGACGTTGTGCAGGATTCCGTCGAGCGAGTGCTTCGCAATGGCCGTCAGGAAATCGAATGGCGTTTTGGTGCCGGTGATGTGCATCCCCTGGACAACACACCATTCGAAGACGGAGCTCGGCAGGCGCTCCTCGGCCACGATCTGCTCGGTCCCCTTGCGGTCGCCGGCCTTGAACCGCGAGATCAGGTCCTGCGCCTTGCCGGGCCGCATTTGCTTCAGCGTCATGTCGAGACCCGAATAGGAGGTGGGCATCGAGATGATGTGCTTGATGCGGGGCTCGAACGCTGCCGCCCGGATGGACATGTAACCTCCGCAGGAGGCGCCCAGCCAGTCCACGGCGTCGAGCCCGAAGTAATCGATCGCCGCCTTGGCCGGCTTCTCCCACGCATGGTCCAGATAGATTCCCTGCCGCAGGGCACCGCCCTGGCCGGGTCCATCGAAGGCGATGACGGTCATTCCAAGCTCGGTCAGCGGCAGAAGGAAGTTGTAGAACTCCTCGACGAATGAATCGTATCCGCCGGTGAAGATGAGCGTGCTGCGTTCCTTGCCTTTTGCCTGGAGCCTGAAGCCCGGCAGATGACCCCCGGGATACGGGATTGCGACGCGCTCGTAGCCGGCGACACCTTTCGTGCCGAGAGCCCAGTTACGCGCGAAGTCGTCGTAGAGGCCGTTGCGCACGTCGCCCGCGGGCAAGTAGAACTCCGCGCCGTGATAATAGGAGGCGGCGTCAAGGTAGCGCTTTTCGGCTTCCGCTTTCTTGGCAACCTCAAGCCAAACCGCATGCCAGGAATCGTAGTCCTTAATGCGCGGTGCGATCGCGCCGAGTTCCTTGAGGCGAGCCGGCGACGTGCCGTCAAGCAGCGGCCGGTTGAAGGTGTAGTTCATCCCGGGGTCGGGCAACATATGGATGAAAGGCATCGTGTTCTCCGTTGGGTGGGTTCAGTCGCGACCGAACGATTGACCCGAACTGGTGTTGACGCCATATCAATCTGGGCACCATTCTGTTGCCGAAAGCGCAACGCCCTGCGGGAGGTCCAGAGCCATGGATTTCACGGCCCTTCGCTATTTCAGCGCGACCGCCCAGGCCCGCTCGATCCGCGCGGCATCGGACCGGCTTCACGTCTCGCCGTCGGCCATCAGCCGACAGATTGCAAAACTTGAGCACGAGCTTCGAGCGCCGATCTTCGACCGGCGCGCTCAGGGCATGAAACTGACGGCGGCTGGAGAAATCCTGTTGTCGAAGATCGACGGCGTGATGCGCGAGTTCTCGCGCGTCAAGTCGCATATCGCGGCATTGCAGGATCTCCAGGCCGGAAATGTGGATGTCTATTGCTTCCAAACCGCGATCGAGAGCTTCGTGGCGCCGGTCCTCAATCGCTTTCACGTCCAGTATCCGGATGTAACCTTCCATGTCAGGATGAGCAGCACCGACGAGGCAATCGAGGCACTGATCGCGGGCGTTGCGGAGATCGGCCTCATCCTGAATGCTCCACCCCGCGACAACATCACGAGACTGGAAGTCTTCCGCGACAGAATGGTCGCTGCCTTGTCGCCCACGCATCCTCTAGCCGGGCGAAAGATACTGTCGCTGCATGAGCTCGGCGGCTTCCCGTTCGCCCTGACCGAGCCATCCTTTGGCCTTCGCCAGCAGCTTGATCGTGTTTTCGCAAAGCATCGATTTGAACCAAACGCATTTTGCGTCACCAACTCGCTGGCTCTCATCAAGGAAGTCGCTGGCATCGGCAACAACTGCACCCTGCTGCCGCGATTCGCGATCGAGCAGGAGTTGGCGGCCGGCTCGCTCAGATCCGCGGGCGTGAGTGAATTTGCTTCGGATCCGCTGGTCTTCTGCATTTGCTCTCTCAGCGACCGCTCGCTGTCACCCGCAGCGAAGGTCTTCATGGACATTGTGGTCGACTATTGCCGCCGCTACCGCCATTGAGGTAACGTCGATGGGCCGGGCGTCGGCCTGGTCTGAATTTCTGGAAATTTGCATCAGTTGGCAGTGTCTCTTCCTCGAACTGAGGAGAGCTATCATGCTCCGTCGCCGGAAATTCCTTCAGCTCGGTGCGGCCAGCATCGCCGCATCCGCAAGCCGCGTGGTCGCCGCACCGGCCTCCTATCCGAACAGGGCCGTGTATCTGATCGTCGGCTTTTCGCCGGGCGGCAACACCGATATCGTCGCGCGTCTCATCGGACATTGGCTGTCGCTACAATTCGACCAGCCGTTCATTGTCGAGAACCATACCGGTGCCGCGACGAACATAGCGACCGAACAGGTCGTGCGCGCCGCACCTGACGGGTACACACTGCTGGTCGCTTCGGCCGCGAATGCAATCAACGCAACCCTCTACCGAAATCTGAAATTCAATTTCATCCGTGACACCGTCCCCATCGGGATGGTGGCCAGCACGCCGCTCGTGATGTGTGTCAATCCCGCCTTTCCCGCACGGTCGGTCATCGAGTTCGTCGCAAAGGCAAGGGCTGATCCGGGCGGATTGAACTTTGCGTCGAGCGGAGCGGGCAGCCCGCCACATGTCGCGGCGGAGCTCTTCAGGATGATGACCGACATCAAGATGCTGCACATCTCCTATCGTGGCGACGCTGAGGCCATCACCGATCTGGTCGGCGGGCGTGTGCACGTCTACTTCGCCACCCTGCCTGGGGCGATCGGATTCATCAGGACCGGGGCTTTGCGCGCGTTGGCAGTCAGCGCCGCAGAGAGATCCCTGTCGCTGCCAGAGGTTCCCGCCATGGCCGAATTTCTGCCCGGCTACGAAGCAACGATCTGGAACGGTCTCAATGCGCCGAAGAGCACCCCAGATCCGGTCATCTTGGCGCTCAACCAGGCGATCAACGCCGGCCTCGGCGATCCGAGATTGAGGACGCGGCTCGCCGAGCTTGGTGCAAAGGCCTTCCCGGGCTCGCCCGAGGATTATGCCCGTTTCATCGCAAACGAGACCGAGAAATGGGGCAAGATTGTCAATTCAATAGGTGCACATTTGGACTAGTCGCCGCTCGAACTCGATCGCTATCGGGGAAAAGCGGACGTAGCCCGCGTCGCGTCAGCCGACAGTTTATAGGTACACGGCTTAGTCTAGTCCGGGGCGCCAGGCTTGAGGGGGGCCACGATGACATCTTGCCCCTGTTTTGCCCGACGCGTCGAGTCTTTTTCGAAAAATACGAAATGCGCCACCGGCGCCCGGCTACTTTGCATGGGGTTGTTTTCGATATTTTTGACTGGAGGCCCCACGCCCCCCGCAAACCGATCTCACGGCAGGGCAGACCTGCCGCTCACCCCTTCGGCCCGCGGAGCTGCACCGTCAGCCGGTCCATCGCCGAGGCCACCTCGCGCCATTGCGACAGCCAGCTCCGCGGAAAGCGGAAGGTGAGGTCGGCGCCGTCGACGCGGCGCTCGGACAGGCACATGCCCGGGGTGGCCGCATCGCGCGTGCAGCGCGCGGTCAGGATTGGGTTCGCGCCGGAAATCAGATCCTCGGTGCCATAGGGCGTATCGCCGCGGAACGTTCGCATCGTCAGCCCGTCTTCCGGCATCGTCGCGGCCTGGTCGAGATAGCGCGGATAGATCGTAGCGACGCGCTGCTCGGGCGCCAGCGCATCGTGATGCGCCGCGATCGACAGGAAGATGCGGTCGATCGGCTGCATGGGTTCCTCGACCGTGTCGGCGGTGACGTGCTTCGGCGCACCCGGCGGCTCGAGCGAGGGATAGAGGAAATCGAGGTCGATGCGTTCCTGCGGTCCGGAATGCCGCTGAATCTTCATGCGTATCGCGGCCGTCGGCACGTTGAACAGCGTGCCGCCGACGCTCATCGGCAGTTTGTCGGGCGCGTTCGCGCCACCAACGCCCCAGGTCGGCCACAGGAGATAGGCGACCAGCGCGACCGCACTGACAGCAACCATGCCGCTGAGCACGATGGGGACGAGATGCGCCCGCGTGCGCGTCGCACGGGTCCGAGGGGAGGCTGCCGAAAACACCGTCATGAACTTGCGCGCGTGAGCCGGGAAGTCGGCCGATGGCCGACGAATCAGCCGCGACTATGCCACGCGGCGGCGGTTTCGCGGAGCATTCCCGGCTGCGGGCAGGCATGAGGCGGCCCTGCGTGTGCCGGCCGGCGCTGTTAACCTTCCCTTAAGGATAATGTAGCGTTAAAGCGCGCTTTTTGTCACACGAAGGGACCGGCGTTGCGTAAGTGCGGAACTGTTCCGATGACACCTGAGACCTTGAATACCTTCTTCTCGATCTGCATCGGATTTGCGCTCGCGGGTGCGCTCGTCAGCGGATACCAGGCGATTGCGCAGCGGCCCGCGGGTTTCGGCCTGTTGCAGGAGGGCGTGGCGCCGAGGACCTTTGCGGCGGTGCCATTCCTGGTGTTCGCCGCTCCCTTCATCATCATGCGCAACACGCTGCGCGGAATGCAGGTGGAAAGCCGACGCTTCGAATTCGTGATGATGGCGACCGTCATCGCCGGCTTCTGGAGCATGATGAGCGGCACCTTCTTCCTGATGACGTTGCGCGCCGCGGGCGTCCTGGCCTGATAGCTGCGTTCCAGGCCGCCGGCAGCGCGGCCCTTTGCGCCAAGCCCGCCGTTTCGCTATGCCTTGGGGAAGCGTGACAGGAGACCCCCATGGCGATCTACGAGCTCGACGGGCAGGCGCCCGATCTTCCGGCCGACGGCAATTACTTCATTGCGGAGACCGCGACCGTGATCGGCCGCGTGCGCCTGAAGCCCGGCGCGAGCGTCTGGTTCGGCGCGGTGATGCGCGGCGACAATGAGTGGATCGAGATCGGCGAGGGCTCCAACGTGCAGGACGGCTCGACCTGCCACACCGATCTCGGCTTTCCGCTTCACATCGGCAAGAACTGCACCGTCGGTCACAACGTCATCCTGCACGGCTGCACGATCGAGGACGGCGCGCTTGTCGGCATGGGTTCGATCGTGATGAACGGCGCGAAGATTGGCCGCAACAGCATCGTCGGCGCCGGCTCCGTCATCACCGAGGGCAAGGAATTTCCCGAACGCTCCCTGATCATTGGCTCGCCCGCGCGCGTGATCCGCACGCTCGATGACACCCAGGTCCAGAGGATGGGGAGTGCGGCGAAGTTCTACGTCGCCAACGGCCCGCGCTTTAACAAGGGCCTGAAGCGGATCGGTTGAGGTCAACTGCCTTCTGACTCGCGAGTTTCAGTCGCGCTCGCAATCTTCTCGTGGCCCGCGGCCCACAGCGCATGCTCATCGCTGCCATCCTGATACGGATTGGATTCCGCCGGAATGTTTTCGCGTGCGGCGCGCTCGCCTTCTGCGAAGGGATCGCAATCTGTCATCGTGATTTCGCCTTTCTGGCCTTGGGACGCGCGGCCGGTTTGCTCTCTTGACTGTCGAGCCTGGCGCTCTTGCGCAGGGCGTCCCTGAGGTCGACGGGAATGCCGTGCTTCTTCAACAGATCGGCAAAGGCTTCATCCGCGAGTTCTTGAAACGTCGCCATCCGGTCGCGCCCCAGTTGCTTCAGCTTGTCGAACGTATCCTCGTCGAACGCGATCAGTTTGCGCATGATCGTGGCCGCCTCCTTGGTTCAAGCGGACGCGACGGGATTTGTTCCGGAACGCGTGCTCGCTGGCGCGGTTGACCGGCAAAGGAGAATTTCCGATGGCCCAGTCGTCTGCAAGCTCCTCTGCAACCGTTTCAGTCAAAGCTTTGATCGTGATCTGCGCCATCGCCGCGCTGCCGGCTGCGTCGCTTGCGCAAGCCACCGGTGGCGCCACGGGATCGACAACCGGCGCCACAGGATCGACCGCCGGCACCACGGCAGGATCGACAAACGGTGTGGCCAATGCGCCGGCGCCACCGCCTGGCACCAACAGTCTCGGCACGGCCCAATCCTCCGGTCCGAATGCGGCGCCGGGCGTCACCACCGGCACGGGGGGCGGCGTGGACGCCGCCGTCGCTGCGGAGAACAAGCTGCTCGACAGGAAGATGAAGAGCATTTGCCGCGGTTGCTGATGCTCGCGCGGAAGTGAGCCAGCATGCCTGTCCGAAATTCCCAAAGGACATTAGCTTTGGCATTGCTTTGAAGTGTGGACGGTTTCCACACAGAGGGTTGAGTGATGTTACGCAAGATGATCATGGCTGCCTTGGCCGTTGCGGCGGTCGGACTGTTGGCGCCTCAGGCGGCGCAGGCACGGGGTGGCTTCGGGGGCTTCCATGGCGGTGGCTTCCACGGAGGCGGATTTCACGGTGGCGGCTGGCACGGCCACTGGCACGGCGGCGGCTTCTGGCCCGGCGTCGCGATCGGCGCGGGTCTCGCCGGCGCAGGGTATGGCTATTACGGGTATGGCTACCCCTATTATGGCGATCCCTATTATTACGATTCCGGGTACGGCGATGCCAACGGCGGCTATGGCGGCTGCTACGTCGCGCGGCAACGCGTCATGACGCCCAGGGGATGGCGGATCCGCCGCGTCGATGTCTGCGAATAGGGCAGGACGGCCGCCTGGTGATCTAAAAAACAAGGCCGTTGACGCAGTATACCGTCAACGACCTTGCCAGCCCCGGATATTGAAATTGGCTCACGCCATCCGGTACCGGCGAGCATGGCGTGGAATCATACGGGTGAATGTGATCCAGTTCACAACCGGCAAAATATAAGTCGGCGTCGTTCGTCGCCGAATCAGCTGCGCGACTTGTGGTGCCGGGCGCTCGCATGCGCTCGCCGCGCCGGTTTCCTGCGGGTAACCGACGGGGTTTCGGCCTCGGTGGCCCGAACGCTGGCGAAGGATTGCCGCAAGCCGTCGATGGATTCGTTGAGGGTGGCAACCTGCTCCGACAGGCGCTTGGTATCGGACTGCTGCATCGCCAGAAGCCGCTTCACTGTTTGGAGCTGATCCTGCACGACCTGTAGCTGGTCGATCGACTCCTGCTGGGTGGCCTCCAGCCCCTTGGTCTTCTCGACAAGCTGCTCGGAAGCCTGCGCGGTGCGAGCCTGGAGCAGTCGCGACGTCACAACGCGGTCCGCCTCCGGCGCATGGCCGGTATAGGCCCGCCAGATCGCCATCGAGGTGACGCCGGCGATCAGCAATAGAAGGGCTGCGGCGGTCAGCGCGATTGGCTGGGCGCCGATGCGAAGGAGGGGATTGGTCGGTTTATCCTCTGCGAGATCGATCATCGCTGACAAAACCCAAATTGAAACTTGGTGAGTGGCGAAGACCGGCAGCCTCAGAGGGTGCCGGGAGGTCCCGAAAACGTTACAGTTCGGCAAGGAATGGGACGAAAAGGAGGCCGCGAGCCAAAAAACGCAATTTTTCCAGTCCCGAAAGGGAAGGTCAGGACCGGGCTCGCCCAAAAAAGAGCTCCCCGTCCATGCCGTATCCAGCGTGGACGAGGAGCAGGTCTTGTTGCGAGGGGCCAGCTCTGTGCTGTGCCCGTCACGTGAAGTTCGTCACGTCAACCGCTAGGGCCGCGCGGCCTTCATCGACGGCTGGATCGTCATGCGGTACGCAATGAATGCCTGACCGTCGAACTTCTCCAGAACCTCGTTGCAGGCCGGGCAGCGATACTCGCCCTGGCTCGCCGGCGGCGTCGCCAGCTCAAGCCGGCGGAAGCCGGCACCACACGCGGAACACGTGACATCGCCTTTTTTCATACAAACCCCGTAGAAACACTGGTGCGACTTCTTAACACAGGTTAGGGCGAAACTTGGGTCGCTTGGTTGTCGCGTGTCAAAAAATATTCATGTTCGCGGGACCGGCGGCCGAGCATCACGACTGGAAACCGCAAAAGCGTGCGGCGATCGGGTTCGCCATGGGGAAACCAGCTTCGCCGTTGAACCGCAAAGAGAGCGGATCAGTGCCGGCCAGACCGTGCTTCGAATCTTAACGCACACCCGAAAGCCCATGCGAAGGTGCAAGGTGCGTGCCTTGCATTCGACAAGCCTATCGACGGTGTTTGGCTCAGTGACCACCTTGGTCTCGTGGTGGACCTAGAGGTGGGCATCAGTGCATCGTGAGGGGATTCGTGCATAGACGACGTTCGGCGAGACGGAGAACCTATTTCTTTTGACCAAGGCTCAGGGCTGAAAGCTTGCTAGAAGACCCGAGTAGGCCTTTGCCCGCGGCGACGCGTACGGCCCGAGCCGCGAGGTCTTCAGCCCCAGCCGCACCAATCCTTCTGCAAGCGTCACCGCCGCGGCGACGCCGTCGATCACGGGAAGACCGTGCGTGTCGGCAAGTTCGGCGGCGAGATCGGCCATGCCGGCGCAGCCGAGCACGATGGCCTCGGTGCGATTCTCGCGGATCGCGGCCGTGATCTCCGACGAGATCTTGCCAATCGCATCGGCATTGCGCTCCTCGAGCGCGAGCACCGGCACCTCGGCGGCGCGGACGCTGGCGCAGCGCGCGGCGAGACCGTACTTCGTCAGATTATGCTCGATCGGCACGATGGAGACACTGAGCGTCGTCACCACGGCAAAGCGCGCGGCGATCAGGCTCGCCATGTGGAAGCCTGCTTCGCCGATGCCGATCACGGGCGCTTGCGCGACCGCGCGCGCGGCATCGAGGCCGGTGTCGTCGAAACAGGCGATGATATGGGCGTCCGCGCCGTCGCGGTCGGCCTCGCGGATGCAACCGAGCATGCCGGGCACCGCGAAGGCCTCGTCGTAAAAGCCCTCGATCGAGACCGGGCCCATCGTGGGCTGCCGCGCATCGATCACGGTGTCGGGCAGTGCGACCGCGCGCGCGGCGGCGGCAATCTTCGCCGTCATCGTCGCGGTGGTATTGGGATTGACGACGTGAAGTCGCATCAGTTCAGACCAGACCCTTGCCGGCGTCCGAGCCTTTGGCCGCCTGCCGCTTGTTCAGCATGTGGATGGTGCCGAGCGCAAGGGTGATCACGGCAAAGGACACAGCCGAGATCACCGTCCCGAGCGCATAGATGTCCGGCTTCGTCACGGTCGTGGTGAGGCCCTGGAGATCGAGCGGCAGCGTATTCACCGGTCCGATCGCCTGGCTGGAGCGGGCGAGCTCGTCCCAGGACAGCGTGAAGCCGAACAGGCCGATACCGATCACCGAGGGCAGGATGATCGGCAGCACGACATGGCGGAAGGTCTGCCACGGCGTCGCGCCGAGATCGCGGGCGGCTTCCTCCAGGCGCGGATCGAAGCGATTGAAGATCGCGAACATGATGAGCAGGCCGAACGGGAGCGTCCAGGTCAGATGCGCGCCGAGGCCCGAGGTCAAGAGCCCCATCGAGGTCTCGAAGTTCTCGTTCCAATGCGCCTTGATCAGATCGTCGATGATGCGGAATTCAAGCGAAATACCGAGCGATGTAATGATCGAGGGAACGATAAGGCTGGCGATCGCCGAATAGAACAGGATGCTCTGCGCCCTGAACTTCCTGCGAAAGGCCATGCCGGCGGCGACCGACAGCACGACGGTCACGGCCATCACCACGAGGCCGAGCAGCAGCGAGCGGCGGAAGGCGGCGCCGAGGTCGACGATGCCCGTGCCTTCGAACAGTTTTGCCAGCCAGTAGGTCGACACCCCGTTCATCGGGAAGGTGAGGCCGCCCTGCGGTCCCTGGAACGACAGGATGTAGATCGCGATCATCGGCCCGTAGAGAAACAGCACATAGGCCGCGAAGAAGATCGCGAGAACATAGAAGCTGCGCGGGCGTCCCTCCGTCATCGCCTACAGCTCCTTCCGGATGTCGATGATGCGCGACATCATGGTGATGATCAGGAAGGTGATGGCGAGCAGGATGACCGCGTTCGCTGCCGCTGCCGGGAATTGCAGCGCGTTCAACCGCGTCTCGATGATCTTGCCGGCGGCGGCGATCTGCTGCCCGCCCATCACGCCAATGGTGGTGAAATCGCCCATCACGATGGTGATGACGAAGATCGAGCCGATCACGATGCCGGGTTTGGCCAGGGGAATGACGACGTTGACGAGCGTCTGGAAGCCGGTCGCGCCGGCGTCATAGGCGGCCTCGATCAGCGATTTGTCGATGCGCACCATCGAATTGAAGATCGGCACCACCATGAAGAAGGTGAAGAGGTGCACGAGCGCCAGCACCACGGAGAATTCGGAATAGAGCAGCCATTCGACCGGCTGGTTGACCAGCCCGCTCTTGACCAGTCCAGAATTGACGAGACCGTTGCGACCGAGCAGCGGGATCCAGGCGATCATGCGGATGACGTTGGAGGTCCAGAACGGGATCGTGCAGAGCAGCGACAGCCCCATCTGCCAGGTCTTGGACTTCACATGGAAGGCGAGGAAGTAGGCGACCCAGAAGCCGATGAAGAGCGTGATCGCCCAGACCATGAAGCAAAGTTTCAGCGTCTTCAGATAGGTCTTGCCGATGGTGCAGAGATCGGGGAGCTGCGCGATGCAGCCTTCGAAGGTGTCGGTATAGCCGCGGCCCGAGAAGGCCGGCAGCAGCTGGTATTCGTTGTAGTCCCAGAAGGAGACGATGACGACGAAGACCAGCGGGATCAGAAAGAAGGCGAGAAACACCAGCATCATCGGCCCGGCCTGGAGCCAGGAGATGAAGGAGGGCGACAGGCGCGCCGCTTTCGCGCGCGCCGTGTCCGATCCCCGGGCAAGGCCCGGGGATGCCTGATGCAGGATGTTTTCCGAGGTATCCATCACGCGGCGATGAACTCGTTCCACTTGCGGACCATGTAGTCGTTCTCGTCCATCACCGCGTTCCAGCAGGCGACCGCGCCCATGCGGTCCTCGTAGGAGCCGCCGTCACGCACCGCGCCGGCCTTTTCCAAGAGCGAGCCGTCGGGCGCCTTGATGTCCTTCTCGGCCGGCTTGCCTTCCATCCAGTACGCCCATTCGTAGGGCTCCATGTGGGCCTTCGCGGTCGAAAGCACGGCCGAGTAGTAGCCCTGGCGGTTGAGATAGGCGCCGGCATAGCCGGACAGGAACCAGTTGACGAACTCATAGGCCCAGTCGAGCTTGGCACCGGAGACGCCCTTGGAGACGCAGAAGCCCGAGGCCCAGGAGCGGTAGCCTTCCTTCAGCGGCTGGAAGGTGCAGGCGACGCCCATCGAGCGCACCTTCGTCACTGCCGGCGACCACATCGACTGGATCACAGTCTCACCGGACGCCATCAGGTTGACGCTCTCATTGAAGTCCTTCCAGAAGGCGCGGAACTGGCCGGCCTTCTTAGCCTCGGTCATCACCTTCATGGTGAGATCGATCTCTTCCTTGGTCATGTTGCCCTTGTCGGCATATTTGTATTTGCCGGTGGCTTCCACGACCATCGCGGCGTCCATGATGCCGATCGAGGGGATGTTGAGGATCGAGGCCTTGCCCTTGAACTCGGGATTGAGCAGCTCGGACCAGGAGCTGATCGGCCGCTTGATCAAGTCGGGGCGGATGCCGAGCGTGTCGGCGTTGTAGACGGTCGGGATCAGCGTGACGAATTCGGTCGCGGTCTTGGAGAAGGTCTTGGAGTCCTTGCCTTCGAGATAGAGCACCTTCCAGGGCGCGGTGCCCTGATTGCCGATCTTCTTGCCGCCGGGCGTCTCGCCTCTGGTGAAGACAGGCGTGATGTTGTCGAATTCCTTGATCTTCTTGGCGTCGAGGGCAAGGATGTTGCCCGACGGCACGAGTTTCTTCAGCGAGAAATATTCAGTGTCCAGCACGTCGAAGGAGTTCGGCTGGGTCATCACGCGCTTGGTGACGTCGTCGGTGGTCGCGGTGATGTATTCGATCTTGATCCCGGTGTCCTTCAGGCACTGCTTGGAGATGTCGTCGCCCTCGTTCACGGCGGTGCCGAGATAGCGCAGCACCTTCGTTTCCGCCGACTTCACATAGGGAAAGCCCGTGATCGCGCCGGAGCCTGCGGCAAGGCCGGCGAGACCCGCAGTGCCCTTGAGTAGCGTGCGGCGGCTGACGCCGGTCGTCCTGGTGGTCTCGGTCATATCAGTCACTCCTCTGTTGCGCATTGTCACGAACGATCAGTGCTATTGCAGGCGTTGCGCCTTGGCGGGATCCCAAGTGGCCAGCACGCGATCGCCCGGACGGAACGGGTGGACGTCGAAGGTGGCTTCGGGAACGTGGGAGAACAGGGCGGTGCCATCGTCGAGCGTGAGCGAGACGGCGACATAGGAGCCCTGGTACTCGGTCTGGGTCAGCAGCGCCGGCGCGCCGAACGCGCCGGCGGCGAACGGCACGATGCCAAGCTGATCGGCGCGCACGGCGATGAGCCGGCCGGCGTCGCTGAGCACGTTATGACCGCCGATGAAGCGCGCCACGAATTCGGTGCGGGGATGGTGGAAGATGTCGCGCGCCGTGCCCTGCTGCTCGATGCGGCCGTGGTTCATCACCACGATGTGGTCGGCGAGCGCCATCGCCTCTTCCTGGCCGTGGGTGACCTGGATGAAGCTGATGCCGAGCTCGCGCTGCAGCCGCTTCAATTCGCCGCGCATCTTCACCCGCAGGAACGGATCGAGCGCGGAGAGCGGCTCGTCGAGCAGCAGGATCTGCGGCTCGGTGATGAGGGCGCGAGCGAGCGCGACGCGCTGCTGCTGGCCGCCGGAGAGCTGCGCCGGGAGCCGGGCCGCATAGGGGCTCATCGCCACGAGCTCCAGCAGTTCGCCGGCGCGCCTGTGCCGGCCCGCGCGGTCGACGCCGCGCATCTTCAGCGCAAAGGCGACGTTGTCGATCACGGTCAGATGCGGAAACAGCGCGTAGGACTGGAACATCATCGCCGTGCCGCGCTTGGCAGGCTCGAGGTCCGTGACGTTCTGTGCGCCCAGGATGATGTCGCCTGCGCTGACTGCCTCATGGCCTGCGACCATGCGCAAGGTCGAGGTCTTGCCGCAGCCGGAAGGACCGAGCAGGCAGCAATAGGTGCCGGCCGGGATTTTCAGATTGACGTCGTCGACCGCGAGCGTCGTATCGTAGCGCTTGGTGACGGCGACCAGTTCGAGGGCTGCGGGAGTGGCCATGGCGTGTCCGAAGGAAGGGAGGTGCTGCGCCTCTCTCCGCAAGGTCCGTGCCAAGCGGCCGTCTCAGGTCGGATTTCGGAACTGTGCAGCAAACTCAGATCGTTAGATCGAATCCGGTGCACCTCGGCGGCTCGCTGCCTGTGCAATCACCTGCACACAAAACGGGCGAAGATTGTATAAAGTTTCGCCTGTGATTGGATACGGCTCGTCGACTAACATTCGTGGCCGATATTCGCAGATCGAGCCCGCACATCCATGGCCGCCAAATCCCAGCCGAAATCCGACGCGCCAGACGCGAGCGATCGTGTCAGCCGCATCCGGGAGGGTGTGACCGCGGCGATCCTCGAGCATCGCTTGCTGCCGGGGACAAAGCTCGGCGAGGACGAGATCGGCGATATCTATGGCGCAAGCCGCACGCTGGTCCGCACCGCGCTGCAGCAGCTCGCGCATGAGGGGATCGTCAACATCGAGAAGCATCGCGGCGCTTTCGTCGCGCGCCCCAGTCCCGCCGATGCGCGTGAAGTGTTCGAGGCGCGCCGGCTGATCGAGCCCATGATCGTCGACCATGCCATCGATGCGGTGTCACCAGACTGGCTCGATCGGCTCGGGCGGCATCTCACCGAGGAGCGCGAGGCCGAGCGGCGCTGTGACGCGCGGGCCTCGGTCCGGCTCTCCGGCGAGTTTCATCGCCTCATCGCCGAAATGTCCGGCCACAGCATCTATCTCGGCTTCCTGAAGGAGCTGATCGCGCGTTCCTCACTGATCATACTGCTCTACCGCCGCCACGACACGCCGGCCTGCGGCACCAATCATCACGCCGAGATCGTCACCGCGATCCGCAAGGGCGACAAGGTGGCCGCGCGCGGACAGATGCTGTCGCATCTCAGGGAGATCGAGGCCGAGCTGTTCCTGAAGGACCCCGCCGCTGACGAGCTACGGCTCGCGGACGTGCTGGGGGCGTGAACGATGCGCCCTTGTGCGGTGACGTTGCTGGTGACGTTGTCTCTTTGATCCAATTGAGCGAAATCGCTGCGATCTCAAGTCAAAGCAGATGGCAGGGCTGCGCAGAGTCGCGATGGTTGTAGGTTGACGGGAACTAAACGTAGGCGTCAACTTGGCTCTGCGTAGACCTTCACCTCTGCGGAGACCGGGCATGTTGGCTTTGAGGATGCCGGCCGGAGTCGCCGCATTGCTTGCCGCCGTTGCGATGTTTTCAGGCAGCCTGTCGTCGGTATGGGCCCAGCAGGACTCCGCGGTCCTGTTCCGCAACGTCAGGATCTTCGACGGAAAGAGCAGCGCGGTCTCCGCGCCGTCCAACGTGCTCGTCAGCAACAAGACCATCGCGAAGATTTCGACCGCTGACATCACGGCCACAGCTCAAGTCATCGACGGCGGCGGGCGTGTGTTGATGCCCGGGCTGATCGACGCGCATTGGCACGCGATGCTGGTGCGTCCGACGCCGGCGGCGGTGCTCGCAGGCGATGTCGGCTACAACAATCTGCTCGCCGCCGCCGAGGCGACCGCAACACTGATGCGCGGCTTCACCACCGTGCGCGACATGGGCGGGCCGAGCTTTGGCCTGAAGCGGGCCATCGACGACGACCTCGTCGCGGGTCCGCGCATCTATCCGTCCGGCGCCATGATCACCATCACCGGCGGCCATGGTGACTTCCGGCAACTCTCCGATCTGCCGCGAACGATCGGTGGGATGCTGAGCCGCATGGAGCAAATCGGCGGCAGCATGGTCGCCGACAGTCCCGACGAGGTCCGCGTGCGAGCGCGCGAGCAGCTCATGCAGGGCGCTTCGCAGGTCAAGCTCACTGCGGGGGGCGGGGTGGCCTCGCCCTTCAGCCCGCTCGACGTCTCCACCTTCACCGAGCCCGAGCTGCGCGCGGCGGTCGAAGCCGCCGAGAATTGGGGCACCTATGTCGCGACGCACGCGTACACGCCGGTCGCGATCCAGCGCTCGATCGCCGCCGGCGTCAAATGCATCGAGCACGGGCACCTCATGGACGAGGCAAGCGCCCGCCTGATGGCAGAGAAGGGGATCTGGCTGAGCACGCAGCCGTTCCTGGATCTCGCCGGTGCAGCCGCGCTCGGACCTGCGGAACAAGACAAGATGCGGCAGGTGGTTGCCGGCACCGACAGGGTCTACACGCTGGCCAGGAAGTACAAGATCAAGACTGCGTTCGGCACCGACGTTCTGTTCTCGAAAGCACTGGCGGAACAGCAAGGTGCCATGCTTGCCGCGCTCACGCATTGGTACACGCCGGCCGAAGCGTTAGCGATGGCGACATCGACCAACGCGGAACTATTGAGCTTGTCGGGTCCGCGTAATCCCTATCCCGGTAAGCTCGGCGTGGTCGAGGAAGGCGCGTTCGCCGATCTCCTGCTCGTCGACGGCAATCCGCTCGACAACATCAGGCTGGTCGAAGATCCCGCGAAGAACTTCGTTGTGATCATGAAGGACGGGAAGATCTACAAAAACAGTCTTGCGCACTGACAAAACGTGCATCACTCGCATCTCGCACGCCCCGCGAAGGTGTGATGCGCTGAAATTGGACCAGATCTAGTCCCGTTTGTCCGCGACCGGCTCTTTGCGCCGTGAATTGGCTGCAATATCAGGGGGTGTGACGGGCCTCGAAGGGCTTGTCACAATCTCTGGCCTGTCATCGGACGCGTGACTTCTCAGTGTCTCCAGGACCAGGAAGAATTTTTCCGCTAGCATGAGTCAAGCTCGCTGACGAATTCATCTCCGTTGAAGTGACCGGATTGCTGACAATTCAATCACTTGCGACGCTGAGCCGCAAATGAATTCACTTGGCGAGATGGATTTTCGAGAGTTTTCCTGATCCTGCTTTCCTCGCGCCTTGCGACCGGTATATGTTGTCGAACTGTCATAGAATCGTCATGTCACCGGAAATGTTAAAACGCGACGCAACGTCGGCCCGCAAGACTCCGAACGGGCCGGATGGGAGTCCTGTCTCGCAGGACAACAAGAGGGCGGAGCAATCCGCCGCCGCCTCCAGTCAACTCGCGGAGCCCGGTGCTGCGCCGACGCTGACCGAAGACGTTGCGCATCATGAAGTGCCGTCTCGCAGCGAGCCGGCCACGCCGGAGCGGCCTCTGCCGAACGGTGCCGCGCAATCTGCGGGTGAAATCGAGCTCAAGCTGCTCGTCGATGCCGATCGCATGGCGCATTTCAATGCCGCGCCGATCATCGCGGGCAATGCGCGCAACAAGGGCGCGCGCAAACATCTGAAGTCCGTCTACTACGATACGCCGGAGCGCACGCTTCGACGTGGCGGGTTGAGCTTGCGCGTTCGACAAACTGGCGCGCGCTTCGTGCAGACGGTGAAGACCGACGCCGCGGACGATCCCCTTCGCCGCGGCGAGTGGGAGGCAAGCGTCCCGTCGATGGCGCCCGATCTTGGGTTGGCGATGCCTTTCATCCCGGCCAAGCTTCGCGATGGTCTCGAAGCGCAATCGCTCGAAGCCGTCTTCACGACCGATATCCATCGCCACGCGCGCATCATCGACCTGCCGTCCGGGACGGTCGAGGTCGCCTTTGATCAGGGGCTGTTGAAGGCGGGCGATCGATCGATGCCGGTGAGCGAGATCGAGCTGGAGCTCAAGAGCGGCAGCCCGAGCACGATCTATGAGATTGCGCTGCGGCTTGCCGAGCATGGCGCAGTGAAGCCGTCGATCCGCAGCAAATCGGCGCGCGGCTTCGATCTTGCTGCCGGCACGCCGCCATCGGCAAAGCGACCGCAAAAATTTCGCCTCGATTCGGCAGTTGCCCTCGACGAGGCCTTCGCGGCGATCCTGCGATCCTGCTTCCATCATCTCGTTCAGTCGCTGCCGGCTGCCGAGGACGGTCGCAACCCCGAGGGCGTTCATCAGCTTCGCGTCTCGCTGCGCCGTCTTCGATCGGCGCTGGACCTGATGCGATCGGTGGGTTCGCTCAGCAACCTCGATGCGCTGCGATCCGAGGTAAAATGGCTGGCGCAGAATATGTCCGCTGCGCGCGACTGGGATGTGTTCCAGCTGCAGACGTTGCCGACGATTGCGAAGGCCTGTCCCATGGTTGCCGGCTTCGATGCGCTGGAACAGGTCGCCGCCAGGCGCCAGTCGGACGGCTATCGTACGGCACATCAGGCGCTCGGTGACCGCCGATGCGCGAACTTCGTGATCAGCCTCGGTGGCTGGATCGAGGCGCGCGGCTGGCGCAACGACATCGCCGCCGAAGATCTCGGCCGCCTTGCCGAGCCCGCCGTCAACTTTGCGGAGCGCATCCTGTCGGAGCAGTACGCGAAGGTGCTCAAGCGCGGTCGGCGCTTCAAGTCGCGCGATGCGGAACAGCTCCACCGCTTGCGGCTGGCGACGAAGAGGCTGCGCTATCTCAGCGAGTTCCTGCTACCGCTATTCGAAGATCGCAAGTCGACGCGACGCTTCTCGCGCAGATTGGCTGCTTTGCAGGAGGAACTCGGCGCCTTCAACGACATGGCGGTCACGGCAACGCTGCTCAACGGCGTTGGTGCCGAGACGCCCGACAGCGCCACCGCCGCGGCCGCGATCGCCGGCTGGCAGGCGCGCGCGGCGGTGGGCGTCGCTCCGTCCTTGCGCGGCACGTGGCAGGATTTCACTGCGGCGCGCGTGCCTTGGTCGCGGCAAGCCCGGCAGGTGTGATCGCTCGCCTCAAAAAAGTTGCGGCCAGCCATTGGGGGAGGAAAGTCCGCCCATTGAATATGCTGATGAATTTCACTCATTGGCTGCTTTTCCCCGTCCAGTCCCCATGGCCGGCAGATTGTCCACACGATCCCATTCCTCGCGGGCGACGACGTGGGAATAGCGGGACGCGCTGCGCGGATCGCGCCAATTGCCAGTCTCGACCAGCCCCTGCACGTCGGCCCCGCCGTAGCGGCGCATCCACGTCGCCCACGTATGTCGGAAGGTGTGGAAGCCAACGAACGACAGGCGATGCTCTGGAGCCTTCCAGCCGACCGGCCGACGCTTCGGGCAGGGCAGGGAGCAGGCTGCAAGCTTTGCGCGCGTGAGCATGTGCTTGAAGTGGCCGCCATCGTTAAACTTGAACAGGCGTTCTCCCGTGTGGCTCTCGAGATGCGCTGCCAGCGGCGCCACGATGTCCTCCCGCAGTTTCAGCATACGGGGGTCTGAGTTCTTCGACGTGCGCAGCCAGGCGGCGCGCTCCTCCGGCTTGGTGTCGGCCGCCAGCGCCTTCAGGCCCTCGCTCTTGCGGATGCCGGTATAAAGGAGCAGCCGCAGGTATAGGCCAAACTCCGGATCAATCTTGTCAGCCTCGCCGATGATGGCAAAGGCGTCGGCCGGCCACATGAAGTCTTTCTTCTGGCGGCCCTTCGCCCCCTTCGGGCGGCGGAAGGTCGGACACTTGTCGCCGAGGGCATGACGCAGGATCGTGATCGTCGGGGCATAAACCGCACGGTTGCGGTAGTCTGGGGCTCCCGTTGGCAGGATCTCCACGGCGGCGTCATCAATGGCTTTCTGGGTCATCTCCCGCAGTGGCGTCTTGCCGAAATGCTTCACGAGCGGCGCGACGTAGCGCCGGCTGCGGCCGTCCCTGAGATAGGCGATCGACGCGCTCAAGAAGGTTGGCTCCCCTGGATCAGGCTTAGCTTCGGGCGCTGGGTATTGGCCGTGGTCCTCGATGCACTCTTCGATGCGCTTGAGCTGCTTGAGAGCGACGGATCGTTTAGGAGATCCGCTGCTAACTTCCACTCGGCATCCGAGGTATGTTCCGCGGATTTCATAATTCGGCGTTTTACCGGCGCGGGGCGGCCTGAGACTGAGCGGCACTTCAACCCCTCCCTAAGTGCGCTTTCGATGCGGGCAATGTCGGATTGGTGAAAAATCTTATCCCGTCCGACCGGAGTATAGTAGGGCTCACCGTGCTTGTCCCGAGGATGCTTGCGCAGCCATTCGAGCAGCCAACGCGACGTCTTGCGCAGCTGCGCCGCGACCTCGTTTAACGTTAGCGCTCGCGGCGTGGGCGACATCGATCAGCGCACCGCCTTCTCGCGCTCGGCGTCCATCCGCTGCCGCAGGGCTCTGATGATTTCGCTCCGCTGCGAGGAGCCCATCCGCGCCACTTCGGCGCGCAGCCAATCTTTGACGTCGCTCGGCAGATCGATCGTCATCGCCACTTGTTTTTCGCTCATGGGCACGCGACTCCTTTGTTGACTGATGTGCTGTGAGTATAAATACCCGCGCAATGCTGTTCCAGTTTCGTTCCTGTTGGGTACATTGAAGGTATGAGGGATTTCGGATTGCCGAAATGAGTTACCCCCGCAAATCCCCACACGGATTTCATGCGTTCGTCATGCGTTCTCACACAATAAGCCCGCCGGAATGACCGGCGGGCTCTGGGCTGGGAAACGTCGGATCAGGTGGCCTTCTGCTTCTCCTCAGCCGTTCCAAGAGCCACGGCTGCTTGAAGGACGGAAACGGCCTCATCGATGTTGCTGCCCATATCCAGCGCGCAGCTGAAGAGCGTTTGCACGAACCGCTCTTGATCACCCTTGTTGGCCGGCTGCAGCCGCTTCATGTGCTCCGCGGTCTCCCATGCTCGTCGCAGCAACCAGTTCCACTCATCGTTGATAAGGTCGATACCATTGGCCCGAGGCTGATTTGCAATGGCTAGCATCGCATCGGCCGCGGCGATGTAGGAGTCATAGATAGCCACCAGATCCCCGACATCTTCCGGCTTGCGCCGTTTTTTCAGTTCGAACTTGAGATAGGGCAAGGTCGCCGTTTTTCTCACGTGGGCTGCGCTGATCAGGCCCAGACCATGGCGCTTGGGAGCTGGCATTTTCTTGGTCGCGATAGTTCTTCCGGCAGATTTTCGCATGGCACCCTCCTAAGCACAGATCGCCAGGAGCGCCGCGGTGATATTGCGGCTGGCAAACCACCACCAGCTATGACCGACGTCATTTTCGTCCTCAACGAGATCCCCCCTAAAGCCGAGGCCTGCCTCGATCTTTTGCGCGTGCTCCAACAGCGCGATCACGCCTGCCAGGGTCGTGGGCATAACGTCAGCGAGCGCGCATTCCGCATCTTGCTCAGCGGTGCCGACTCGCGCCATTGCCTGTTGGAACGCGATCCATTCCGGGGCGTCGCCTTCCACGATCTGGGACTCCGTCGATCGGCGCTGCTCCTCCGGAATCGCGTCCTCCAGATGATCTTGCTGGTCGACTATCTCGTCGTAGGCGGCTATGGCCCGCTTGTGCTCATCGATCGCCGCGAAGGTCGGGTCTAGGTCGGCGGCATGAAGTGCTGACGCGGGGGCCGGAATAGCCGCAACGGCGGCGGCCGATCCAACAGCAGAGAGGACGTTTCGGCGGGTGTGAACGGCCTCACTATAAATTCTTATAGTGGCGGGTATGGTAGTATTAGCCTTTGGCATGGGTCGCTCCATGGTGAGGGTCAGGCCCGCCGTGAGTGCTTCCAACACTCCGGCGGGCCGCTTGCATTTGTGTGCAAGTGGGTGCATATTAAACTCATCAAATTGTCTGTCAACTGCACACAATTGCACCCATGGTCAAAACATCAGCCATCTCGGTTCGCGTTTCTGATGAAGTTAAGGCCGCCGCTGAGAAGGCCGCAGCCGATGATTGCCGCTCAGTTGCCAGCTACGTGGAAAAGCTGCTGGCGGATCACCTTCGAAAGCAAGGCTATCTCAAGAAGTGAGTTAGGCGATGCCAACCGATATCTCGCCGCCGACCAGACGGCTGCCCACACTATTCCGGGCCAGGAACGTTTGCGCCCTGCTCATAATGCGCTTTGCAAAGTGGTCGGTGCACCGGATAGCACCCTGGCTGTGAGGGCCGATTGCCGCCGTGCCGGGCCGCACCCATGCGTTTTTCTGCGCTGGCCATACCCCCACAGACGAACAACACAAGGGCGGCATCAGCGAGCCTCCCCGGCTAAGCTTCTGAAGCGCTGCCAGCGAAGCGAGATAACCATTGCGGAAACTGCCGACATGCCACAATTTGCGCATGCATGGCGACTCGGGGGGAAATGGTCGCTGCGATCACGGCCTATATGGCCAGTCGCAAGCGAATTGTGGGCTTCGACACGGCTCCTACGTGGGCGCCGGGATTCAGCCCGCACGAAGTCGTCATGAAGTATCCCCTGGAGGTTGGCGGCGAACTCCGCGGCCAGCTCTGGGTAGTGGGGTTCCCACGGGCCAGGGAGCTGAAATTTCGGCTCCAGATCCTCATGCCCGTGCCCGTCTGTCGGCTGGACTATACTGACGAGACGCACATTAATTCGATAGACGGCGCCAAGCAGGGATTAGTGTCGCCAGCCGTAGTGGGCCCACACTATCATTCATGGCCCGTTAACCAACGTTTCTTCCGCGGAGCGACGAAGCCACCAAAGCTTCACGACGCCCTGCCATACACGGAGGCCGGTCGAACGTTTGATGCAATTTTGCGTTGGTTTTGCACGGACACGAATATAGATTCCTTACCGGGCGGCCACGCTATGGGCCTTCCGGAACCAGGGTTGCTGCTATGAGCAATGCTCCAGACCTTTTCACGTTGGCGCAAAGTGGGTTGTCTGAACTCGCTTCGGTCAAGCGCGTCGAGGATGGCATCGTTGTGACGACCCATTGCATGTACCCCTCGAACGGTTTGGTCCGCGTAACCGTTCGCGGCGGCGACCAAACGATCGTCGCTTCTGACGAAGGGGGTGCGCTCGGCGAAGCCCTGGCAGCAGGCATCGAAGTCAAGGACTACGATCGGGCGCTATCGC
This sequence comes from Bradyrhizobium sp. Cp5.3, assembly GCF_000426265.1. NCBI lineage: Bacteria > Pseudomonadati > Pseudomonadota > Alphaproteobacteria > Hyphomicrobiales > Nitrobacteraceae > Bradyrhizobium > Bradyrhizobium sp. Cp5.3. The sequence continues at coordinate 999 of NZ_AUFA01000010.1, read as the reverse complement.
ACCTCGTTAATGAGCACGGCCTGACCATCAGGGAGAGCGTGATCTATACGCCGCAGATGCCGATTATGTCTGCGCCCTTGGCAATTTTGCTTGTGGCGAACACCTCACAAGAGGTCGCTCGCTGGATGTTTGACCATGTAAAAATCAAGCGGACACGCGACTTCAAAGCGCTGCTCGCTGATTTCCTAACGAACCGCTTTGACAAGCGCGTGGCTCATAATGAGTTTGTCCTGGGGCACAGCAACAAGCGACATAAGTTCGCCAACGTCATCGATTTGGGGCACGAGCGAAAGCTGATAGTCGATCCGGTATCCAACGACGCCTCCTCGATCAATGCACGTGTTGTTGCAAACCTCGACGTTAAGGCGAATGAGAACCCGAACATCATTCAGCGCATCGTCTACGACGACGAGGATGATTGGTCGCCGGCAGACTTGAACTTGCTCCAGGTCGGGGCGATCGCCGTGCCATTCTCGCGGTCCCGAGAAGTTATCGAAAGGCTTGCCGCCGCCTGAGCGGCGCCGCTCGGCGCGGCCAGCAGGTGCTGACCTATGCCGGCACGAAGCCGAGCGTGTCGTTCATGCCACGAGCATGGCATCTGCGCTTTCCCACGCCCGTAGGTTGCGTTAGGCTAGCCGTTCCGGGTTTAGGCGGGGATGTCCCGGGTTCTGTTGAATTTCTGAAGAGGTCGGCGTTGCCCACCTTGAGCCGGTAGGCTCGGGGTGCTGATTCCACAAAGGAGAGCAACGCCATGACGAGAGATATCACACCGGCTGGTTCGCCGGCGACTGGGGCTGTGGACGAAGCGTTTGCAGAAGTGCGGGCGAGCTTTGATCGGTTCTGCCTTGCGGCGGGGATCGAGGCGCTCGGCACGATGATGGAGGCGGATGTCACGGCGGCCTGCGGGCCGCGCCACGGTCGCGATGCGGCGCGGCGGGCGCACCGTTGGGGCCGAACGCGGGGACGGATCGGCTTCCACGGCGGCAAGATCGAGGTCGA